>NZ_JAHBCZ010000078.1:0-11552 GCF_019956035.1 Pseudomonas sp. A-RE-22
AAGAGCAAACGGGGCCCGAAGGTGCCCAAATCCAAAGAGTGGCTGGAAGGCAAAGCCGCGAATGCTCACGTGTCGACGGATCGGGTGCTCAAGGCCGCTAAAGCCAAAAGACCTTGAAAGGGCTGGCTCTTACAGCGGCTCACTTTTGAGAAGCCCGGAAGCCGGCCCAGTCAAAAGTAAGCAAAACGCTCATGCCCCACCACTCGGTGCCTCGCCTAGGCTCGGCATGCCCTCTCTCCGGAATTGCTCCGTGGGCCGCCGCGAAGGGCCATCCATGGCCCAGCGCGGCTATCCCGGCATCCATGCCGGGATGCCCGCTCCACAATGCCTGCGTTCGGCCATCGTGGTTAACGGGGCGCCCCAGATCAAGATCAAAAGCGAGGCGGCCTAACAGCCGGCCTGGTTCTCCTGGTCATACACCTGTCAGATCTGTGGGAGCAAAGCTTGCTCGCGAGGCGGCCTAACGGCCGGCCTATCTCTCCGACCGTACCCCGATTTTATTGTGGGAGCGAGCTTGCTCGCGATAGCGGTGGGTCAGTCAATATTTGAATTGAATGATGAATTGCAATCGCGAGCAAGCTCGCTCCCACAGGGGTGGGTTCTAAATGCCAGAAACACAAACCCCGGCACTAGGCCGGGGTTTGTGGTACTGCCTACAACCTTACACCAGTGCAGCAATCGCCGCGTTGAAGGTGTTGCTCGGGCGCATGGCCTTGCTGGTCAGCTCCGGGTTGGCGAAGTAGTAACCGCCGATGTCCACGGGCTTGCCTTGCACGGCATTGAGTTCGGCAACGATTTTTTCTTCGTTGTCGGTCAATGTCTTGGCCAGGGAAGCGAACTGAGCCTTGAGGGCTGCGTCGTCGTCTTGAGCGGCCAGTGCCTGGGCCCAGAACAGGGTCAGGTAGAAGTGGCTGCCGCGGTTGTCGATGCCGCCGACCTTGCGCGAAGGCGACTTGTTGCGGTCCAGGAACTCACCGGTAGCCTGGTCCAGGGTCTTGGCCAGCACCAGCGCTTTAGGGTTGTTGTAAGTCACGCCCAGGTGCTCGAGGGACGCGGCCAGGGCCAGGAACTCGCCCAGGGAATCCCAGCGCAGGAAGTTTTCTTCCAGCAATTGCTGCACGTGCTTGGGGGCCGAGCCGCCAGCGCCGGTTTCGAACAGGCCACCGCCGTTCATCAGCGGTACGATCGACAGCATCTTGGCGCTGGTGCCCAGTTCCATGATCGGGAACAGGTCGGTCAGGTAGTCGCGCAGTACGTTGCCGGTCACCGAGATGGTGTCCTTGCCTTCGCGGGTGCGGGCCAGGGTGAACTTCATCGCGTCGACCGGCGACATGATGCGGATGTCCAGGCCGGCAGTGTCGTAGTCCTTCAGGTAGGTCTGGACTTTCTCGATCACGACGCCGTCATGGGCGCGCATCGGGTCCAGCCAGAAGATCGCCGGGGTGCTGCTGGCGCGGGCGCGGTTGACGGCCAGTTTGACCCAGTCCTGGATCGGCGCGTCTTTGGTCTGGCACATGCGGAAGATGTCGCCAGCTTCGACGCTCTGCTCCAGCAGGGTGCGACCGTTGCTGTCCGAAACACGGACAACGCCGTCGACCTTGATCTGGAAGGTCTTGTCGTGGGAGCCGTACTCTTCGGCTTTCTTGGCCATCAGGCCAACGTTCGGCACGCTGCCCATGGTGGTTGGGTCGAAGGCGCCGTGTTGCTTGCAGTCTTCGATCACCGCCTGGTAGATGGTGGCGTAGCAGCGATCCGGGATCACGGCCTTGGTGTCGTGCAGTTGGCCGTCGGTGCCCCACATCTTGCCGGAGTCACGGATCATGGCCGGCATCGAGGCGTCGACGATGACGTCGCTCGGCACGTGCAGGTTGGTGATGCCTTTGTCGGAGTTGACCATCGCCAGGGATGGGCGCGCTGCGTAGACCGCCTGGATGTCGGCTTCGATCTGCGCCTGCTGCTCGACCGGCAGGGCCTTGATGCGGGCGTACAGGTCGCCGATGCCGTTGTTCAGGTTGAAGCCGATCTGCTCCAGCACTTGTGCGTGCTTGGCCAGGGCGTCTTTATAGAACTCGGCAACGATCTGGCCGAACATGATCGGGTCGGAGACCTTCATCATGGTGGCCTTGAGGTGAACCGACAGCAGAACGCCTTTTTGCTTGGCGTCTTCGATTTCAGCGGCGATGAAGTCGCGCAGGGCGTTTTTGCTCATCACGGCGCAGTCGAGGATCTCACCGGCTTGTACGGTGGTTTTTTCCTTCAGGACAGTGGCAGTGCCATCCTGGGCGATCAGCTCGATTTTCACGCTGCCGGCGGCGTCGATCAGGGCGGCTTTTTCGCTGCCGTAGAAATCACCGGTGCTCATGTGGGCTACATGGGATTTGGAGTCGGCTGCCCAGGCGCCCATCTTGTGCGGGTGCTTGCGGGCGTAGTTCTTGACCGACAGCGGCGCGCGACGGTCGGAGTTGCCTTCGCGCAGGACCGGGTTCACGGCGCTGCCCTTGATCTTGTCGTAGCGGGCGCGAGCGTCTTTCTCGGCGTCGCTGGTCACGGTTTCCGGGTAGTCCGGCAGTGGGTAGCCCTGGGCCTGCAATTCCTTGATCGCGGCCTGCAGTTGCGGTACCGAGGCGCTGATGTTCGGCAGCTTGATGATGTTGGCTTCGGGCGTAACGGCCAGGTCGCCCAGTTCGGCGAGGTGGTCGGCTACGGCTTTGTCACCCAGTTGCTCGGGGAAGCTGGCCAGGATGCGCCCTGCGAGGGAGATATCGCGGGTTTCCACGGCGATATCGGCCGAAGCGGTAAAGGCTTCGACGATCGGCAGCAGCGAGTAGGTGGCGAGGGCGGGCGCTTCGTCGGTGAAGGTATAGATGATCTTCGAGCGGGTGGGCATATTCGGATTAACTCTCTTCTTTGCTAAAGCATGCGCAGAAACTCGAGGGGCGCCGGGTAAGCGCGTTCGTTCAAAGTCATCCGTGAACCGAATGTCGAGGTTTCTTCGCGGTGATGTTGGGTGCATCAGTCGAGCGTCAAGCGGTTGGGCCGCGGTAACGGTCCGGCTTTTAAACTGGCGGAAAGACCTGTGATAGAGCGCTCAGCCAGCGTGACCCTGTGGTCAGCGGCGGCATTATACATAGGTAGCTGGCAATCTGCCGATGGTTCATAGACTTCCGTACACGTCCATTGGTCTAAACGTCGCAGTACCCAAGGAGCAGGCTATGCTCATGTTTGGCGCTTTTCCCTTGGTTTTCAGGGTTGTACACCGCGAACTGCAACGCTTTACCCCGGATGAGCCTAACGTAGGGTTTGCGCGCCGATTCAAGTGGGGTACGCTCGAACGCAGCCAGATGTTCAATCCAAGCAACGGAGTTCAGCATGGGGTATCAAAAGATTCAGGTTCCAGCCGTCGGTGACAAAATTACCGTCAATGCAGACCATTCTCTTAATGTTCCCGACAACCCGATCATCCCCTTCATCGAAGGCGACGGCATTGGCGTCGATATCAGTCCGGTCATGATCAAGGTTGTGGACGCTGCGGTTCAGAAGGCCTATGGCGGCAAGCGCAAGATTTCCTGGATGGAAGTCTATGCCGGTGAGAAAGCGACTCAGGTCTACGACCAGGACACCTGGCTGCCCCAGGAAACCCTGGACGCGGTCAAGGATTACGTGGTTTCCATCAAGGGTCCGCTGACCACGCCGGTGGGCGGTGGTATCCGTTCGCTGAACGTGGCCCTGCGCCAGCAGCTCGACCTGTACGTGTGCCTGCGTCCGGTGCGCTGGTTTGAAGGCGTGCCAAGCCCGGTCAAGAAGCCTGGCGACGTGGACATGACCATCTTTCGCGAGAACTCCGAGGACATCTACGCAGGCATTGAGTGGAAGGCCGGTTCGGCTGAAGCCACCAAGGTCATCAAGTTCCTGAAAGAAGAAATGGGTGTGACCAAGATCCGTTTCGACGAGGACTGCGGCATCGGCATCAAGCCGGTTTCCAAGCAAGGCACCCAGCGCCTGGCTCGCAAGGCCTTGCAATATGTTGTCGACAATGACCGCGATTCGCTGACCATCGTGCATAAAGGCAACATCATGAAGTTCACCGAAGGTGCCTTCAAGGAATGGGCCTACGAAGTGGCGGCCGAGGAGTTCGGCGCGACCCTGCTCGACGGCGGGCCGTGGATGCAGTTCAAGAACCCGAAGACCGGCAAGAATGTCGTCGTCAAGGACGCCATCGCCGATGCGATGTTGCAGCAGATCCTGTTGCGTCCGGCCGAATATGACGTGATCGCCACCCTGAACCTGAACGGTGACTACCTGTCCGACGCCCTGGCGGCGGAAGTGGGTGGTATCGGTATTGCGCCAGGCGCCAACCTGTCCGACACCGTGGCAATGTTCGAAGCCACCCACGGTACCGCGCCCAAGTATGCCGGCAAGGACCAGGTCAACCCTGGCTCGCTGATCCTGTCGGCGGAAATGATGCTGCGTCACATGGGTTGGACCGAAGCGGCCGACCTGATCATCAAGGGCACCAACGGCGCGATTTCGGCCAAGACCGTGACCTATGACTTCGAACGTCTGATGGAGGGCGCCAAGCTGGTGTCGTCTTCGGGCTTCGGTGATGCCCTGATCTCGCACATGTAAGCGGATCGGCGCTCAGCGCGAATGCCCGGTTCGAGTGATCGAGTCGGGCATTTTCATTTGTCCGGTGCGGCGGCCGGTCAATGGGTCTCGGTGACCCTGACCTGGACAGGGGCGGGCGTTTCTTCGACGGTGACAACCCTGATGTTGACCGCGTGCAGGCCCTTGGGTCCCTGGATGACGTCGAACGTCACAGGCTGTCCGGCCTTCAGGGTTTTATAGCCTTCCATGTTGATGGCCGAGTAATGGGCGAAAAGGTCTTCATCATCCCTGCCGGCCGCGATAATGAAACCGTAGCCCTTGGCATTGTTGAACCATTTCACCTTGCCATTCATCTTGACGACCGACATAACCCATTTCCCTCTGCAACGCACTCCATCACTGGAGTATCATCCAGTCCATCCGCAGGCTAATCTTGAAGTAAGGATAGATTCCACGGACCTTTTTAACCCACGATGGGCTCTATTGGTTGTAACACCGTTTTGCCGATAGTCAAGGTGGCCGGGTGGTCGTGGTTGAAATCGCCCACAAGCGCCCCCATCACTGTATTCGCCAACTAAACGAACCTTTCTTTCCATGCATGCAGTCAGCCAGATTCGACTAACATTCAATCAGGATCGCCCGGATCTACACGACGACGATTCCGCAGGCATTGCTGTTCAGGAGGCAAAGCCTGCATTACAGGCGCCACCGATGTACAAGGTGGTTTTGTTCAACGATGACTACACACCGATGGATTTCGTCGTCGAAGTGCTCGAGGTGTTTTTTAACCTGAATCGCGAGCTGGCGACCAAGGTCATGCTGGCCGTCCATACAGAGGGACGGGCAGTATGTGGAGTGTTTACCCGCGACATCGCCGAGACGAAGGCCATGCAGGTCAACCAGTACGCCCGGGAAAGCCAGCATCCGCTACTCTGTGAAATCGAGAAGGACGGTTAACGCCGACCACTTGGGTATGAGGTGAAGCTATGTTAAACCGCGAGCTCGAAGTCACCCTCAATCTTGCCTTCAAGGAGGCTCGTTCGAAGCGTCATGAATTCATGACCGTCGAACACCTGCTGCTGGCCCTATTGGATAACGAGGCTGCCGCCACCGTTTTGCGTGCCTGCGGCGCGAACCTCGATAAACTCAAGCATGATCTGCAGGAGTTCATCGACTCCACCACGCCATTGATCCCCGTCCATGACGAGGATCGCGAAACCCAGCCAACCCTGGGCTTCCAGCGTGTCCTGCAGCGTGCTGTCTTCCATGTACAGAGCTCGGGCAAGCGTGAAGTCACCGGCGCCAACGTGCTGGTTGCCATCTTCAGCGAGCAGGAAAGCCAGGCGGTGTTCCTGCTCAAGCAGCAGAGCGTTGCGCGTATCGATGTCGTCAACTACATCGCCCATGGCATCTCCAAGGTGCCGGGGCATGGCGATCATTCCGAGGGTGAGCAGGATATGCAGGACGACGAGGGCGGTGAGTCTTCTTCTTCAGGCAACCCATTGGATGCCTATGCCAGCAACCTGAACGAACTGGCACGCCAGGGACGCATTGACCCGCTGGTCGGGCGCGAAGCGGAAGTCGAGCGTGTCGCACAGATCCTGGCTCGGCGTCGCAAGAACAACCCATTGCTGGTGGGCGAGGCGGGCGTGGGCAAGACCGCAATCGCCGAAGGCCTGGCCAAGCGCATCGTCGACAACCAGGTGCCGGACCTGCTGGCCAACAGCGTGGTGTACTCCCTCGATCTGGGTGCCTTGCTGGCCGGTACCAAATACCGCGGTGATTTCGAGAAACGCTTCAAGGCGTTGCTTGGCGAGTTGAAAAAACGTCCGCAAGCGATCCTGTTCATCGACGAGATCCACACCATTATTGGTGCCGGGGCGGCGTCGGGTGGGGTCATGGATGCGTCTAACCTGCTCAAGCCGTTGCTGTCGTCGGGTGATATCCGTTGCATCGGCTCGACCACGTTCCAGGAATTCCGCGGGATCTTCGAGAAAGACCGTGCCCTGGCCCGGCGTTTCCAGAAGGTCGATGTGTCGGAGCCTTCGGTGGAAGACACCATAGGTATCCTGCGCGGCCTGAAAGGGCGTTTCGAGCTGCACCACAACATCGAATACAGCGATGAAGCCCTGCGCGCGGCGGCTGAGCTGGCCTCGCGTTACATCAACGACCGGCACATGCCGGACAAGGCCATCGACGTCATCGACGAGGCGGGTGCCTACCAGCGCCTGCAACCGGTGGAGAAACGCGTCAAGCGCATCGAAGTGCCTCAGGTCGAGGACATCGTGGCGAAAATCGCGCGTATTCCGCCTAAGCACGTCACCAGTTCCGACAAGGAGCTGCTGCGTAACCTGGAGCGTGACCTGAAGCTGACGGTGTTCGGCCAGGATGCGGCCATCGACTCGCTGTCGACCGCCATCAAGCTGTCCCGCGCCGGTCTCAAGTCACCAGACAAGCCAGTGGGTTCGTTCCTGTTCGCCGGTCCTACCGGTGTCGGCAAGACCGAGGCCGCGCGGCAGCTGGCCAAGGCAATGGGTATCGAGCTGGTTCGCTTCGACATGTCCGAGTACATGGAGCGCCACACCGTATCGCGTCTGATCGGTGCGCCTCCAGGCTATGTCGGTTTCGACCAGGGCGGCCTGCTGACCGAAGCCATCACCAAGCAGCCACACTGCGTATTGTTGCTCGATGAAATCGAGAAGGCGCATCCGGAAGTCTTCAACCTGCTCCTGCAGGTCATGGACCACGGTACGCTCACCGATAACAACGGGCGCAAGGCGGACTTCCGCAACGTGATCATCATCATGACCACGAACGCCGGGGCCGAAACCGCGGCTCGAGCTTCGATCGGTTTCACCCATCAGGACCACTCGTCCGATGCGATGGAAGTGATCAAGAAGAGCTTCACGCCTGAATTCCGCAACCGCCTGGACACCATTATCCAGTTTGGTCGCCTCAGCCATGAAGTCATCAAGAGCGTGGTGGACAAGTTCCTTACCGAACTTCAGGCGCAGCTCGAGGACAAGCGTGTATTGCTGGAAGTCACCGATGCGGCCCGCAGTTGGCTGGCAGAAGGTGGTTACGATGTGACGATGGGGGCGCGGCCGATGGCTCGCTTGATCCAGGACAAGATCAAGCGTCCGCTGGCCGAGGAAATCCTCTTTGGCGAACTGGCCGAGCATGGCGGTGTGGTCCACATCGACATCAAGGACGGCGAACTGACCTTCGACTTCGAAACCACGGCCGAAATGGCCTGATCGTTAGTCGCAACACAGCAAAAGGCGCCGAAAGGCGCCTTTTTGCTATTCCAGCCCCACACCAATCCCTTGTGGGAGCGAGCAAGCTTGGCTCCCACAAACAAAAACGCCCGGCATCAGCCGGGCGTTTTGTATTGACTTGTTAGCGAGCGCGGTAAGTGATGCGCCCTTTGCTCAAGTCATAGGGCGTCAGCTCGACGCGCACTTTGTCACCGGTAAGAATACGAATGTAGTTCTTGCGCATCTTGCCGGAGATATGCGCGGTTACGACGTGCCCATTTTCCAACTCCACACGAAACATGGTGTTGGGCAGGGTGTCGACGACAGTGCCTTCCATTTCGAAGCTGTCTTCTTTCGACATGCAGTAAAGCCCTCGGTATCCAGTGAATGGCCCGGTGCAACTGCGCCAGGCAAAAGCGGCGTGCATTGTGCCCGAAAAAGGGGGTTCAAGCCAAGGGGTTCTAGCTTTTAAGCCGAAGGGATCTAACTCAGGACAACCCACCGCTGGTTAATCAGCAGTTCAATGGGGCGATATTGGGTCTTGTAGTTCATTTTCTTGCAGTTCTTGATCCAGTAGCCCAGGTACACCGCTTCCAGTCCCAGGCGCCGGGCTTCGTTGATTTGCCAGAGGATGGCAAACCGCCCCAGGCTGCGCCGTTCTTCGTCTGGCTCGTAGAAGGTGTACACCGCCGAAAGCCCATTGGGCAGCAGGTCCGTGACGGCGATGGCGACCAGGCGCCCTTCGAGGCGGAATTCGTAGAAGCGGGAAAACGGCAGATCACGTACCAGGAAGGTCGAGAACTGATCCCGACTGGGCGGATACATGTCGCCATCGGCATGGCGTTGTTCGATGTAGCGCTGGTACAGGTCGAAATATTCTTCAGTGAACTGCGGCTTGGCTGGGCGGACCTGAAGGTCGGCGTTGCGCTTGAAAATGCGTTTCTGCTGACGATTGGGCAAAAATTGCGCCACAGGGATGCGCGCCGGGACGCAGGCGTTGCAATGCTGGCAATGGGGCCGGTAGAGATGGTCGCCACTACGACGAAAGCCCATTTCCGACAGGTCTGCGTAGACATGCACATCCATGGGCTGGCTAGGGTCGAGGAACAGCGTCGTGGCCTGCTCCTCTGGCAGGTAACTGCAAGAGTGGGGCTGAGTGGCATAGAACTTCAAGCGCGCCAACTCGGTCATGATCAACCCTCGGATAAGCTTTTAAATTTAAGTGTAAGCCACGAGCGCGAATGTCGCTCAGCAAACCCAGGTTGCGTGGTTGGGTTGATCCAGATGGGCCTTGAGATAGCCCGCAAACTCAGTCCGTGGAATCGAGCGGGCGCCCAGGCTGTGCAGATGCTCGGTGGGCATCTGGCAGTCGATCAGCACGAAACCGGCGGCCTTGAGGTGTTGGACCAGCCTCGCGAAGCCGAATTTCGACGCATTGTCGGCCCGGCTGAACATGGACTCGCCAAAAAAAAGCTGGCCCATGGCCAAGCCATACAGGCCGCCCACCAATGCCCCTTGGTCCCACACTTCCACCGAATGGGCGAAACCGCGTCGGTGCAGTTCCAGATAAGCGGTTTGCATGGCGTCGGTGATCCAGGTGCCCTCGGCATAGTCCCGCGGCGCGGCGCAGGCCTGGATGACCGCGGCAAAATCTCGATCGAACGTCACTTCATAGCGCTGCTTGCGCAGCAGTTTGCCCAGGCTGCGGGATATGTGCAGTTCGTCGGGAAACAGCACCGTGCGCGGGTCCGGCGACCACCAGAGGATCGGCTGCCCCTCGGAAAACCATGGGAAGCAACCATGGCGATAGGCCTGGATCAGCCTGTCGGCGGATAGATCGCCACCGGCGGCCAATAACCCGTTGGGATCGCGCATGGCTTTTGCCAGTGGCGGGAACTCGAAAGTGTTGCGTTGTAACCAGGTCAGCATTGGTATCCGGCTTAGTAGAAGGGGAGGGCGGCAGGTGGCGGGCCTCGTCCATCAGCGAGCGCCCGCCTGGAAGGTTAACCGTCAAACGGCCGGGATGTCATCGAGATACTTCTCTGCGTCGAGTGCGGCCATGCAGCCAGCGCCGGCGGAGGTAATCGCTTGGCGATAGACATGGTCGGCCACATCGCCGGCGGCGAACACGCCTTCGATATCGGTCGTGGTGGCGTTGCCTTCGTTGCCGCCGCGTACGAGCAGGTAGCCGTCACGCATCTTCAGCTGGCCCTGGAACAGCTCGGTATTGGGTTTATGGCCGATAGCAATGAACACGCCGGCCAGGGACAGGGTGCTGGTTTCGCCGGTCTCGCTGTGGCGCAGGCGCGCGCCAGTCACGCCGCTGGCGTCGCCCAGGACTTCGTCCAGGTTCTGGTTCCAGTGCAGCTTGATATTGCCGCTGGCGGCCTTTTCGAAGAGTTTGTCCTGCAGGATCTTCTCTGAACGCAGCTTGTCGCGACGGTGGATCAGGTGCACTTCCCTGGCGATGTTCGACAGGTACAGGGCTTCCTCGACCGCGGTATTGCCGCCGCCGACCACGGCCACCACCTGGTTGCGATAGAAAAAGCCATCGCAGGTCGCACACGCCGAAACTCCCTTGCCGGCGAAGCTTTCTTCCGAAGGCAGTCCCAGGTACTGGGCTGAGGCACCGGTGGCAATGATCAGCGCATCGCAGGTGTAGGTGCCGCTGTCGCCGATCAATTCGAATGGGCGCTGTTGCAACTTGGCGGTGTGGACATGGTCGTAGACGATCTGCGTGTCGAAGCGCTCGGCGTGCCGTTGCATGCGTTCCATCAGTACCGGGCCCGTCAGGCCTTCGACATCGCCGGGCCAGTTATCGACTTCCACCGTGGTGGTGAGCTGGCCACCGGCCTGCAGGCCGGTAATGACAACGGGTTTGAGGTTGGCGCGGGCAGCATAGACGGCAGCGCTGTACCCCGCAGGGCCGGAACCGAGAATGATCAGGCGTGAATGCTTCACTTCGCTCATAAAAAACACCTCATAAGCCTTTGTCACAAAAGAGAATGCATGGTCCAATTGGCGCGTGTACACCCTGTATCCGGCTATGCTGTCAGGCAATGCCTTGGCGCGGACAAACCCGTACAATGCTTGAGTTTTGAACGCAGGATGGGCTAAAGATCAAAATCTTCGGCAACACCTGCGGTTTTCTGGATGCACCCCACAGTGGTAAAAGTAGTACCGGTTGTGCACATTCACTTTTTTACCTGCTCGTCATGGGCAGTTTTTTATAGTCATTCAACAGATGGACGCGCCGTTGGCGCAGGAAAAGAAGCGTTTTGAAGAAATCCACCGCAGCACCCAAACCAGTCGTTCCGCTCTGGCGCCAGCAATTGCACTACCGGCTCAAGGAAGGTGCGTTGATCGCCATCGGCGCCCTGTGCCTGTTCCTGATGATGGCCCTGCTGACCTACGGCAAGGACGATCCGGGCTGGAGCCATAACAGCAAGATCGACGACGTGCAGAACTTCGGCGGTCCGGCCGGTTCCTACAGCGCCGACATCCTGTTCATGGTGCTGGGCTATTTCGCCTACATCTTCCCGCTGCTGCTGGCGATCAAGGCCTATCAGATCTTCCGCCAGCGCCACGAGCCGTGGCAGTGGAGCGGCTGGCTGTTCTCCTGGCGCCTGATCGGCCTGGTGTTCCTGGTGTTGTCGGGGGCCGCGCTGGCCCATATCCATTTCCACGCGC
>NZ_JAHBCZ010000079.1:0-10875 GCF_019956035.1 Pseudomonas sp. A-RE-22
GCTGCCGTCGGGGTTCAGGCGGCGGCTGACCAGGTGCAGGTCGTCGGCGTATTCGTAGCGGGTGACCCGCCCTTGTTCATCGCACTCGGCGGTGACCTTGCCGTAGGCGTTGTAGCGCCAGGTCCGGATGGCACCGTTGGGCAAGGTCACCTGCAGCAGTCGGCCGACGGCGTCCCATTGGTAGTGCGTGAGCGCGCCGTGTTCGTCCTGGCGGCTGAGCAAACGCCCCAGGGCGTCGTAGGAAAAACAGCGGCGACCGCCGTCGGGCAGGATCTCTTCGGTCAGTTGGCCCAGGCGACTCCAGGTGAAGCGATGTTCGCCACCGTCCGGGGCATACGTCGCCAGCAGTTGTCCGTGAGCGTCGTAGGCATATTCCGTGCGCCGGCCATCCGGGTCGATGAGGACGATCACGTCGCCGCGGGCATTGCGCCGGTAGGTCCACACGGCCTTGCCGCACGAACGGGTGTGCAGGAAACCGTTGCGGTATTCGTAAGACGTCGGCGCCTCGTCCGGGGGAAGCAGCGCCACCAGCCGTCCGACCTCGTCGTAGCGGTATTCGCTGACCGCCCCCAACGGGTCCTGCTCGGCAATCAGCCGGCCCTGTCCGTCGTAGGCCTTGAGGTGCTCGCCACCGTCGGGCTCGACCTTGCGCACCAGCCGCGCCCGCTCGTCGTGGACATACACCTCCTGGCTGCCATCCAGGTGCTGGACCGTGACGCTGCCGTCTTCGCCCCAGGTGTAGCGGCTGTCCATCTGCGCAAACGAAGCCCAATGCCGTACGCAGCGGGACGCCGGCCCGACGCCTTGCCACTCCCAGTAGAAACTTGCCCCGCCGGCCAGTTGTCGCTGGAGGATGACGTGCCGGTCGTCGTAGTCGTAGCGCTCGCTTTCACCGGCAGCATTGGTCGCTTCGATCAGTCGGAAACGTCCGTCGTAGCGGTAGGACACCAGCGTCTGCTCGGTCCGCCAGGCTTCGTCGAGGGTGATGGCGGGATGGAAGCTCTGGTAGTCGACGGCAATCAGGTGGCGCTGTTCGTAACGCAGGCGCAAGGCGCGCCCGGCGCCGTTGTCCAGGCGGCTGATGTCGCCATGGATGTTGCGCAGGATGGTCAGGCGGTTGTCGTAGCGGTCGCTGAGGGCGCTCAGGTGGCCGTCGCGAAAGTGCAGGAATGGAGCGTTTTCGCCGGGTTGGGCGACGATCAGTTCGTCCGGCTCGGAGCCCAGGTAGATCGCTGCGCGGGCCAGGCTGTTGTGGATCGCCGGACGCTGGGCGCTGGGCAGCGGAAAGGTCGTGCGGCGGTTTTCCTGGTCGACCCAGGTGACCTGCTCGCCCTCGAGTTCCAAGCGATGGGCCAGGGCATGGCTCCAACCGCGCCCGAGGCCGACGTCCAGGTCGGCGGCGCTGGTGCGGTACAAACGGGTGAAGACGAACGGCAAGCGACCATCGAGGGTGCCGTCGTCGAGGGTCAGCAGTTCTTCGCCGGTGACCATCGACACCGGGCAGCCGCTGGTCTGGGTCTGGGCCGCAGTGTCGGCGCTGTCGCCGTTGGGGTTTTTCGACTGGGCCGGGGCGTCGTCGTGATGTTCGTGTTTTTTCAGCGTGGTGTTGCGCTGCGCATCCCAGCGCAGTTGCATCCGGCCCTTTTTCACCCCGGCCGCGATACCGCGCGCCGCCACGGATTTGTAGCGGTCCACGTAGGTCATGAAGCCATTGACCACCGCGAAGATCGCCCCGATGAAACGCTGCATGGCACCCAGCAGGCGCACGCCCACATTCCCCAGGCGCATCGACAGATAAGCGATACCGGCACCCGCACCGGTGAAGGTCAGGACGACACCAATCAACAGGTCGATCAACAACTGCACTGTCACCCTCGACAGGGCTTCGGCCGTTTCCCCGGCAACCTCACTGGGCGGCAACATCTCCAACCAGAGACTGGCGGTGCGCACCAACAGGCACAGCGCCGCTTCGTCGCTGGCCAGCAGTTGCAGCTTGGCCATCACCAGCGGTGTTTTTTCCGCCAGGTCCTCCAGTTGCTTGGCGCTTTCGCCCAACCGATCAACAAACTGACCAGGGTCCTTAAGAATGTCCGAGAGCAAGCTGATGCTGTCCCAAACACTTTCAATCGCCGCCCAACTACCGGCGAGCAGCCCGTTCCCCACCGCCGCCGCCGAAGTCGACAGCGATTGTTGTGCCCATCGCGGCTTGAAACCCTGCCACTCACCGCGCAACCAGTCCGTCAGATCGGTGGTCAGGCCATCGTAGGAAGAAAACAGATTCGCGATTTGCTTGGCGGACACCTCGCCCTGGACATGAACCCGATAGGACTTGCCTGCCTCACCCAGGAAGGTCCCCAGGCCCTGGGCATCCAGGGTGACCGGCGTGACCTCGCCGCTGGCCACGTCCACCACATCCACCGCGATGTCGCCCAGCGGGATGTCGTACACCGACTCGAACTTGCTCTCGATCGTCATCGGCCCGCCCTTGGGGCACTGGACGACCGTGGAGAGGAAGTCATCGTCACCGATGCTGACAGCGGTGGTGCTGTCGCCAAAGCGGATCAGCCGCTCCATGCCCATCAGCGACGGCAGGTCAGCGACATGACTGGCCCGGTCCGCTGCTCGGCTGTACCAGCGCTCGAGCTGCTCGCGGTAGGCCGAAAGGGTGCCTTTGAAGCTGTCGAGTTCCTGCTCGATTCGGCTCACCTGATCCATCAGGACAGGGCTCGCTCAGGGGCCGGCAGGAAAAAACGGTCGAACATGGGCAGACGTCTCGCAGTACTCAGGGAGCGCGAGACTTTGCCGGGGATGACAGGGGAATTAAGTCAGGGGAAGGAGACAGAGTACGTAGGGCGATTCGCTAAATTCGTCTGACCTGCACAACGAATCGCCTGTGGATAACCCTAGATATCGCGAGCTTCAAGTGATTTGAGCTTGATTTCGGCCAGCGGATGCCCGGCTTTCGCCGCCAAGGTCCACCAACGCGCCGCTTCAACCGGGTCCGGCGCCTTGCTGGCTGTGCCGGCCAGGCTGATCACGCCAACTTGGTAGGCGGCCTTGCCATCACCGGCCAATGCCGCCAGCCGCAGCAGGCGAATTCCTTCTTCACGGGCACCCAGCCCTTGGCCGCGAAACGTGAGGATGTGCCCATAGAAGCTCTGCGCACCGACGTCGCCCAAGTTCGCCATGCGGGAGAACTGCCCCTCGAGCCAGGCCCAGCCACGCGGCTGGCGGACGAACCAGGACCAATGAAACAACCGACGCGCCAGCCAGTAACCGGCCCGCGCCTTGAGTCGCCAGAGCACTCAGGCCTCCGCCGACTCGGGGTACTCGTATTCAAATACCCGAACCACTTCTGAAGCGTGCCAGGAAGCAGCGGCCACGCCATCGGATGGCCCGGAAAAGCGGCCCAGGCGTTCTACGCACTCAAAGAAACCCGTGCGCGGCAACCGACTGGCGCCCTGGCTGATCACCAATGAACTGCGCAGCGGCTGCTCCGCCCGGGCGTCCAGCGCCGCCAGGTGCTCAAGGGCCGCAGTCAAGGTCTGCATGGCCGGGCTGGGCAGTTGCAGACGCTCCAACAAGGCGCGGTAAGTCAATAAATGGCGCTGGCGGCGCGCCTGGTCCAACTCACCCAACAACCCATCCCAATGCTGCCGACTGATGCGTACGCTCACGATTCTTCCCTCCAACCCGGAACCGTCAACTCCCAGGCCAGACTACGCCGAATCGCGGCATCGGGCTGACGCTCGCCGCTCTCGATCAAGGCCAGATAAGACGGGCTGATACCTACCGTGCGGGCCAGCGCCTCGATGGCGATGCCCTTCCCTTCGCGTAAACTGCGTAATTGATCCAGTCCAGGGAGAACCTGGCCCGGTGCCGCCGCGTGACGGACTGTCGCTTCGCGCGGCGGAGCTTGATCGATGCCTGCTGCCTTCAACAACGACTGGTACTGATCCCACGGCAAAACCGCGTATTCGGGCTCTCCGTCACGTGTGATTATTTGAATATCCATGTCTACCCCGTAGGACAACAACACTTAGCGAGTCAGCCTTTTTTCTTGGAAGTGTAATCCTAAATGCTGGCTAAGGTCGCGGGGTGATGAATTCTCAGGGGGTCAGGGCTTTTTCTGGCCTTGGAGTTGAAGTTGTTCCGGGGTATCGGGAAGCCTTTCGACCCGGGCAAGCTTCTCGGGCGATTGCCGATAACGCCAGGCACGGAAAGCCTCGAGTTCAACGTCGAGGGTTTTCATGACCCAGGCCAGCACGGCGATATCGTCGATCATGCCAAACATTGGCAAGATATCTGGAATCGCATCCAGGGGGCTGAGGAAATACATGAGCCCTGCCACCACCGACAGCATCGACTTGGCGCTGACAGCGCGGTATTCGCCCCGCCAGTAGGCCAGGCACAAGGCCTGTAACAACCGCAGGTCCTCCTTGAGCTTGCCCAGCCGTCCGCCCTCCCGGGCACCTTTGCTGGCGACGGCGAACAGCAACGTCGGCAATCGACCGCGGGCCAGCAGGCGGCCTGCCAAGGGCAGAAATCGCGCAAAATTCCACGGGGCCTTCATTTTTTCTCCCACTGAAATGTTATCCACACAAATTGTGGATAACCTTGTGAACAGAGCTGCATTTCACCGCTGAAGCCCCCGTTTCATAAGGGCCCGGCTTAGATCGGGCGTTTTTTACTCACATAAAAAAACCCAATATTTCATTGACTTGACCGGCTGACTGCGTCTAGCACAGCGCCTGTATTGCCTATGACTATACCCTGCATCGCGCGTTCGGTTTTTTTGCCATTTTGCCGCGGCCCAGATGCGACAACGCCCCGCATAAGCGAGGCGTTGTCGTTATAGCAGACGCGATTACTTGGCTGCGTCTTCTTTTGCCGGATCCTTGATCGCCAGCAGTTCCAGGTCGAACACCAGGACCGAGTTGGCCGGGATGGCCGGGCTCGGGCTCTGGGCGCCATAGGCCAGGTCGCTCGGGATGTACAGCTTGTACTTCTCGCCGACGTGCATCAGTTGCAGGCCTTCGACCCAACCCGGGATCACGCCGCTGACCGGCAGGTCGATCGGGCTGCCACGTTCAACGGAGCTGTCGAACACGGTGCCGTTGGTCAGCTTGCCGGTGTAGTGAACGGTCACTACGTCGGTCGGCTTAGGCTGTGGACCGTCGGCTTTCTTGACCACTTCGTACTGCAGGCCGGAAGCAGTGGTGGTGACGCCGGCTTTCTTGCCGTTTTCTTCGAGGAACTTCTTGCCGGCGGCTGCCGACTCTTCGCTCATCTTGGCCATGCGCTCTTCTGCACGCTTTTGCAGCGCGGCAAAGGCTTCGACCAGTTCTTCGTCTTTCAGCTTCTGTTCTTTCTTGCCGACGGCATCTTCGATGCCCTGGGCGACCGCTTTGGAGTCCAGGTCATCCATGCCTTCCTGAGCCAGGCTCTTGCCCATGTTCAGGCCAATACCGTAGGAAGCTTTCTGCGCCGGGGTCTTCAGCTCTACGCTGGTCTGCGAGTCGCAACCCGCGAGTACCAGGCCTACCAGGGCCACCGCCGCTGCCAACCGATGCTGTTTCATGCTATTTCCTTGTTCATGCGCCTAAAGGGCAATCGAATAAAGCCGCGAGCTTATCAGGCGGCCACGACCAATGGCTACCGGCATGTGAGCCACAAAGTAATGATAAGTTCAGGTCCGCAAACGCTTTTTAAGCCTGTACGAATGAAGCATCTGTCATCTGTTACGTACAGGGACAAATTGCCGCTCCCCTACAGGCCAGGGGTAATGGCCACTTGCCCGCCGCGCAGCACTGAGGCATAAGGGCTTATCAAAAAAACAAGGACGTTACCGTGCGCCTTCTCTCTCGCATCTTCTTGCTGCTCCTCGCGCTGCTGATTATTGTCGTGGCCGTGGTGGTTTATTACGTCGCCAATCCTCGCCTGCCGTTCTACACGCCCGTCGAACAGGTGAATTACCTCGACCAATGGACTGCCGCCGAGCGCCAGACGTATTACTTCACGCCCCAGGGCACCCAGGTCAAAGGCCTGCGCTACGACTGGTTCACTGCCCTCGAATTACCGTTTTCGCAACAACGCTTCGCTTCGCCTGAGTACCTGGCACGCTTTGGGTTCCTGGTCGATCCGGCGCAGAAAGCCTCGTCGGCCAATCCCGGCAACTTGCCGGTGGGCTTCGCCCGGCACCAGAACCCGGGCAGCACCGAACAGTTCCTGGATATCACCTGCGCAGCCTGTCATACCGGTGAACTGCGCTTCAAGGGTCAGGCGATACGGATCGACGGCGGCTCGGCTCAACACGTGCTGCCTTCCAGTGTTCCTACATTACGCGGCGGCAGTTTCGGACAAGCATTAGTCGCCAGTCTGGCGTCTACCTACTACAACCCTTGGAAGTTCGAGCGCTTCGCCCGCCAAGTGCTGGGCAAGGACTACGACGTCCGCCACGAGGAATTGCGCAAGGCCTTCAAAATCTCCCTGGACACGTTCCTGCGGGTGGCCTGGAACGACACCCATCGCGGCCTCTACCCCACCGAAGAAGGGCCCGGCCGTACCGACGCCTTCGGTCGCATCGCCAATGCCAGCTTCGGCGACGCCATTTCGCCGCAAAACTACCGGGTGGCCAACGCCCCCGTGGACTACCCGCAGTTGTGGGATATATGGACGTTCGACTGGGTGCAGTGGAACGGATCGGCCCAGCAACCGATGGCCCGCAACGTCGGTGAGGCGCTGGGGGTCGGCGCCACGCTGAATTTCTTCGACGCCCAAGGCAAACCGCTGCAGGGCGATGCGCGCTACCCCTCCAGCGTGCGTGTACGCGACTTGAACAAGATCGAAGAGACCCTGCAACTGCTCAAGCCGCCTGCGTGGCCGGAAGCGCTGCTCGGTTCAATCGACAAACCGCTGGCGGCCAAGGGCCGGGCCCTGTTCACTGAAAACTGCGCCGGCTGCCATGTACCCAAGGTGGTCCAAGGGCCCGACAGGCCGGTCCAGCAATTGCACATGCTGCCCGTGCAAATGATCGGCACCGACCCGGGCACCGCCAACAACATCGCCGATCACCGCTACGACCTGACCAGCCTGCAGTGGGATCCGGCCGAGTTGGCGAAGCTGGAAGTGCAACTGCACCCGACCCCGACGGAACCGCTGGACCTGAGCCAACTCTCGGTCGCCAAAGGCCTGGCCTACGTCACGGCGTTCGTCGAAAACCGCGCTTACCGCGACGCCGGTGTCACCCCCGCCGAGCGCCCTGCCCTGGACGGTTTTGGCCTGCCCATCGGCGTACGTGAACTGCGCGCCTACAAAGCCCGGCCGCTGGCGGGCGTCTGGGCCACGCCACCGTTCCTGCACAACGGCTCGGTGCCGACGATCTATCAATTGCTGTCCCCCCAGGACGAGCGCGCGACCACGTTCTATAAAGGCAACTTCGAATACGACCCGCGCCACCTGGGCTATCGCACCGAAGCCTTTACCAACGGTTTTCTCTTCGATACCCGCATTACCGGCAACCACAACAGCGGCCATGAATTCCGCGCGGGCGAGCGAGGTAATGGCGTCATTGGCCGCTTGCTGCAACCGCAGGAACGCTGGGCCTTGCTGGAGTATTTAAAGGTGCTGGGCGGGCCACTGGAGTCGCAACTGTAATGATGAACCCCACAGGTAAAAGGAAGTTTCAATGTTGATCACGCTCTGGCTGCGCCTCGGTGCCTTTTTGGGCAAGACGCTCCTGTGGCTGCTGGGCATCGGGTTGCTCGGCTGGGCACTGTCCACAGCCTGGTTTGCCTGGCAACACAAGGGACCGGTCCCGGACAAGGAACAGGTGGCGCCCGGCGAAGCGGCCATGACCCAGGACATCATCCAGACCGCTATTCGCATCGTCGATCAGCACCGCGAAAGTACGCGTTACCTGCGCGATGCCCATGCCAAGGCCCACGGCTGTGTCATGGCCGAAGTCCAGGTGCCGAGCGACCTGCCGGCACCGTTGCGCCAAGGTGTATTCGCCGAGCCGGGGAAGGTCTGGCAGGCGACGATTCGCCTGTCCAACGGCAACGCCTATCCGCAGTTCGACAGCCTGCGCGATGCCCGCGGGATGGCGATCAAGCTGATGAACGCACCGGGCAAGCAACTGCTCGCTGACCGGCAATCACAGGGTGAGCAGGATTTCGTGATGTTCAACCATCCGAACTTCTTCGTCAGCGATGTCGCTGAATATCGTCAGAATGTGGCCGCCCAGGCTGACGGGAAGAAGGCGATGGCTTTCCTTCCAAGCCTCGATCCGCGCAGCTGGCAGATCCGGCATTTATTCATCGCCCTGGCGACCCTCTCACCGCCCCCGGCCAGCCCGACCCAGACCACGTATTTCTCGGTATCGCCTTACAAATTCGGCGAAGCCAACGCCAAGTTTCGCGTCGCACCGGACCCGGACAGTTGCCCGAGCTATACCCTGCCTCCCCAGAATCAGGACCTGCCGAACTTCTTGCGTAGCGCATTGAATCAGCAGTTATCCACGGACCGGGTGCCGGCGTGTTTTGTCTTGCAGATCCAGCGTCAGGATCCGAGCAAGTACATGCCCATTGAAGACACCAGTATTGAGTGGCAGGAAAGTGATGCGCCGTTCGAGACCGTGGCGCGGATCAAGGTTCCGGCTCAGGATTTTGATACGCCCAAGTTAAATCTGGCTTGTGATAATCAGTCGTTCAATCCTTGGTTCGGCATTGAGGCGCATCGGCCTATTGGTGGGATCAATCGCTTGCGTAAGGCGGTGTATGAGGCGGTCAGCGATTATCGTCATCGGCGGAATGCTGAGCTGTAGACGATGGGTTGGTGTGTATATCCGTTATTTCGGTAACGGCTGCTGACGGTTCCGCTCTGACTGGGCCGGCTCCCGGGCTCTTCAAAAGTGACCCGCCGTAAGGGCGGAACCATAAGTAGCCGTAACCGCAGCGACGGATATACACACAAAAAAGAGAGCCAAAAAAAAACGACGCTTTTCCCTCGTAAAGGAAAAGCGTCGTTTCTAGTAGCCACCTGGCGTTCAGCATTCCAGATAACCAAATATGGCGCAGCGGACGGGACTCGAACCCGCGACCCCCGGCGTGACAGGCCGGTATTCTAACCGACTGAACTACCGCTGCGCGTAACACTGAAAGTTTGGTGGGTGATGACGGGATCGAACCGCCGACATTCTGCTTGTAAGGCAGACGCTCTCCCAGCTGAGCTAATCACCCTTCACTTTCGATGCGGGGCGCATTCTCTCACAGTTTTTTATAACGTGCTGATTTAATTAGCAAATTCAGCAAAAAAAACATGAGCAACGCACACCACAGGAACTGCAAACAGCAAAAAGCCCGCGTTAGCGGGCTTTCCGTGGTGACCTGGCGTTCAGTGTTCCAGGTAACCGAATATGGCGCAGCGGACGGGACTCGAACCCGCGACCCCCGGCGTGACAGGCCGGTATTCTAACCGACTGAACTACCGCTGCGCGTAACACGTTGAACGAATGGTGGGTGATGACGGGATCGAACCGCCGACATTCTGCTTGTAAGGCAGACGCTCTCCCAGCTGAGCTAATCACCCTTCGCTTTCGGTGTGGCGCGCATTCTACGGAGCACTCTTTAAGCTGGCAAGCACTTTTTAAATTAATTTTTTCAGGCCTTCCAAAGGCTTAGCGAAGGGTTGGCCTATGGCGCTGCGAAGAGAATAATGCCCCCCTTTGTATAAAGGAGAGACTCACCCCATGTGGTTCAAAAACCTGCTTATCTATCGCCTGACCCAAGATCTGCCTTTTGATGCCGAGGCGTTGGAAACTGCACTGGCCAGCAAACTGGCGCGTCCATGTGCAAGCCAGGAGTTGACCACTTACGGTTTCGTCGCACCGTTTGGCAAAGGCGAAGACGCACCGCTGGTGCACGTCAGCCAGGACTTCCTGCTGATCGCCGCACGCAAGGAAGAACGCATCTTGCCGGGTAGCGTCGTACGCGATGCCCTGAAGGAAAAGGTCGAAGAGATCGAAGCCGAGCAAATGCGCAAGGTCTATAAAAAGGAACGGGACCAGCTCAAGGATGAAATCATCCAGGCGTTCCTGCCGCGTGCGTTCATCCGTCGTTCGTCCACTTTTGCCGCCATCGCGCCGAAACAGGGCCTGATCCTGGTGAACTCGGCCAGCCCGAAACGCGCTGAAGACCTGCTGTCTACCCTGCGCGAAGTCATCGGCTCGCTGCCGGTACGTCCACTGACGGTAAAAATGGCCCCGACCGCTACCATGACCGACTGGGTCAAGACCCAGAAAGCCGCGGACGATTTCTTCGTGCTCGATGAATGCGAACTGCGCGACACCCACGAAGACGGCGGCATCGTGCGCTGCAAGCGTCAGGACCTGACCAGCGACGAAATCCAGCTGCACCTGAACACCGGCAAGGTCGTCACGCAACTGTCCCTGGCCTGGCAGGACAAGCTGTCCTTCATGCTCGACGACAAGATGGTGGTCAAGCGCCTGAAGTTCGAAGACCTGCTGCAGGACCAGGCAGAGCAGGACGGTGGCGACGAAGCCCTCGGCCAACTGGACGCCAGCTTCACGCTGATGATGTTGACGTTCGGCGAGTTCCTGCCGGCGCTGGTTGAAGCGTTGGGTGGGGAAGAGATTCCGCAGGGGATCTAAACCCCGCCCCCCCTGTGGGAGCGAGCTTGCTCGCGATAGTGGCATGACGGCCACCGAGATGCTGACTGACACTCCGCTTTCGCGAGCAAGCCCGCTTGTGTCTTGCGCTGCGATTAGACTGAAGGTGAGAGCGGTGGGCGGCAAGCTGAACGCCCGAAGTGCTTAAAGCACGTGTGGGAGCCCATGCTGCCACTCACCTCTCCACT
>NZ_JAHBCZ010000080.1:0-9830 GCF_019956035.1 Pseudomonas sp. A-RE-22
AGGCTGTTGTTCTGGAGCAACTTGCCCGACTCGATCAGTGCGCAGCAAATCGCCGACTTGTACCGCCGTCGCTGGAGCATCGAAGGGATGTTCCAGCGCCTGGAATCGGTGCTGGACAGTGAAATCCGAACCTTGGGCAACCCTAAGGCGGCCCTGCTGGGATTTGCTTCGGCGGTGCTGGCTTACAACGTCTTGGCGGTGCTCAAGCGCAGCGTCGAACAGGCTCATCGTCAGACCGTGCCCGACGATTGGGAAGCATCGATTTTCCACCTGACGGTACAGGTACGCAGCGGATATGAGGGCATGCAGATTGCTTTGCCGTCAGAGCCCTTATCGATCCCCATCCCCGAAGATGGGCTGGCCCCGTACCTACTGACGCTGGCGAAAAACGTCTTACCCAAAGCCGTCGCCAAGAGCAAACGGGGCCCGAAGGTGCCCAAATCCAAAGAGTGGCTGGAAGGCAAAGCCGCGAATGCTCATGTGTCGACGGATCGGGTGCTCAAGGCCGCTAAAGCCAAAAGACCTTGAAAGGGCTGGCCGTAAGGGTGACACCTACCGACAAGTTGAGGACATCCTTGCTGGCGATGGCGTTGTTCATCAGGTACTTGAACATCGCCTCGTCGGAGGTCTGACCGTCGATGAAACGTTGTCCGGTGCGAGCGACAACCGCTTGCTGGATCAAACGTTGTTCGTAAAGTCCGTCACCCAGGCGCTTTTGACTCTCGTCGGGGTTGTAACCCAGGTTGGAGAGCAAATAGTCCGAGCTCATGAACTGTTTCAACTCGGTCAGCACCGGGTTGGTTTCGATGAGGTATTTCTGTGGGTTGGTTTTGAACGAGGTGTCCGGCAAACCCTGAACCCGCGCGAGTGTCTGACTGGCTACTGTATTGCCCACGAACGGGACGACATTGGTCGTCTGATTTACGCTGGGGCCCGAACCGCTGTTGCGGCTGGGCATCGGAAGGGAATGGCCATCGTTTTCGACGGGCGCGCTGACATCGAGCGCACTAGCGTTCACATTACCGTTGTTGGTTTGACGACTGATCAGGGCCAGTTGCCGATCAGTGGCTGCCACCGGGGCGACAGCACCGACCTGGACGCTACGAGCCTGAGTTTCAGGCAAATTTTGTTGACGCTGGGCAGCGCCGATCGAGGCACTGCCCATGTTCCAGTTTTGCGGCCCAACGCTAGTCGGGGTTACCTGTTGAGCCGACCCACCCTGCCCGCTCAAGCGAAACAAGCCGTTTTGCCCCGTCGGCAAGACGAAGCCTGGCAAGCTCAACGGGTTGACTTGTTGCTTGGAAAGATCAGGCGGTAGCTGACTGTTTAGATGCACCAGTAGCGGCTTGCCGGTACCGCCCCCAAGCGTGTTTTGCCGACGGTCCACGCCCGTACTGAACGCATAATCTTCGTGTACGACGCTGTTGGTAAGGGTTTGCGCAGCATTGATGCTGACTTTGCCACCCGCCTGGACGATTGCTGATTGAACAGCTCCGCCGTCCCGGGAAACCTCCACATCGCTGCTCACGTTAAAGCGGGTGAGTTCGGCAGGCAGAGGCAGCAGATTGTTGGGGTTGTATTCGGAAGTCTCATAACGCTCGGGCTTATGCCATGCGCCATACCCCAGCAGTTTTTGCTTGGTTACGCTGTCCACCAAGATCATGCGCTCTTCTTCACTACCTTTCTGTTGATACTTCTCCATGGCGTAGTCGGTAGTACGGAACTGACCGGCATTATCGATGTAGTGAAACGTCAGCGGCCCGTTATCGTTGCGCTTGTTGAACTCCCACATCGCCCCTAGGGCAAATCGATTGTGCGTACCGTCGGTAATCCCCGGCGCGCTGAAAATCCGTGTGCGCTCAATGGTCCCACCGGCTGCACCGATATTGCTGAAGTTGTTGGCAGCGATAGTGATGTTGCGAGCCGCCGTCACTTCGCTGCGGCTGTTGAGGAAATCCCCACCACTGAATGTGAAGTTACCGCCGGCGGTTAGCTTGGCCGTTGGAGATTGGTCGACCACCGACCCTTCGTAGATTTCACGCAGCCCATAATCGACGTAATAGGTATCTCCTCTGCAATCGTTGCAATGCACGGCAATGAACGATGAGATTAACTTGCGGGAGACTTCGAATTTTTCACCACGGTTGTTGAGAGTGGTGGCATTGATAGACATGTCCTCGACGCTTTCCATGACCCCGGAAATATTCTCGAGGACGCTGGTCCGCGCCGCGCCGTTGTAGCCTTTAACGTCAAGATCACCCAGGCTGTAGAAGTCGCCATAGCTGTTGGTCGCGTTGCCAACTTCAAGGGCCATGTCCTGACCGCTGAAAATCAGGCCATGATCGTTCATCAATGAAGGAGTTTTAACCCTCAACGATTGTGCGCTACCCAAGGTACCCGTGTTGTTCAGGCTTCCAGCTCCAACAGTCAGGTTCGCATTGGAAGTCAGTCGCCCGGCATTGGTCAGTTGTCCGGCGATGTTTACCGTAGAGTCACCGCCACCGGCGATGCTGGAGGCCGCGTTCAGATTCAGTTGCGCGGCAGTCAAGGCAAGGCCACCAAGGCTCGACATACGCCCATTGCCACCGTAGTTGCCGCCCAACGTGAGACTGATGGAGCCATCACTGGCAATCAGGCCGTCGTTGCTCCAGTTCCCCCCACTGCCCACCAAACTGGTGAATGCCAACAATTGCCCGGTGCTGGTCTGGCTCAGGTTATTGACGTTGACGGTCAGCCGCCCCGCCTGGATCACGCTGCTGTTGGTCCAGTTGTCGGCCGTAAGCGTCAGCCCGCCGCGCGTAACGACGCTGCCACCGGCATTGGTGATGTTGGCCGTGGAGATATCAAAGGTGCCGCTGCCTACGTGCAATAAGCTGCCGCCCAGATTCTGGAAGCTCGCGGCATTGAGGGTCAGGTCACTGTTGGCGGTTTCCAGGGTGCCGTTACGGTTATCGAACAGCCCACCAATCTGGAAGTTGGTCTTGCCACCGCTACCCAACGCACGCAACTGCCCCGTCTGGTTGTCCAGGCTCGCCGCCTTGACCGCCAGGGTGCTGTCACTCTCAATAATACCCAGGCGGTTGTTCAGCGCGCCGGTCAGGTCCAGGTCTATCTGGCTGCCCGCGATCTGGCCGTCGTTGTCGCCGCTGTTATCGAAGTCGTTACCGGTGACGTTGACCTTGCCTTTGGCGTACAGGCCGCCGTTGCGGTTGTCGAAGTTGCGGGTGACGACGATGGCATCGCCGGTTTGCGCCGAAATGCGTCCGCCATAGTTGTCGAGGCCGCCCCGGGCGGTCAGGTTCAGGCGCTGGGCCTGGGTGATGCCACCTTGGCGGTTGTTGTTCAGGTCGTAGCCGTTTTTCAGCACGCCGGTCAGTTGCGTGGTGAGCAAACCTTGCAGGCTGGCGAGCACGCCGCCACGGTTATCGAGATGGCGACCCGTTATGGTCACATCGCCGGCCTTGGCTTGGATTCGACCGCTTTGGTTATCGATGTCCGTATCGACGGTGAGTTTCAAATCCCCTTGGCTTTGCACTACACCCTTGCCGTTGGTAAGGCTGGTCGCGTCGATGTCCACGCCGCCGTTCTGGCTGTAGATCAAGCCATCGACGTCGTTCTGGACTGCGCCGGAGGTATTCAAGACCAACAAATCATTGGCCGCGACGGTGCCGCGGTTGCGGTTATCCAATCCCCCGGTGAGCAAGGTCAACAAGCCCTGGCTGGCGATCTGGCCGCCCTGGTTATTGATCTGCGTGGCGTGCTCGACCCGCAGTGGGCCGACGCTGGCGACCTTGCCGTTGGTGTTGGTCAGGGCGCCGAGCAGGTCCAGGGTCACGGCCGCGTTGCCGATCAGGTTGCCGCCATTGTTGTCCAGTGTGGTGCCGGTGAAGTTCAGCGCGTTTTGGGCGTTGACGGTGCCGCCAGCGTTACCCAGGGTCATGGCCTTCATGACCAGAGTCGCGCCGCTGTCGATCAAGCCGCCTTGGGCGTTGTTCAGCACACCGCCGGTGACGGTCAGAGTCTGGTCGCTGCCGCTGGACAGAATCCCGCCACGGTTATCCAGGCTGGCGGCGCTGACGGTGAGGTTTTTCTGGCCGACCAGCGCACCGCCAGCGTTGTTGAGCAGTGCCCCGCTGAGGGTGACGCCGACGTCTCCATTGCGGCTGGAGAGTGTGCCGTTGTTGCGGTTATCAAGACTGGAACCAGTGACCTGCAGCCCTTGCCAACCAGAGATCAGGCCGTTCTGATTGATCAGGCTGGTGGCGTTGAGGGTAAGCAGGTCGCTGCTGATCAGCTTGCCGCCCGTGTTATCGAGGATGCGTCCTGCCAGGGTGAAGCTCTGGCTGCTGGAAACTTCACCGCCCTGATTATTCAGGTCGCGCAGGCCGTTGATGGTCAACGGACCTTTAGCGGTGATCAGGCCATTGCGGTTGTTCAGGTCATGGTTGCCCAGGTTCAGCGTGACGGCTTGATCGCCCAGCAGGCGCCCGCCGTTTTGGGTCAGCGCGGCGAGGGTCAGGTTCATATCGCCCTTGGCCGACACTTCGCCGCCGTCGCTGGAGTCCAGCGCATTGGCAGTGAGCGTAAGGTCACCCTGGGCATTGATCAGGCCGTTGGCGCCGTTGTTAAGCGCCATGGCATTGAGAAGCAAGGTTCCGCCCGCCAGCACGCTGCCGCCCTGGTTGTTCAGGTCGCCGCTGTTGAGCGTGAGCAACTGCGCGGCGCTGATGAGACCTTGGGCCTGGTTATCCAGTTGCTGATCGATCGTCAGGACGAGGTTGCCACGGCTGGTGAGCGTGCCGCCGTTGTTGTTCAGGCTTTGGGCGTGGGTATCGACGCTGGCTGCGCCGATCATGCCTTTGACGTTGTTCAGCGCCTGGGCGATGCGCAGGGTCAGGCCCTGGTTGCTGAGCAGCCGGCCACCATCGTTGTTGAGGTTTGCAGCGGCCAGGGTGAGGGCTTGGGCGCTGGAAATTTCGCCGCCCTGGTTGTTCACGCCGTTGAGGTTTTTCAGCAGCAACACGCCGGGGGCGTTGATCAAGCCGCTCTGGTTGTTGAGCTGGCCGTTGTTCATGTCCAGGCTCAACGACGTGTTGCTGAACAATTGACCGCCCTGTTGATCCAGGCCGGCAACCGACGCGGTCAACGCGCCTTGGCTGCCGATGCGACCTCCCTCCTGGTTGTTGACCTGGGCGGCGGTGAGGTTCAGCGTGCTGCCACTGTTGAGCCGTCCTTTCTGGCTGTTGTCGAACGCACCGGTGGTGACGTTTACCGCGCCTTTAGCGCTGATGTTGCCCTGCTGACGATTGTCCAGTGCCGTGCTGGTGAGCAGCAACGCGCCGTCGGTGACCAGTTCGCCACCCTGATTGTCCAGACGCCCCAGGCTGTGCACGGTCAGGTCCGCCGCGCTGGACAGGCTGCCGCCAGTGTTGGTCAGATTGGCGGCGCTGACATTCAGCGTGCCTTCGCTGCTGAGTTGGCCCTGGGTGTTGAGCAGATCGCGGCTCAGGTTGATGCGCTGGTTCTGCTGGCTGATCAGGTAACCGCCGCTGTTGTCCAGGGACCCGCCATCGAGGCTTAGCTGAGTCTTGGCACTGAGCAGGCCCTTGGTGAGGTTGAGCAGCTTATCGACCGTCAGTTTCAGCGACTGCCCGGCAAATACCTGGCCGCCGTCGCTGTTGTCGAGATTCTGGCTGATCAGCGTGACGTCTGCGTTGCCCGACAGCTCACCGCCACGGTTGTCGAGATCGTCAACGTCGAGATCCAGCGCTTTTGTCGCGCCGATCAAACCGGCCTGACGGTTGTCGAGGCTGGCGGCCTTCAGCGTCAGGGCGTCGGTGCTGATCAGCGTGCCCTGGCGGTTATCGAAGCTGTCGAGGGTGGCATCGAGCCCGGTCTTGCCGGCGATATTCCCGGCACGGTTGTCCAGGTGATCGGCAACCAGCAGCAGCGCACCATCGGCAATCAACGAGCCGCGCTGGTTGTCGAGCACGGTTGCAACATTCAGGTCGAGGCGGTCACGGCTGCTGATCAGGCCATCGCGGTTGTCCAGGCTGTCGCTGCGACTGTCCACCGAGGCCGCCGAGATGGCACCTCGAACGTTGTTCAGCACTTGGGCAACTCTGAGCACCAAGCCCTGGTTACTCAGCAATTTCCCGCCACTGTTATCCAGGTTTTGCGCCAACAGAGTGAACGCTTGCTGGCTGGAGATTTCCCCGCCCTGGTTGTTGACGTCCTTGAGGTTGCTCAGCAGCAACGCACCCGAGGCGTTGATCAAACCGCCCTGGTTGTTCAACTGACCGTGGTTCAGGTCCAGGCTCAGGCCGGTGTTGCTGAACAGTTCACCTTGCTGTTGATCCAGCCCGGTGACCGACGCGGTCAGGGCTAGGCTGCTGGCAATACGGCCTGCGGCGTTGTTCACCTGCGTGGCGTTGAGCGTGAGCGTAGTGCCCGAGGTCAGGCGCCCGCCCTGGCTGTTGTTGAGGGCGCCGGTGGAGACCTGGGTCGCGGCCTTGCCCGAGATCAGGCCCTTTTGGCTGTTGTCCAGGCTGGCGCTTTCGAGGGTCAACGCGGCGTCGGTGCTGATGGAGCCCCCCTGGTTGATCAACGCGCCAGCACTGATGATCGACAACAGAGCGGCGCTGCTCAGGCTGCCCGCGGTGTTATCGAGGCTGCCTGCGTCGACACTCAACTCGCCTTCACTGCTGATCAAGCCTTTGTTGTTCAACAGTGCGTTATCGAGGGTGATCACCAGGCCGTTGAGGCTGTTGAGCACGCCTTCGCTGTTGTCCAGCGTGGTGCCGCTCAGGGTCATTTGGCCTTGGGCATGGAGCAGCCCTTTGCTCTGGTTGATCAGCTCAGCGACTGTCGCTTCCAGGTCAGTGCCGGCGATGAGTTTGCCACCCTCGCTGTTGTCCAGGCGCTGGCCGCCCACCTTAAGGCCAAGACCTGCGGAGAGTTCGCCCGCGCGGTTGTCGATCTGCCCGACCTGCATATCCAGCGCTTTTGTGGTGCCGACCAAACCGCCGTTGCGGTTATCGAGCGTCTTGCCGGTCAGGCTCAAATTGCCTTGGGCCACCAGCGAACCGCCCTGTTGTTGCAGGGTATCGATCACGGCGGTGAGGTCGGTTTGGCTGGAGATACGACCGAGGCCGTTCTGCACTTCAGCGGCCTTCAACGTCAGCGGGCCAACGCTGGTCAGCAGACCCGCGCTGTTGTCCAGGCGCGAGCCTTCGAAGTTGACGCTGCTTTTGCCCGTGATGATGCCGTTATCACGGTTATCCAGCTGATCGACCGTCAATTGCAGCGCCTTGTCGGCGCGGATGCTCCCGCCACGGTTGTCGAGCGAATCGCTGTGCAAGGTCAGCAGGTCGTTGCCGGCCAGGCGACCACTGCGGTTGTAGAGGCTGCCGGTTTGCAGGTCAATTACGCCTTTGGCAACCACTTGGCCTTGGTTCTGATTGTCCAGCAAACCGCTGATGCGCGCGCTCAGGGTGCCGTCGCTGATCAATTGGCCGCCGTTGCTGTTGTTCAGGCTGGCCGCCTTGATATCCACAACTTTGCCCGAGCCGAGCACGCCTTTGCGGTTGTCCAGCGCGTCGCCAAGATCAATGCTCAAGGCGCTGTCGCCCAGTACCTGGCCGTTGCTGTTATTCAGGGCCATCGCGCTGAGCCGGGTCAGGCCCGCGCTGGAAATCTCGCCATCGAGGTTGGTCAGCGTGCCGCCGACGTTTACGCTCAGGTCCGCATCGCTGCCCAGGTTGCCGCCGCTGTTGTCCAGGCTGGCTGCGTTGAGGGTCAACAGGCCAGCCGATGACAACAACCCGGCCTGATTGAGTAACTGCGTCGAGATGCTGGCGGTGAGCGCTCCGTCGCTGAGCAATCGGCCTGCCGCGTTGTCCAGTGACGCAGCGGTCAACTGAACGCTTTTGCTGGCGGAAAGGCGCCCACTCCGGTTGTTCACCTGGCCGCTGGCGTTGATGTCGAGCCCTTGGCCGGCCGCCACCAGACCTGCCACGTTATCCAGCGAGACAACGCGCAACGTGACGTTACTCAAGCTGTTGAGTCCGCCGCTGCTGTTGTTCAACTGCCCGATATTGGCCGTCAGGTTGCCATTGCTGCTGACTACGCCTTGGGCGTTGAGCAGCTTATCGGCGGTGATGTTCAGCGCACCGCTGCTCAACACGCGGCCTTTATTCTGGTTATCCAGCGTCCCGGCGTTGACCGTAGCGGTTTGCCCGGCACTCAGGGTCCCGCCCTGGTTATTCAACGCCTGCGCCACATTGGCCGTCAGGTTACGACTGGCAACGATGCTCTTACCGTGGTTATCGAGCGTATTCGCAGTAACGCTCACATCCCCCGAAGCATTGCGCGTGTTATCCGCGTTCACCCCGGCTTCAATAATGCCGTTGTTGCTCAACTGCCCACCCGCGTTCAGCGTGATGCCATCCCGCGCCGCGAGGGTTTGTTGGTTAGTCAGATTGCCCTGGGTCTGGGCGTTCAGGGTCGTGCCGGCATAGACCGCTCCCCGCGCATCGAGGCTCGCCGCCTTGACATTGACCGCGACCGTGGCCGAAGTATCGACCATGCTCAAATGACCATTGGCATCGAGCTGGATGTCGCCGCCGCTGGCGATGAGTTTGCCGTCCAGCTTCACGCCGACGCCGGCCTCGGTGCCCACCAACTTGATGGTGCCTGCGTACATACCGCCCAAGGCCGAGGAATCGATAGCCAGTTCGGGTTTCGCACTGCCGTCGTCAGCACGGGCGGTGGCGTTGAGGGTGTCGGCATTGACGTCATTGCGCCCGGCGACGATGGTCAGGTTCTTGGCCTGGATCTCGGCGTTGATCTTGGCGCTGCGGGTAATGATTTCGAAGTGATCGACGTTATTGGCGTTCAGGCCAGCGCCTTCAATCGTGACGCTGCCCTGGTCCACCTGATAGCGACTCAACTGGCCGTTTTCCACCATCGGTTTGCCGGTGCTCAAGGTCACTTTCGGACTGTTGATAAAGCCGCAGCCGTTGCAGGTGATGCCGTAAGGGTTGGCGACGATGACGTGGGCCGACTGTCCCGCCACCTCGGTGTAGCCGCGCAACTGGCTGGGGTTGCCGCCGTTGACTTCGTTGAGGATGGTGGTGGCGGCTGAACCCTGGAGGTTCGGGTTGCCGAGGATAATTCCGGCCAGTTGCGTGGACTGCGTGCGGGCGGTGGCGTTGTTGAGGATCACGCCGTTGCTGCCGACGTTGTAGTCCTTGAACTGGTTGTGAGACAGACCGCTGCCATTGGGCTTGGCGATGTTGACCACCGGTACGCCGTTGCCGGCCTGGCCGAGGCTGGTGCCCGGGGCGCTGACCACGATGCCGTCCGCCTGGGCCCACAGCGGTTGCCAGAGCATGACGTTGGCCAGCAGGAACGCCAGGCCGCGCTTGGGCATGCCCCAGAAGGCGTCGCGGGTTTGCAGGGCAGCAGAAGGCTGGCGGGCCAGGAAGGCGTGTTGGCGGTCGTCCATGAACAGGTCTCGTTACAGCAGAAATTAGATGGATACATCCACGCGGAAGTAGATCGGCGCTTCGCGCTCGGTCAGGGCATCCGGACGTTCCAGGGAATGGGCGAAAGTGACGCTGGCGCTCAGGTGCTCACCACGGGCGAACAGCTCCAGCGAGTTGCTCGACATGCGCCCGTGCTGGTCGCCGTTGTAGCGATCGCCACGAATCACGCCCTGGTCATAACCGAGGCTGGTGCCGTATTCGCCGAACACCGGGCGCAGCCACTCCAGCGTCACCGGGCGACTCCAGCGCAGGTCGTTGCGCCAGTAGCCGCCGCTGTCGCCG
>NZ_JAHBCZ010000081.1:0-9630 GCF_019956035.1 Pseudomonas sp. A-RE-22
GTCGCGCCAAAAGCCACGGTGTCTTTGCCGGTGTAACGCTGCAACAGCAGCAGCCACGCGGCCTGCACCAGCGTGTTGACGGTGACTTTCGAGGCACGGGCGAAGGCTTCCAGGCGTCGGGTCAGCGTCTCGTCCAGGATCTGCACATGGTCGCCATAACCGGTACCGGCCTGGGCCGGTGGTGCAATGACATCGGCCAGCCGCGTCGGGGCCTCCAAGCGTTGCAGCAAAGGCGTCCAGAACGCTTCGCTGGCCACCGCATCCTGGCGTTGCAGCCAGGCGATGTAGTCCCGGTAGCGGCTGCCCGATGCGACGACAGGTTGGCCGCTGTAGCGTTGCAGCACTTCGCCGAGTAATTGCGAGTTGCTCCAGCCGTCCATCAGGATGTGATGGCAGGTGTAGATCAAGTGGTAGCGGTCCTCTGCCACGCGTGTCACTACCAGGCGCAGCAAGGGCGCCGACTCCAGTTCGAAACCCTGCTGGCGCTGCGCCAGGGCAAGGGAGTCGAGGTCCTGGGACAGTTGCGCACTGGCGCGCCAGTCATGGAACAGGAAGGCAACGTCCAGCTGTTTGTGCACGACCTGCAGGGCACGCTTGAACTCACCTTCCCAGACGAAACTGCTGCGCAGCACTTCATGGGCGTCCATGGCCGCCTGCCAGGCCTGGCGGAAGCGCTCGACGTCCAACCCTTCGACATCCACCCGCAGCTGATTGATGTAGCTGCCGGCCTGTTGCTCATACAACGTATGGAACAGCATGCCTTGCTGCATGGGCGACAACGGATAAATGTCTTCGACTTGCCGGGGCGCCAGTGGCAACGCGTCCAGCTCAGCCTGGGTCAACCCGGCCAGCGGGAAGTCCGACGGCGTGAAGCCTTGGTGCGGTGCCTGACAGCAGTGCTCGATCAGGGCCTGCAACTCTCGGCCATAGTCCAGGGCCAGCGTCTGGATCGTCGATTCGTCGAACATCTGCGTGCTGAACGTCCAGTCGATACTCAGTTCGCCGGCGTAGACACTGCCATTGAGGGTCAACCAGTTGTCCAGCGGCGCCAGCGGGCTCTGTGGTGCGCCCGCCGATTCGCTGGCCGGGATAAACAAGCCATCGGCATCATCGGCGAATCCGCTGTCGAACTGGCCCAGGTAGTTGAAGGTAATGCGTGGCACAGGCAACGCCTGGAGGGTACGACGGGTCTGCTCATCCCCCAGGTAGCGCAGCGCACCGAATCCGAGCCCTTTGTCGGGTATCGCCCGCAATTGCTCCTTGATCGCCTTGAGCGAATCCCCTGCGGTGACGGCCGGGGTCAAGCGTACCGGGAACAGGCTGGTGAACCAGCCGACGCTACGACTCAGATCCAGGTCATCGAACAACGCCTCACGGCCGTGCCCCTCCAGCTGAATCAAGGTCGAGGCGTCGCCGGACCAGCGGCCAATCACCCGGGCCAGAGCCGTCAACAACAGATCGTTGACCTGGGTGCGGTAGGCCGCCGGCGCTTGCTGCAAGAGTTGTCGGGTCTGGTTTTTATCCAGCCGCGTCTGAACCTGCGCCCCATGGCACCTGCGCAGTTCGCCCTCGGGCCGGTCGCAAGGCAAATCGGCGCGAGCGTCCTGCAGTTGCCCTTGCCAATAGGCTATTTGAGCCTGTAACGCCGCACTGCCGGCATGCCCCTGCAACCGTTGCGCCCAAGCCTGGGTGGCACTGGTCTTGGCGGGCAGTTTCAGGGCCTGGCCGGCCTGCAGTTGTTGATAAGCCTGTTGCAGGTCTTCCAGCAGAATGCGCCACGACACTCCGTCTACCACCAAGTGATGGATCACCAGCAACAGCCGCTGGCTGCCATCGGCCAGGCTCGCCAAGACCCCGCGCAACAGTGCGCCGTTCTGCAGTTCGAGACTGCGCTGGGCTTGTTCGACCAACCGTTCAAGCGCCGCAGCATCTGCCACCTCGGCGGTCCACAACAGCGGTGAGCGTTGCCAAAGCCCCTGTTGCTCGGCGAGGCTTTGATGGCGAGCGGTCCAGGCGTCGTTCTCACGGGTGAAGGCCAGGCGCAAGGCATCGTGGTGGGCAACCAATGCCTGCAACGCCTGCTCCAGATGAGCGGCGTCCACTGGCCGCAGCCCTTTGAGCAGCACCGATTGGTTCCAGTGATGCGGCTCGGCCATGTCCTGTTCGAAAAACAGTTGCTGGAACGGCAGCAACACCGCGTCGCCCGTCACCGGGCCCTGGTCGATGCCCGGGCCGCTGTCCCCCTGGTTCGCCACGCTGGCGAGCCCCTGGATGGTCTGGTGGACGAACAGATCCTTGGGACTGAAATGAATCCCGGCCTGCCGCGCCCGGCTGACCATCTGGATCGAGATAATCGAATCGCCCCCCAGCTCGAAGAAGTTGTCACCCACCCCCACTTGCTCGCGGCCGAGCACGCTTTGCCAGATCGCGGCCAGGGTCTGTTCGAGGACGGTGATCGGTGCGATGTAAGCCTTGGGGCTGGCGCTGATATCGGCTTTGGGCAGTGCCTTGCGTTCCAGTTTGCCGTTGGGGCTGACGGGCATTTTTTCCAGCCACACCCAGTGCTGCGGCACCATGTAGTCGGGCAAGGACTGGCTCAAATGGTCCTTGAGGCGACCTTGCAGCGCCTGGCGGACGGTGTCTTCGGCGCTCAGCAGTTCAGCGCGGGCTGGCACCAGGTAGGCCACCAGCAAGGTGCCGTCCTGGGCGATGACGACGGTTTCGCGCACCTCGGCGTGCTCGGCCAGGCGCACTTCGATTTCCCCCAGCTCAATGCGCAGGCCACGGATTTTCACCTGATGGTCCATGCGCCCGGCGTATTCAATCACGCCATCGGTGCGATAGCGCGCCAGGTCACCGGTGCGATACAGCCGCTGCCCCGTGCCGAAGGGGCCGGTCACGAAGCGTTCGGCGGTCAGCGCCGCGCGTCGATGGTAACCCCGGGCCAGGCCCTCGCCCGCCAGGTACAGCTCGCCCGTCACACCGACCGGCACGGGCGACAATTCATCGTCCAGGACGTAAGTACCCAGGTTGGCAATCGGCTGGCCGATCGGCACGCTGTCGCGACCGTCCTGGACACAGGTCCAATGGGTGACGTCGATGGCTGCCTCGGTCGGACCGTAGAGGTTGTACAGGCTGGCGTTCGGCAGTTTGGCGAACACCTGCTGCTGCGCATCCACCGGCAGGGCTTCGCCGCTGCACACGATCCGCTTCAGGCTGGTGCATTGGGCCACGTGTGGGTCTTGCACAAACGCCTGCAACATCGACGGCACGAAGTGCAACGTGGTGATGCGCTGCGCGGTGATCAGCTCGATCAGTTGCGTCGGGTCGCGATGAGCGCCCGGCGCGGCCACCACCAGCGTCGCGCCGGTCAGCAGCGGCCAGAAGAACTCCCACACCGATACGTCGAAACTGAAAGGCGTTTTTTGCAGCACGCTGTCCGTGGCATCGAGCCCATAGGCCTGCTGCATCCAGCACAGCCGATTGACCAGGGCCGAATGACGATTGCCCGCGCCCTTGGGCTTGCCGGTGGAACCGGAGGTGTAGATCACGTAGGCCAGGTTTTCAGCGTCAACGTCGACGCACGGATTGGCATCGCGACCTGCTTGCAGCCCGTCCTCGGGCTGATCCAGCACCAGACAGCGAATGGCCTCCGGAACGGGCAACGCGTCCAGTAGATGGCGCTGGGTCAACAGCAGGCCGATGCCACTGTCGTCGAACATATAGGCCAGGCGATCCCGTGGATATTCAGGGTCCAACGGTACGTAGGCACCGCCGGCCTTGAGAATCGCCAACAGCCCCAGGACCATTTCCACGGAACGCTCGACGGCGATACCCACCAGCACATCCGGGCCGACACCCTGATCGATCAACCGATGCGCCAACCGGTTGGCCCGGGCGTTGAGCTCGGTGTAGGTCAGGCGTTGCTCGCCGAAAACCAGCGCCGGGGCGTCCGGGGTCCGCGACACCTGCTCTTCGATCAAGCTGTGCACACTGCGATCGAGCGGGTATTGGACTGCCGTGGCGTTCCACTCCACCAGCATGCGCCGACGTTCGTCAGCGTCCAGTAGCGCCCACTGCACAACAGGGCGATGCAGGTCCTGCACCAAGCCTTGCAACAGGTTGAGCCAATGCTGGCCCATGCGCTCGATGGTGGCCGGCTCGAACAGATCCGTGGCGTAGGTCAGGGCCGCGTGCAGGCCTTGGGCGCTGTCGCTGGTGTCCAGGCTCAGGTCGAACTGCGCGGTGCGCTGCGCCCAACCCATAGGCTCGATGGCCAGGTCCGGCAAGGCAGTTGTCAACGCCGTGTCGGTTTCGTTGCGATGGTTGAACATGGCCTGGAACAGCGGGCTGTGACTCAGGTTGCGTTGCGGTTGCAGGGCATCGACCAATTGCTCGAACGGCAGATCCTGGTGCATCTGCGCCGCCATGGCCGTCTGCTTGAGCTGTTGCAGCAAAGCGGCGCCGGTCAAGTCGCTGTGGAATTCGGCTCGCAGCACCTGGGTATTTACGAAAAACCCGATCAATCGCTCGGTTTCCAGGCGCTGGCGGTTGGCAATCGGCACCCCGACGCGAATGTCGGCCTGGCCGCTGTAACGGTGCAACAACGCTTGGAAGGAACCGAGCAACAGCACGAACAACGTGATGTTTTCCCGGCGGGCCAAGGCTTTGAGGGCGTCGTTCAACGCGCGATCGAGCACGACCGGCAACCGTGCGCCGCGCATGCTTTGCTGAGCCGGACGCGGATGGTCGGTGGGCAGTTCCAGCAGCGGCTGTTCATCGCCCAGTTGTTCGGTCCAGTAGGCCAGTTGCCGGTCCCGTTCACCGGCAGCCATCCATTGCCGCTGCCAGACGGCGTAGTCGGCGTATTGCACCGCCAGGGCTGGCAACTGCGCGGACTGGCCCTGGATGAACGCCGAGTACAGGCTCATCAGGTCATCGACCATCACCTGCAACGACCAGGCGTCGGCAACGATGTGATGCAGAGTCAGCACCAGGATGTGCTCTTGCTCGCTCAGCGCCAGCAGGCCGACGCGCAACAGCGCATCGTTCAGCAGATCGAACGGGCGTTGCGTCTGCTGCTCGATAAATGCCTGGATACCGGCCTCGTCATCCACCGCCAGACGCTGCTCGACGAAGTCGACCTGCCCCTGGGCACGCATCACCTGACAGGTCCGGCCATCGTCTTCGACGAAGGTGGTGCGCAAACTTTCGTGACGCTCCAGCAGCGCTGCAAAGCTTTGACGCAGGGCGCCTGTATCCAGCGCACCGCGCAGCCGCAGCGCCGTCGGAATATTGTAGGCGGCGCTGTCGGGGTCCATTTTCCACAGGAACCATTGGCGTTCCTGGGCAAAGGACAATGGCAACGGCTTGTCCCGGGGTACCGGCACCAGCGCCAACGGTTGCTCACCGTGGCCGGCGTCGAGGGCCTGCACAAAATCCTGCAACGTGCTGTGTTCGAACAGACTGCGCAACGGCACCTCGATATCCAGCGCCCGACGGACCCTCGACACCACTTGGGTCACCAGCAACGAATGTCCGCCCAACTCGAAGAAGTTGTCCACAAGCCCGACACGCTCGAGCTTGAGTACCTCCTGCCAGATCGCCGCCACCTGTTGCTCACGCGCACTGCCGGGCGCCACATAGGCACGTTGCAACTCGCTGGCATCCGGGGCCGGCAACGCCTTGCGATCGACCTTGCCGTTGGGCGTCAACGGCAGTTGCGCGAGGAACAGCAGATGCGCCGGCACCATGTATTCCGGCAATTGCGCCTTGAGCGCGGTTTTGAGCGCGGTGCGCAATGAGGCCTCGGCATCCGCTTGTGGCACTGCGTCAATGGGCACTACATAGCCCACCAGTTGCGCGCCGGTCGGGCCTTCATGAGCCACCACCACGGTTTCCCGCACACTGGCCTGGGCCAGCAGCGCCGCTTCGATTTCCCCCAGTTCGATGCGCAAGCCGCGGATCTTGACCTGATGGTCGATACGGCCGATGTACTCCACTACGCCTTCAGCCCGATAGCGGGTCAGGTCACCGGTGCGGTACAGGCGCTCGCCCGTTGTGGAGAACGGGTCCGGCACAAAGCGTTCGGCCGTCAGGGCCGGACGCTGGAAGTAACCGCGGGCCAGTCCGTCGCCACCGATCAGCAATTCACCCGGCGCGCCAGGCGGGTTGAGCGTCAGGTCGCTGCCGACGATGTACAGCGCCGTGTTGTCCAGGGGTTGGCCAAGGAACGGACGGCTGTTTTCAGGGCTCAGCGGATGCACCGCCGACCAGATCGTGGTTTCGGTCGGGCCATAGAGGTTCCAGACCTTCGGTGAAAGCGCCAGCAGCCGTTGCGCCAACTCAAGGGGCAACGCCTCGCCGCCGCACAGGAAGGTGCGACCTGCCAGCAGCGCAGATTGTTCATGATCCAGCAACATGCGCCAGCTCGAAGGGGTGGCTTGCAGCACCGTCACGTCGTGCCGTTCGATCAGCGCCAGCACCGCCTGCGGATCCTGGTGTACGTTTTGGCCGGTCAGCACCACGCTGGCCCCGGTCGACAGCGGCCCGTAGATCTCCAAGCCAAAAATATCGAAGGAAAAGGTGGTCAGCGACAGCATGCGATCGCTGGCCGTGAGGCCTGGCTGGGCGATCATGCTGGAGACGAAATTGCTCAGCGCGCCATGGCGCACCATCACCCCCTTGGGTTTGCCGGTGGAGCCGGAGGTGTAGATCACGTAAGCCAAGTGTTCGGCGCTCAGCGCCACCGCCGGGCAGCTGCGCGGGGCCTCCTGCAGGGCAGCATCCGGCTGATCCAGCAACAGGGTTTCGAGCGTTGCCGGGATCGGTAATCGAGCCTGCAAACGGGCCTGGGTCAGCAGCAGTTCGATACCGCTGTCCTGGATCATGTAGGCCAGGCGATCCTCAGGGTACGCCGGGTCCAGTGGCACGTAGGCGCCGCCGGCCTTGAGGATCGCCAGCAGGCCGATAATCATCTCGGCGCTGCGCTCCAACGCGATCCCCACCGGCTGGTCAGGCGTCACGCCCAGGACAATCAAGCGGTGGGCGAGCTGGTTGGCGCGTGCATCCAACTGCCCGTAGGTCAGGGCCTGCCCATCGATCGTCAGCGCCAGCGCATCGGGGCTGACGCGGGCCTGTTCGGCGATGCGCTGGTGTACACACGCCGTGGAGCCATGATCAACCATACGGTGCCAATCTTGCTGCGTCAGACGCTGCTGGGTGGCATCGAGCAACGGCAACTCGCCGATACGTTGCTGCGGTGCATCGACGATGCCTTGCAGCAGGTTCTGCCAGTGACGGGCCAGGCGTTCGATGGTCTTTGGTTCGAAGAGATCGGTGGCGTAGGTCAGCTCCGCGAGCACACCCTGCCCGGTTTCATACGTGCCCAAGGTCAAATCGAACTGGGCGGTGTGCCCTTCCCACACCAGGTCCTCGATGCTCAGCTGCGGCAATTGCATCTGCCGGTCCTGGGTGTCGCTGGCGGTCTGGTGGTTGAACATGACCTGGAAGATCGGGCTGTGACTGAGGCTGCGCTCCGGCTGCAGGGCCTCGATCAACTGTTCGAACGGCAGGTCCTGATGAGCCTGGGCGGCCATGGCCGACTGCTTGACCTGGGCGAGCAGGCGGTCGAACGGCAATTGCCCATCGACATCGGCGCTGAGCACCTGGGTGTTGACGAAAAAGCCGATCAGGCCCTCGGTTTCGACCCGGTTGCGGTTGGCCACCGGCACGCCGACACGGATCTGCGGCTGGCCGCTGTAGCGGTGCAGCAAGGCCTGGAACGAGGCCAGCAACACCATGAACAGGCTGGCCCCTTCGCGCTGGGCCAGTTGCTTGAGCGCGGCGCCCAGTTCCGGCGCCAGGTTCAAGTCCAGGCGTGCACCACGAAAGCTCTGCACGGGTGGGCGCGGATGATCCAGCGGCAACTCCAGCACCGGCTGTTCGCGGCCCAGGGTCTGGACCCAATAGGCCAATTGTCGCTCGCGCTCACCGGCTTCGAGCCAGTGGCGCTGCCAGATCGCATAGTCGGCGTACTGCACGGTCAGTTCCGGCAAGACCAGGGACTGGCCGGCGGTGTCGGCGGCGTAATGGCGCACCAGTTCGTCCACCAGCACCTGCATCGACCAGCCATCGGAAATGATGTGGTGCTGGATCAGCACCAGCACGTGGTCGTCCTCGGCGATGTTCAACAGCGAAACCCGCAGCAACGGCCCTTGGCGCAGGTCGAATGGGCGCGCGCTCTCGCGCTCGACGAACGCCTTGATGCTGTCGTCCTGGCTGAGCGGCGAACCGACGGGCAACGCCTCGACCGTGATGCGCAGGGGCATTTGCCGGTGAATGACCTGCACGGTCTGCTCGCCGTTCTCGATGAAGGTGGTGCGCAAGCTCTCGTGGCGCTCGACCAGGGCGTTGAAGCTGCGCTCCAGGGCCGCTACGTCCAGCCGTCCTTTGAGGCGCAAGGCACTGGGGATGTGGTAGGCCGAGCTGTGGGGGTCCATCTGCCACAGGAACCACTGGCGCTCCTGGGCATAGGACAGCGCGATCTGTTCGAACCCGGAGCGGACCTCGGGGATCGGCAGATTGGCCGGCGAGACGCCCTCTTCGAGCATCTTTTCCAGGTAGAGCTTACGTTTGTCCAGCGGCAGAGTGATAAAGCGCTTGGCAATCCTCAAAGCAACACTCTTGTCCATCAGACTTCCTCCATTTCATCAAGCAGGGCTTCCAGCTTGTTCAGTTTCTGTTCATCGATCGGCCCGTCCCCGGTGTCGAGTTGCGCGACAAATTCCCCCAGGACGGGGTGCTGGAAAATCAGTTGCGGGGTCAGCGTCAACCCCAGTTCGAGCTCCATGCGCGAGACGGCATTGACCGCCAGCAGCGAATGGCCGCCCAGCTCGAAGAAGTGATCGTTCAAACCCACGCGTTCCACCGTGAGCACCTGGGCCCAGATCGCCGCGACCTGCTGTTCAAGTGCACTGGCCGGGGCGACATAACCGGCCTGCAACAGACCGGTCTCCACCGCCGGCAAGGCCTTGCGCTCGAGCTTGCCGTTGGGGGTCAGAGGCAGTTGTTCGAGGAACAGCAGGTGCGCCGGGATCATGTAGTCCGGCAGGTGTTCGCGCAGGGCGGCCTTGAGTTCATCGCGCAGGGCGCGTTGGGCTTCGGTGGCATTCAGGTTCAGCGTCGGGACGACCACGTAGGCCACCAGTTGCTGACCGCCCGGGACGTCCTGGGCCAGGACCGCGACGTCACGCACCTCGGGCTGTTGCAGCAGCCGCGCTTCGATTTCTCCCAGTTCGATACGGAAGCCGCGGATCTTCACTTGATGGTCGATGCGGCCCTGGTATTCGAGCACGCCATCGGCGCGGTAACGGCTCAAGTCCCCGGTGCGGTACAGGCGTTCGCCGGTTGTGGAGAACGGATTGGGCACGTATTTTTCGGCGGTCATCGCCGCGCGGCCGAGGTAACCACGGGTGATGCCCGCGCCGCTCAGGTACAGCTCTGCCGAGACGCCTTGGGGCACTGGTTGCAGGTCGGCGTCGAGCAGGTAGCTGGCGGTGTGCTTCAGGGGCCGGCCGATGTTCGCCGTGCCGCCGGCGGTGCGGCGGGTCCAGGTGGAATAGGTGGTGT
>NZ_JAHBCZ010000082.1:0-9214 GCF_019956035.1 Pseudomonas sp. A-RE-22
GCTTTAGTCTGGTGTTGTCAGGGCTGCCGCCATCGCGAGCAAGCTCGCTCCCACAGGGTTCACTGCAGATCAATGTGGGAGCGAGCTTGCTCGCGAAGAGGCCCGAACAGCCACTCGATATCTCTCAGTTCTGGTCGCTCTCGTACCGATCCAAAGTATCGCTGGCAATCTCCCGCCCCAACGCGATCAGCTCCGGCGCCTTGTAGAACTCGAAGAACCGGCACACCCGTTTTGGCACGTTGATCAGCACATCCGGCGGGTAACCGGCGATCTTGTACTGGGCCAGCGAGGTCTGCATCACTTCGAAACTCTGGTTGATCAAATCCAGCAACGACGCCGGGCCGACGTTATCGATGATGAACGAGCCGGTGGCGGATTTCGGTGCGCCTTCGTTCTCTGGCGCGGCGGCCGGTTGTTGGCCTTCGGGCTCGGCCGAGTCGATCCACGGGTTGATGTCAGCGGCTTCGGCCTTCAAGGCTTCCTGCTCCAGCAGCAACAGCTGCTCGGCCTGCTTGCGGCGAAACGGCAGGCGCGACCCCAGGGAACTGACCAGGGTGTCGAAGCGCCGCCGGAACGCGGCGGGGCGCGGGATCACCGGTAACCGATATTGTTTCTGATTGGTGGCGTTGAGGTTGACCGCGATGATCAGGTCGCAGTGGCTCGACACCACCGGCACGATCGGCAATGGGTTGAGCAGGCCGCCATCCACCAACATGCGGTTGCCTTGCATCACGGGCGTGAACAGGCTGGGAATCGCCGCCGAGGCGCGCATTGCCTGATGCAGGCAACCTTCCTGGAACCAGATTTCCTGCTGGTTGGTCAGGTCGGTCGCGACGGCGGTGTAGGGGATGCGCAATTGTTCAATGTTGATTTCGCCGACGATCTTGCGGATCTGCCCGAAGACCTTTTCGCCACGGATCGCCCCCAGGCGAAAACTGACGTCGACCAGGCGCAGGACGTCCAGATAATCCAGGCTTTCGATCCAGTTGCGGTACTCCTCAAGCTTGCCCGCCGCATAAATCCCCCCCACGACCGCGCCCATGGAACAACCGGCGATGCAAGCAATGTCGTAGCCACGTCGTTCGATTTCTTCGATCACCCCGATATGGGCATAGCCCCGGGCGCCACCCGAACCCAATACCAATGCGACACGTTTTGTCATGACCCGGCCTCTTGTCGAACAGATTTCAACAATGCACCCATCGACGACTTGGCTCAATCGTTGTGGCGCACGCGTCGTTTTTTGACACGCCGTGGCGGCATTTGCGTATGCTCGGCCACACTTGAATTTACGCGGTCAAGCAAGGCACTTTTCGCCGTTGCCACCGTCTTAATAGCACGACTGTTGACCTGACTTGAGGTGTTATTGATGAAAGCCCGGATCCGCCTGCCCTTGGTGGCTTCTTTGATGGTTTTGGCCCTGGCCGGTTGCGCAGGCAAAACCGCTTACCGCGACAGTTGTGGCAGCCAGCTCGACAGTGCCTGGCATGAACTGGACCTGGCCAAGGCCGAAGGTTTTGCCGGCACCGTCAGCTACTCCAAGGCCCTGTCCCTGCTGACGGGCGCCAAGACCCAGCAGCAATTCGAAGCGTTCGAAGGCTGCGCCAAGAAAGCCGAGAAGGCGCGTTTCTACATTCGCGAGTCCCGCGCCGGACGATAAAAGGCAGCGACAAGCAATCAACTGCAAGCTACAAGGGAAGGACGCAGAATCGTTTTTCACTGGTAGCTTGCGGCTTGACGCTCAACGCTGTGTACGGAGTACGTCCATGATCGATCGGCTGGTGGCCCGGATACTGGGCCTGGAAGTCCGCCTGTTGGCCTGTCAGGCCCGCTTGAATGCCCATACCGACAGCGAAGCGCTGCATGACCTGCGGACCACGGTTCGCCGTTTGCGCAGCCTGCTTCGACCATTGCGTGGGTTGCCCGGCGTCGAACAGCTGGAAACGGCTGCTTCGGCGGTCGGCACCCTGACCACGCCCTTGCGCGACCAGGAAGTGTTGGCCGCTTACCTGGAGCAGCATGGCCAGGCCGAGGCGGCGCGGCGACGCCAGCTGCAAATGGCCGAGGCTTATCCCGCCGTGGCCGCGAGTGTTGAACTGGCGCAGTTGCTGATGATCCTCGATGCCTTCCCGCGCTTCATTCGCGCCGCCCAGCGTGAGGGGTTGCTGAAGGGCTTGCGCAAGCGCATCGAAAAGCGTCTGGACAAACAGTGGAAGACGCTCGGCGAAGCCCTGCGTGATCCGGCCCATGACCGCCATCGATTGCGCCTGCTGATCAAGCGCGTGCGCTACGCCATCGAAGCCTACCCTGAACTCGACCGCCTGCCCGAAGCGGCCATGCCCCGGCTCAAGTCCGCCCAGGCCGCGCTGGGTGACTGGCACGATTGCTGGCAATGGCTGGCCAGGGCCAAGGAAGAAACCGATCTGCACGCTTGTGTGCCAACCTGGCACGCCGCGATGGAAAAGGCCGAGGCCAAGTCCGACAAGGTGCTCGACAAGCTGATTGCCAGTTGCTTCGAAAAATCCTGAACCCAGCACATCCCCTGTGGGTCTTCCCCTCTGTGGGAGCGAGCTTGCTCGCGATAGCGGTGGATCAGTTCGCGTACAGATTGACTGATACACCGCTATCGCGAGCAAGCTCGCTCCCACATTGGTTTGGGGGGAATTCAAAGACTGCGGCTTTTCTGTCAGTCTCTTTGGCCGGAATGAGCCCTGTGCCGCCAGCACGGGCTGGTTAAGATCCCTTCATCTTTTTCCCTGTTTTCGAGGTCGTCATGCGCTTTTCCGATTTGATCGATGCCGTGCGCCGGCAGCCAGGTGCGGTGAGCATCGCGCCTGAATGGGGCCAGGGGCGGGCCAGTTTTGGCGGGTTGGTGGCGGCACTGCAATATGAGGCGATGCGTGCCCAAGTGCCGGCGGATCGCCCGGTGCGCTCGCTGGCGATCACCTTTGTCGGCCCGGTCGAACCCGACGTGCCTGTCAGTTTCGAAGTCGACGTATTGCGTGAAGGCAAGGCAGTCAGCCAGGTGTTGGGGCGCGCGGTGCAGAACGGCCAGGTGGTGACCGTGGTGCAAGGCAGCTTCGGTGCATCGCGCTCATCCGTGGTGGCGGTGCAGGCCGATCCCGCGCCAGAATTCAAAAGCGTGGAGCAATGCCAGGAGCTGCCTTATGTCAAAGGCATGACCCCGGAATTCATGCGGCACCTGGCGATGCGCTGGAGCGTTGGCGGCTTGCCATTCAGCGGCAACAAGTCCCGGAGCATGGGCGGTTGGGTGCGTTTGCGCGGGGACGTGAAAGAGGAACCGCTGAACGAAAGCCACATCCTGGCCTTGGTCGATGCCTGGCCTCCAGCCTTATTGCCTCACCTCACGCAAATGGCCCCGGGCAGTACGCTCACTTGGACCATCGAGTTCGTCCAGCCGCTGCTGGAGCTCACGACACTGGACTGGTGCAAGTACCTGGCCGAGATTGAGCACGCCCAGGACGGCTACGGCCATGTCGCCGCGAAGTTCTGGAGCGCCGATGGCCGCTTGATCGCCCTGAGCCGGCAGACGGTCACGATCTTTGGGTAAGGCTGCTCCGGTCAAGGCTTGCGGTTGTGACGGTGGCGCTCCCGCCAGGCGCGCCACCAGCCACCGCTGAGAAAGAACCGTGGGAAAGTCAGGAACTGTTCCACCAGCAGGCGTGACACGGCATCCTTGCGATCGCTGAACGGCTCGGAGGCCTGGGCCTCCAGGCTGTGTCCGTGACGTTGCAAGCCGAGTGCCGCGAGCAGGCCGATGATGCCGATGGCGATATCGCCCAGGCTCAAGCTGAACACCCCCGACGCAATCAGCAGAAACGCGATGATGAACAGCGGCACGGCAATCAGGTGCAACACCAGGTTGGTGGGGTGCCGATGATTGTCTGGGTAGGCGCGCCATTGCCAGGCGGGAAGGTTGGGATGACGTTTGCCCATGATGCTGTTCCTTGAATGAAGCTGAATAATCCAAGGATAGGTCCGGTCGGGTGGGGCGGCGAATGGCGGTTGGCTATCGAAGCGATAGGTGGCCATACAGTTTGCTGTTGTGGCAAGGGGAAACTCGGGCAAGCCAGTGTTCTACAGTTTCAACTGCCCAATCGCCTTGCTCAACTCGCCCGCCAACGTCGCCAGTTCATGGCTGGTGGTGGCTGAGTCGACGGTTTGGCGCACGGTGTTTTCGGTCACGTTGCGAATACTCACCACCGCCCGGTTCATTTCCTCGGCGACATGGCTTTGCTGTTCGGCCGCGACAGCGATCTGGGTGTTGCTTTCGCGCATTTGCGCCACCGCTGCGGTGATCTGTGCCAACGCGTCACCGGCCTCGCGGGCCTGTTGCACGCAATCGTCGGCCTTGAGCGAACTCTCCTGCATGAAGTCCACCGCGTCCCGGGTCCCGGCTTGCAGGGCCGAAACCATGGTGGTGATTTCGTCCGTGGAGGTCTGGACTCGCTTGGCCAGGTTACGCACTTCGTCGGCCACCACGGCAAAGCCTCGGCCCATTTCCCCGGCCCGTGCGGCTTCAATGGCCGCGTTCAGGGCCAGCAGATTGGTCTGTTCGGCGATGCTGTGGATCACACTGACCACGCCATTGATCTTCTGGCTGTCTTCGGCCAGGCGCTGGATCATTTCGGCCGTCTGTTGCACACCCGAAGACAACCCGGTGATCGACTGTTGCACCCGGGCGACCACTTCGTGACCGTTGCCGGCCAGGGTGTCGGCGGTTTTCGACAGGTCGCGGGTGGCGCCGGCATGCTGGGCGATGTGATAAACCGTGGCGGACATTTCGTTGATCGCCGTGGCCGCCTGATCGGTTTCGCTTTGCTGGCCGAGCATGCCGTGGCGAACATCGTTCATGCTCGACGCCAGGCGCGCCGCACCACTGTCCAGCTGCCGGGCGGTGCTGGCTACGGTGTCGACCACCCGTTGATAACCGGCCTGCATGGCGTTGAACGCCGCCGCCATCTGGCCCACTTCGTCCTCGCAGGCCAGAGGCACGCGCGCGGACAGGTCACCGGTTTTTTCCACATGCAGCATCACGTCTTTGAGCGTGTTGAGCTGGCTGAGCAAAAAACGGATCAACAGCTGCGAGGCGCCCAGCATCGCCAGCATCAACACGAACACGGCCACGGCGTAATGGCTGAAGCGTTCACCGAACACTTGGCTCAGGCTCACACCTTGGGCCAACACGGCGAGTTGTCGGCCGTCACCTCGACGGACCACTTGGGCGCCCAGCAGCGGGTCGTCGCCAAACAGCAGCCCGGTGTCGAGTTCGACCCAGCCGTTGGCCTGGGCCAGCGAAGGCAGCGGTTGTTCGTTGAGAACAGGAATCTGGTCGCGCTGGAATGCCAGGAGATAGTCGACCTTGGGCAAAGGCGTTCCGGCAGGCCAGGCATCAAGCAGGTGCGCCTGGGCCTGGGCGTTCGCCTGGGCCGCGTGGTTGCGCGCCTGCTGTTCGAGGTGCACCGCGTAGAGCACCAGCAGCAAGGTGGTGACAAAGGCGACCGCATTGACCGCCCAGAATTTGTATTTCAGCGAGATATTGCTAAGCCAGGCACCCATGGAAGGTCTTCTCTGATAGCGGAAACAGCATTGGCAAGGTGCCATTATTCTGCCGCTACTCAGGTGACGGGATTTTGATATGGGTCAACAGACAACATCGACCCCAGGGTTTTGATGTGGGCCCACAGGGATCTGCAGGGTTCAGGATATTGTGGGTAAACCAAAAAACGCCCGGGCGCAGGCGGTGCTGTGGGCTGCCAGGTCTTCCTGGGTTTCGCCCCGGTGCAAGGCCACTTCGCGCAGGACCTCCGTCAGGTAGGCCGGTTCGTTGCGGCCATTCTTGGGTTTTGGCCGCAGCGTGCGAGGCAGCAGGTACGGCGCGTCGCTTTCGAGCATCAGCCGACCGCGGGGAATTTCGCGCACCAACGGGTGCAGGTGCGTGCCCCGGCGTTCGTCACAGATCCAGCCAGTGATGCCGATGTGCAGGTCCAGGTCGAGATAACTGAACAACGCCTTCTTTTCACCGGTAAAGCAATGCACCACGGCTGCTGGCAACTGATCGCGAAAATCCCGGAGGATGTCCAGCAAGCGCTGATCGGCATCGCGTTCATGCAGGAACACCGGCAATTGCAACTGGACCGCCAAGGCGAGGTGTTCTTCCAGGACCTTTTCCTGTTGCGGTCGGGGAGAGAAGTCCCGGTTGAAATCCAGCCCGCATTCGCCCACCGCGCGCACGCGGCTGTGCATCAGCAGATTCTTGAGGTGCCGGGCGCTGTCGGCGGTCCACTCGCTGGCGCTATGGGGGTGAATGCCGGCTGTGGAAAACAGTCGCTCGCCAGTGTCGTCGAGGTGTTGACACCGTTCCAGAGCCTGTTCGCTGCCCTCGATACTGGTGCCGGTCAAGACCAGTTGGCAGACTCCGGATTCATAGGCGCGCTCGAGCACCGCCTGATGTTTGTCGGCGAAACTGGGGTTGGTCAGGTTGACGCCGATATCGATGAGTTGCATGGTGCTACCTCGGCCCAAAGGCTGGAAAGCATATCAGAGCTGTAGATTTATAAGAAAAGCCAAGAACTACAACGAGTTGAGGCTGTCTGTTAAGGCCGCGAGACACATCGGGTTGGTATAAAAGCCATCACTGTGCCAGTCTTCCGCACTTTTTCAGCGCCCCAGGCGCTCTGTTTCTGTCGACTCAGCCTCGTTTTTTCAAGGGAGGCGGTCCGCAGTATTCCTTCCGGAGAGTGGATGACACGTCCCCAGGTATTGCTACTGTTGTGTTGTTCGCTGTTGTTGCCAATGCCGGCCGAAGCGCGGCTGCCTGGGCCGGTGCAGGCAGTGGCGCCGGGCACGGTGCGCGACCTGGCGCAAATTCGCAGTAGCCGGGTGTTGAAGGTTTTGGTCAACCAGAGCCGCAACAGCTCCGGTGAAGTCCAGGGCCAGCCCATTGGTGTCGAATACCATCGGCTGCGAGCCTTCGAGCAATACCTCAACGGCCACGCCCGGGATGGCCAGGAAATCACCCTCAAGATCATCCCCATGGCCAAGGACCAGTTGCTTGGCGCCTTGCAGCGCGGGGAGGGCGACCTGGTAGCGCCGGGTGAGTTGCTCGAGCTGCAGGCCGGCCATGCGGTCAGCGCCAGCGATCCGATCCGTACCGGCGTGCCGTTGCTGCTGGTGGGTATCAAGGGCGAGAAGCGCTACACCCGTGTGGAGCAACTTTCCGGCAAGACCCTGGCCCTGCCCAACGGCAGCGCGGCGGGGGACGCCGTGAGCCAGATCAACCAGAAACTGGCGCTGCTCAAGCTGCCGTCGGTGAAGGTCGAATGGGTTGATCCCACCCTGGCTGTGGAGGATGTCCTGGAAATGGTCCAGGGTGGGATTTTCCATTTGACCATCGTCGAGCAGCCCATCGCCGAGCGCTGGAGCAAGATCCTGCCCAAGTTGCGCTTCGACCGTCAGGTGCTGATCGGCGAGCCGAGTGACGAGTATTGGTTCGTTCGCCGTGACGCTGCCATGCTGCGGGCGAGCATCGACCGATTCCTGGCGACCTACAAGGTGCCCGCCAACGAGGACGCGGCATTCCTGCGCATTTACCGTCGTTTGTATCAGGTCCACTATCCGCTGGCCCGGGCTGATCGCCAACGCCTGGAAAAACTGCGCCCGGTGCTGCAAAAACATGCCGATGCCCAAGGCATGGACTGGCTCAACCTGGCAGCCCTGGCGTTCAAGGAATCAGCCCTGCAACCCAACGCCCGCAGCGGCACAGGCCCCACCGGCCTGATGCAGATCACCCCATCGGCGGCTCAGCGCGTCGGAGTCGATAACATCCAGAACCTGGATGCCAATGTGCAGGCTGGCGCCAAGTACCTGGCCCTCATCCGCCGCAAGTTCTTTGCCAGCCCCAAGCTCAACGAGCGCGAGCGCATGGCCTTCGTCCTGGCCGCCTACAACATGGGCCCCGAGCGCGTCCAAGGTATGCGAGCCGAGGCCCGGCGGCGGGGACTGAACCCCAACCAGTGGTTTTTCCAGGTCGAGCGCATTGCCATGGAGCAGGTAGGAATGGGCGCCGTCAGCTACGTTAATAGTGTCAATAAGTACTACTTGGCGTTTGATCGTGAGCGAGAGTCGCTGGAGCCTGGAGATCAAAAGGTCGCCCAGCGAAAATAATCGATAAATTCGATTTGTATCTCGCATTTTTTGCGCTTTTGGTACAGGTTTTTTTGATTAATATAGCGACCAACAACCACATACCTAGGGATGAACCCGCATGAGCTCGTTGATCAATAAAGTCTTGTTTACCCGCGCTGGCTACGGCCTGACTGTCCTGCGCATCGCTGTCGGCATCATTTTCGCCGCCCATGGCTCGCAGAAACTCTTCGGCCTGTTCGGTGGCTACGGCTTGGCAGGTACCGCGCAGTGGATGGAAAGCATCGGCCTGACCCCGGGCTACGTGATGGCGACACTGGCGGGCGGCACCGAGTTTTTCGCCGGCCTGGCGCTGATCATCGGTTTGCTGGCGCGTCCTGCGGCACTGGGCCTGGCCTTTCTGTCGCTGGTGGCGATTTTCTCCGTGCACATCGGTAACGGCTTGTTCATGGCCAACAACGGTTATGAGTTTGCCCTGGCGTTGCTGGCGGGCAGTATTGCCGTGCTGATCGAAGGGGCGGGCAAGCTGTCGGTCGATCGCGCCATCGCGGGTTGATTGCACGATTGGAACCCGTCTTGTACGTGATGCTGTTCACTTCGAAAAAGCGGCGCTTCTTCCAGAAATGGGAAAGCGCCGTTTTTTTGGTTTTGTTGTTTTGGCTGTGGGAGCAAAGCTTGCTCGCGAAGGCGGTGTGTCAGTTTGCGGTGATGTTGGATGTGCCGGCCTCATCGCGAGCAAGCTCGCTCCCACAGTGGTTTTGTGTCGGACATAATTTTGTGTCCACTGGAGATTCTGTGTGGGAGCGAGCTTGCTCGCGATAGCGTTGGCTCAGCCCCAAAGATGCCGGAGTGCGGGCACACCGAGCCTAGGCGAGGTGCCGAGTGGTGGGGCAAAGCGCTTTTGGTTACTTTTGGGCTTTCCAAAAGTGACCCGCCGTAAGGGCCAGCCCTTTCAAGGTCTTTTGGCTTTAGCGGCCTTGAGCACCCGATCCGTCGACACGTGAGCATTCGCGGCTTTGCCTTCCAGCCACTCTTTGGATTTGGGCAC
>NZ_JAHBCZ010000083.1:0-5242 GCF_019956035.1 Pseudomonas sp. A-RE-22
GGAGGGGATGGCCTTTGGGACCGAAGAGGGGCACATCAGCGCTGCCTGCTTCACCAACACCCGGCAGCTCTCCTCCAGTTACCTGTATGGCGACGACATCGAGATCCGCGTCGAGGCGTTGCTCCATGAGTCGATCACGCAACCCAACATCAGCTTCACCATCCAGGAAGCCAGGCTGCTGGTGATCGGCGGGGGCAACTTCGCACTGCAACCAGGCCCGGCCGAGAATGGCTGGCGGCGCACAGCGATCACGGTGCGCTTCCCGGCCAACCTCGCCGAGGGGCGCTATCATGTCACGCTCAAGCTGTTGCACGGCGCGACGGAAGATACCTCGCAACTGATCGAGAAACAGGTGGCGCCCTTGGCGTTCGACATGTTGCCGAACCACAAGAATTTCCTGGGCATGGTTGACCTGGGCTTGCAGAGGATCGACCCTCGACCAGTCGAGGCGCTTGCCAAGGTCTGCGGGACTCAAGGAGAGAAGGTTTTGACGCAACACCTGGACGAGCGCACGTGGCAGGTCGCTATATTCGGAACCTTTGATGTAGAAAACTACGGTGACCTGCTGTTTCCGATCATTGCCGAGGCGGAGCTGGCCCGGCGCTTGGGTTCAGTCAACCTGCATCGGTTTTCCTATCACGGGAAAACCCGATCTGAATGGCCCTATGCGGTGACGTCGTTGACGCAGTTGCCTCATGTAGCGGCCAGCCTGGATGGTGTTTTGATCGGCGGTGGCTTCCTGATCCGCTTCGATAAAGTCGTTGCCCACGGCTATGGTCCGACAACCGCCAATATCCATCACCCTACCGGTTATTGGCTGACCCCTGCGCTCATCGCGCAGCAGCACGGGGTTCCGGTCATGTGGAATGCCCCCGGGATGCATTGCAACAGTATTCCCGACTGGGCCAGGCCGTTGTTGACGATGGCTCTTGAGCAGAGTCAGTACGTGCGAGTCCGTGATGCGCTGTCGCGCGATGCCCTCGGCGCGCTCACCCAGCAGGCCGAGATCGAAGTGCTGCCCGACACCGCGTTCGGCTTGCCCCGCCTGATCGATGAGCAGCAGCCTGGCGCCGAGTTCGTTCGCCTGCGCGAGCAGGCCGGGCTGACCGGGCCCTACATCGTGATCCACGCCATTCATGTGGTGGAATCTTTTGTAAAACTGTTCGAAGACCACGCCGAGGCGTTCCAGGGCTATCAGTTCCTGGTGGTGCCGATTGGCCCTGTCCTGGGTGACGATCCGTCGGTCATTGCGGCGCGCCTGCCCCAGGCCATCACCTTGTCGTTCTGGCCAGAGCCGTTGCTGATGGCGGAAATTCTCAGCCAGGCCCAAGCGGTGATCGGCCATAGCTATCACCTGGCAATCACCGCTCTGGCGTTTGGCGTCCCGGTGTTCTGCTCGGCGGATCTGACCACGGGCAAGTACACGGCGCTGGCGGAGTTCGATTCACTCCATGCGTTGCCGGACGCGGTGACGGTCGATCCACAATGGTTCCTCGCGCGCGTGGGCAAGACCCGGCCATCGCCTGCGGCGCGTGCGGCGGCGGATCGGTTGGTCGAGCACTGGGACCGGGTCGCGGCGATCATCCGCCAGGGCAAAACCTCGTCCCAGCCGGTGTTGGGCGCTTTTCTACAGCATCTACCCAACCTGCTCGAAGCCGCGGCCGAGGGGCGTGATCCATTGCCGGCTGAATGTCCGGTAAGCCCCGCCGTGCCGGAGCCTGAGGTCATCGAACCGGCGCCGGAGCCGGCAGTAGAGACGCTTGCCCAGCAGCAACGGATTGCCCAGCTCAGTCAGCAACTGGCCCTCAGTGACGCCAGGATGCTTGAGTTGCAGAATTCCAATTCATTCCGAATGACCGCACCACTGCGTTCCATCGCCCGTGGTATCAGAAACCTGACAGCGAACAAGAACAGACAATGCTAGATCTCTCTCGTCTCACGCCAGCGGCGCTAAAGTCTCACCCGTTCTCATGGGCTGAAATTGACAGTCTGTATTCGGCCGAGGATGCCGCTGCGTTGGCGGCGACCTTCCCTCATGATCACTTCAAGACGGTGAGTGGTTATGGTGGTGAAAAAAACTATGACTATGAGGCCCGCGCCCTGGTAGACATGGGCACCCATGCCATCGCTTTCCCCGAAGAACTGAGCGAGGCGTGGTTGAGGCTGGCGCAGGATCTTGGCTCGGCCGGCTATCGAGAGGCCATGTCGGAGCTGGCCGGGATTGATCTGCGCAGCGTGCCGATGGAGGTCAACGTTTTTCATTACGGTCCTGGCGCGAGCCTGGGGGCGCATCCGGACCTGCCCGATAAACTGGTCACCCATATCCTGTATTTCAATGAGTCCTGGGACCGCAACGACGGCGGGTGCCTGAACATCCTGCACCGCAACGATCCCACTGCCGTGGCGGCCGAGATCGAGCCCCTGGTGGGCAACTCGGCGATCCTGGTGCGTTCGGATAACTCCTGGCATGCTGTCACGCCCGTGGTGAGCGGCTGCCATTCCTCACGCCGCAGCCTGACGGCGACGTTCTACCGACCGGGGTCCCTCAGCTCCATGTGGCCGCCGGGCGACAGCACTCCACTGCATGGATACCCACGTGCTTAAGCTCGACAGCACCTTGATCGACCGCGACGCCGCCTTGGCTCAAAGAGATGCGGCCATCAATGAGCGCGATATTGCCTTGGCAAAAGTCGACTTCCTGCAAAACACCCGTTCGTGGCGTTTCACCCGACCACTGCGCTCGCTTTTCCGGTTGATGCGTTATGGTTTTAGCGCCACGCAGGAATTCCCCGAGACGGCCGCTGCAATCGTCTATCCGGCCGCACCACAGCCGTTGCCGAACCCTGACGTCGCCCCGGATTTCACCACGAAAGGGCGCCTGGATATTCTCTGCTTCGCCAACATTGAGTGGGCTGCACGCTTCCAGCGACCGCAGCAGTTGATGAACCAGTTTGCGAGCAATGGTTACCGGGTGTTTTATATCGTCCCCTCCAGCGTGCCGGAACAGGGACAGCTCTATCGGTTGACCTCAGTGGCGCCCAATATTTTTGAAGTGGCGCTGCAGCGTGATGTGCAAGAGGCGTATTACGAAAAAGTGGTGACGCCTGAGAATCATCAGGCTTTGCTGCTCGCCATGGCCGCACTGGTCGCCGATATGCAGATCAGAACCGCCCTCTCGGTGGTGCATATTGCTTACTGGAGCCCCGTGGCACTCAGCCTGCGAACCATGCATGGCTGGCGCATTCTCTATGACTGCATGGATGACTGGGATGGTTTCCCGAACATCGGCGAACAGCTGCTGAGCGAGGAAAAGACCCTGATTGTCCAGGCCGACCTGGTGACCGTTTCCGCCGCGTTGCTTTACCACAAGTGGTGCGCCCATAACCCACGCTGCGTACTGGTGCGAAACGCGGTGGATTTCGCTTTTTTTCGGCAGCACTGCTTTACCAATGATGTGCTGAGCGGGCTTGCCGGGCCTGTCATTGGTTACTACGGCGCCCTGGCCCAATGGCTTGATTATCCCTTGCTGGCGGCGTTGGCGGACAGGCGGCCAGAGTGGAACTTCATTCTGGTGGGGGATATTTTTGTCGACGATCTGGCGGGTCTTGAGCACAAGCCCAATGTCCAGTTGTTAGGCAGGAAGCCTTACTCGCAAATGCCGCTTTACCTGGATCATTTCGATGCCTGCCTGATTCCTTTCAGGCTCTACAACGTGACGCACGCGGTCGATCCGGTGAAGTTCTACGAGTACATCAGTGCAGGCAAGCCGGTGATCTCCACGCCTTTGGCGGAGATGAGCATTTACAAAGACCTGTTGTACTTCGCAACCGGAGTCGATGAGTTCATCGAGCAGATCGAGCGTGCCTTGGCCGAGCGCGACCTGGCCCTGTACAAACGACGCGTAGAACTTGCCCGGGCCAATGATTGGAAAGATCGATTCGATAGCATGCAACTGGCTATCGTCGGGCTGTATGAAAAAGTCTCCATCGTGCTCGTGACGTACAACAACCTCAATCTGACGATTCAATGTGTAAACAGCATTCTGCGTAATACCACCTGGCCCAACTACCAGCTCATTGTCGTCGACAATGGCTCGGAGGATGGTACGGGCGATTATCTCGAGCGCCTGCGCCAGGAAGTGCCGACCGCTAAGGTCATCCTAAACCCGGACAACCGGGGCTTCGCTGCGGCCAATAACCAGGGCTTGCGAGAAGCCGACGGCGACATTCTGCTGTTGCTCAATAACGACACGGTAGTGCCAGACGGCTGGCTGGATCCGCTGGTCCGGCATTTGAGAGACCCGAGTATCGGCTTGGTCGGACCGGTCACGAATGCGGTAGGAAACGAAGCGAAAATCGAAGTTTCCTACACCGACATTCAACAGATGCAGGATTTTTCAGACTGCTATACCAAAGCCCACAAGGGGCAGTCGTTCGATATCTCGATGCTCGCCATGTTTTGTGTCGCCTTTCGCCGAGGCATTCTCGAAGAGGTGGGGGCTCTGGATGAAGCATTCGGTATCGGAATGTTCGAGGACGACGACTACAGCCGTCGCGTGCAGGCGGCTGGCTACCGGACGGTCTGCGCCGAAGACGCGTTTATCCATCATTACGGGCAGGCTTCGTTCAGGAAGCTGATCGCCAGCGGTGAGTACCAGGCCCTCTGGGACAAAAACCAGGCGTACTTCGAAAGCAAATGGGGCGCTTGGCAAGCCCACGTTCATCGCGACGAGCCTGGCGTGGAGACAGGGGACAAGGGCTAGATCGCGACAAGGCCATGACCTTCAACATCCTCGTCGACGGTGACTCCGCCGTCGCGAGCAAGCTTTGCTCCCACAGTTCTGATGGGTGTACGACCGGGAGAGCCAGGTCGGCTACTAGGCCGCCTCGGCGTGGACGTTGATCTCGGGCGCCCCGTTAACCACGCTGGCTGAACGAAGGTATTGCGCAGTGGGCAACCCGGCATGGATGCCGGGTTAGCCGCGCTGGGCCATGGATGGCCCTTCGCGGCGGCCCACGGAGCGATGCCTTCGTTCAGGCATGCCGAGCCTAGGCGAGGCACCGAGTGGTGGGGCAAAGCGTTTTTGGTTACTTTTGGCGCTTTTCCAAAAGTGACCCGCCGTAATTAGATGGACTCGCCCACGCCGAGGCGTCAATGCGCCGCGGTGGCAGTCTAAGAAGCCAACGACAGCGAGGGCGAGTCCATGAAAAAGAATACGACGCTTAAACAGTCCCTGTCTTCA
>NZ_JAHBCZ010000084.1:0-4909 GCF_019956035.1 Pseudomonas sp. A-RE-22
GATCGAAGCGTGTCCAAAAAACTTTGTGCTATGTCTTGGGCTTACGCCGAAGGTGAGAGAGTTGATCTTCCAGCCCCTCTGATACTATTAGAGCTTTAAGTCTTATGTGTCCGTTGGCGAGGTAAGTTGTTGTTCTTCGGTATGTTTCGTTGAATAAGTGGAGGATCCGGTCTGTCGGAGTGATCGATTGATTAATTTTTGCAAAATGAAAGGGTTGTATTTGTTGAGGAAGCGTGTTTTTTGTCTGGAGGTGGAAATATAGTATGCAGAAAAAGTGTGACTTGTATCTATGTGCTGAGGTAGATGTGTCTCAAATTGAGATGTTGAGTCTATTTGATAAGAGCCTACTTTTAAAGGAAGGCACGGTGCGCAGTGGCTATCTCTCTGTAAATATTGATAGGGTTAAGCTTGTTGCTATAGTTTCTGCTTTGCGTCGGCAAAATGTACCCTGCTTTAGCGCTCCTGTTGCGTATAGGGATAGCAAACTTTCATTTGAAACTGCATTTGAAATCGCAAAAAAATCTGCGGTGGAGCAAAACGCGATTGTGGGGCGTCTGGATCAGACGCGGTCTCCGCCCCTGTTTTGGTCTTTTAGCTTGGCGTCCGTATCTTCCTCAGAGAAGAAAGCAGGCGGGATATTTATGGTCGATCGTTTGGACGGCCATATTTGGAGTCTGGAGGAGTATGAAGAATATATGTATGACTACAATAACGTATTTTAATAGGAGCTTATGGTTCGCGAGCTTTGTTAAGCTAACGATGTGTGCTGTCCGAATTTTTCTTTTGTTAATCATGAAATCTAGGTGTCGTATGCGCTTTTTTTTTCTTAGGATTGTCGCTGGGCTCAGCATTGATTTTGTCAGGTTGCAATACGACTCCATACGATAGATCCATTATCTATTATGAACGAGGTCAATTTGCGGCGCAGCTCGCCAAGGATTTAGGGGTGGCTGATACCGTTCTCCAGCACGGTCGCTGCTCTCTGATCGTTTCAACCCCCGATTCGAATACTGGCACCTACTATTTTTGCACCTATGCGCTGACAGCCAATAGGCTTTACGTACAGGGGTGGGACGCTAAAACGTTGAAATATGTTGAACTCGTTCAGTTAGACGTAACGAATCTTAAGAAAATGTCTCTCTACACTTTTCTACGGACCAAGCAGCTTCAGTTGACCGAAGAGAGACGACAGATCGCGCTCAGCGCATCTATAGACGATGGCGGATACATAGATGCGGAGGCCACGGAGCGGTTGTTCGATGCGATTAAAGCGAAGGGTGTGCCGGTCGCGAAAAGCGAAGGCCTGATAACTCCACCTGCAGCACCGGTGCTGATGATTGTTCCAATCGTCATGCCCAAGTCTTATCGGTAAAAAGGGCGGTCTCGCTGATGAAGGGAGCGCTGTTGAGTTAAGAAGGAGACCATTTGAGCGGGAATACTCCGCGGGATATCAATGGTTCTTGATCACCTCGTACGGGATCACTTTCTCGCTCTTGATACCTACCGGGAACAAGTCCAAAATTAAGTATTTTCCTGCCTCGGCAAGAAAAGAAACCCCTTAAATTTCAACGAGTCGGACACCAGGTACGAGTCTCGTTTCCCGCTCCAGGATTCAGAAAAAAGCCACTCAGATGAGTGGCTTTTTTGTGCCTGAGATTTATGTGCAGGAGGCGTGGGCCTTTAGCGTTTCTGGTCAGTCGTTGGGCAGATGCAACTGCACCTCCATGGCGTCATGGAGGAGTCGGACGATCTCAATCGTGTCGCCGTCTCCCACACGATAGAATACGATATGTCGCGGAGTTTTGACCACGCCATGAAGTTGTTTGGCCTGCTGGCGTGAATAGATAAGGTGATAGCTACGAAGGCCCGGTGCAAGCTCATCGCGGTCGTGGCTGCCAATGCGATAAGGCGTGCCGGCGATATCTTGCAGCGCAGTGAGAATCAGCGTCTGGTAGCGCTGGCGTGCGTAATCGCCGAACTGCGTCTGGGAGAGCCTGAGAATATCGACAATGTCGGCGCGTGCTGCATTGGAAATCCGATACTGCGGCATCCTCAGTGTTTCTCGCTCGCCGGGACACTGGCCTCCTGGCTCAACCCCTCAAGGTATTGCTCCAGGTCCCCTTCATTTAATTGAGTGAAGCGCCCGCGCTCAAGATCCATGATGCCGATCGAGGTCGCCTGACGCAGGGCCTCAATTTTGGCGGCATCTTCGGCGACACGCTGTTCCAATAGACGCAAACCTTCTCGCATCACTTCGCTGGCATTCTGATAACGGCCGGATTGCACCAGGTCATGGATAACCTGTTCTTGGTGAGGGGTGAGCACAACGTTTCGCGTCGCCATAATTTAGCTCCAGCTTTGGGCAAACAGCTTATTTCGATCATTGGCATATTATGCCATTTTGCCCGTGAGCACATGGTTTGGGATTTGTATCTGACGGGTCGCACAGGCTCATCCGCCGCGCCAGATGGTCGAGGACTCTGGCTAATAGCCGTTTTTAACCGGTTTTCGTCCGTCTCAACCCTACCTCAGGGGCGGGCAGCCGGTTACTTTAGGGGCTTGCTGAGGACCCCGAGGAACGATGAATGCATACTCCCGATGAATTGAAACCCCACCCGCACGGTAACGCGCTGCCATTTGAGGCTGAGGTTTCCCGGATCGCATTCGCGAACGCCCGCCAGGCATTCAGCACCCATTCACAGCTGTCGATTCAAGCGCGCCTGGCCGAGCTATCCAAGCTCAAGCAAACAATCCTGGCCAATCGCTCGACGATCATTACGCGGATCATGCAGGAGGTTGGCAAGTGCCAAACGGATGCATTGATCGCGGAAATCCTCGGTACTCTCGATTGGCTCAACTGGCTGGAGAAAAATGCCGAGCGGCTGCTGAAACCCGAAAAGGTCAAAACGCCAATTACGTTTAAAATTCTGGAGACTTTAGCTCAGCGCCTAGGTCCGAGCTCGCAGACCTCAGGACGTATAAATTTGATTTCAGAGAAAATGGTTTGTCCGAGTTGTAGCGATGTTGTTGCTCAGTTTCGCGAGCGATATCCTAATATTCAATTGAATGTATTTACCGTGGAGAAGTAATAGTGGCGTCCGATTTGGCTGTGGAAGAAATTTATTCGATAGCCTCTAGGCTTTATGAAAAGGCTATATCTCATATTCGTCTTCGGCCAGAGCAAGCCTTTGCATATGTTCAAGATGAAACAGACTCTCTTTGCACGTCTGCAGATGTGGGTTTATTTGCAGTGCTGCAAACTGCGATATTTAGGGAGGGTATGAAATATGGGGTAGAGCTGTCTAGAGAAAGTCCTTATGCGGAGAATATGTTAGAGGGTTTGGCTAGAGCCTATGAAAAATGCGGCCTTGATGATTTGGCAGAGGTTGGGCTTAAAGGGGAGCCGCTGGCAGAAATAATCGATTGTATGGAGCAGGTTAGGAAGAAATATCTTCTGCCTGGGTAAGGTGGTAAAAAGGAACGATAAGCTGGCAGGGTTCAGGCCCTGCACCCGGCGTATTGGCCTTGGCGCCGGGATCGATGTCATCCAAGGCTATTCAAAATTATTTTCCTAACACGAGAAGCGGCTCCATTGAGTTTGTTTTTGATCCTGAAACCGGGGTTTTCGCAGTCGGTAAACCAAGCAATAATCTGAGAGGCTCTCCTCATCAACAGCTGGCAGAGACTATAAAATCTGATGGTTCAACTCTAGTTGGTGGTATGTTTAGGCGAGGGGCGAACGGAGAAATCATAACTAATGAGTTTAGTGGGCACTACTGGAAAAATTGGAGTCCTGAGGTTAGAGGCAGATTTGAGCAGACCCTCAAGCAGTACAATCTCAATGTCAAACATAACCCGGGAATGTAGTGTATGAGTAATTTTGAAATGATTAATTTGAGCGCTGATCAGGTTATATTCAAAGATGAAGCTGGTCGTTGGAAGCTCGAAAATGCTGGAGTCTTGTATAGCCTGGTAAGTGCGTCGGACTTCAAGAAAATTATCTCATTGCTTGAGGTGCCCATGGATAGGGCGAAGATGGCGTTAGGCCCGGACTTTCCCTACATGAGCGTGGCAGAGATTGGGCTAGGACACGATTCTGATTATTGGATAAATCTCGCTCTATCTTGGGTAGCAGGAAGCCCGGCTACGGAGGCTGCTCACTTTGTAGAAGACCTGAAAAAGTTGGTGGAAGATAAAGCTGTTTCGCAAACTAATCGACAAATGGCTAAAAACGAATTAAAACGGCTTCTTGATAGTTAGGTGCCCAGGGAACTGGCCTCTGGGGGGGCTTGTGAACCCGGGTCCGATGGTGCCAAATCGAGAGGGCTGGATGAACTGGGTGCTTTCAACGATCCGCTTCGAATGATCTTCTCAGCCCGATATCTGGATATGGTGTGCTGATTGTTGGTGGGACGGGGGGGCGGTAGCGGTGCAAAAGGCGTTGGAGGCGGAGCGAAGTTTGCCGACCAAGCCAAGGTTGATGATCACTTTGCACATCATGGCGGTGACTTTGGCGAAAAAAATACGCTTGAGTATCAAGCGCAAGCTAATAAGTTCTTAACAGTCTCGAAGCCTGCGGGCGTGCTTGAAAAAGCAAGACCTAATGGACATGTCGTACGTTACAGCCCTGGCACCGATGAGTTTGGCGTCGTATCAAGTGGGGAAGTATTCGTACGTGATACAAGCGTGATCCTACAGCGCATGGTAAGGGTTCAAATTTGGACTATTTCAATGCCCAATAGTAATCAAGCATATGTATGTCCGGTATGCGGATATCCTGATCTTAATGAGCCGGCGTATGACAGTTTTGGCTGTGCCTCGTACAATATTTGCCCATGCTGCGGGACGGAATTTGGGTATGATGACTCGACAGTAGCTCATTCCGATTTGCGTGCAAAGTGGGTTTCTG
>NZ_JAHBCZ010000085.1:0-4886 GCF_019956035.1 Pseudomonas sp. A-RE-22
AATGAAGGCCGCAAGCCCAATGAAACAAGGGACATCAGCTCAACGATGGTTGAGAACAACAGCTCACGCGGATACTGGCGTTGACGATGTTCTTCGAACATCTGATCGATCCATTCGGCAGGAACAGACTGCTCCAGAATCACTCTGGCCATGACACTGGCCGGTGCTTTTTTCTCAAACCGCGCTAGAACTTCTGCCCATATCGCTTCTGTCACCCTGACTGAGTTTTGTGGGATTTTATCAAAGACCTTGAAAGGGCTGGCTGTAAGAGCGGAACCGCCAGCAGCCGTTACCGCAAAAACGGATATACACACCAAAGCAAATAAATCCCGAGCCCCCTCAAAAAAACGGCACATCCCCTTGGAAAAAGGGAGGTGCCGCTTTTGGAGTCTAGGCAAACGGTATTGCCATATGAAGTGGACTTAAGAGGCAAACCGCCGCAACCCCACCGGTGGCACAAAGGCTTCCAGCTCGGCCTCCACCGCCTCGATTATTCGTTCAACATCCGGGGCATTCATCACAGTTGCGCAGGGGATACCTGCAATGGCGATCATGGTCTCGCCGCTGGCACGGTCAAACAGCCGGGCAACCATGCTGCCAGGCGCATCCATGCTCGCTTCGAATCCCATGGGATGGAAGTGCCAGCGCATCAACTGGCAAGCGTTGGGGAACGTAACCTTGCTGAAAGATCCTTTATTCATGTGTTGCCCGCCTTCTTCAATCGAGCGCTTCCTTTTGCTCATGTCAGGAAGGAAGAGCCATCATGGCTCTACCAGTGAGAACTAAAAATAGCACCTGAAAATGAAGCTCATGTGGATTTTTTCAGTCCGTTTTGCGATTGGTTCACTTTTTTTGATCTGGATCACGACTTAAGCGGCAATGTCCAGAATGCCATCACGCTTGGCTGGGGTTGTCCCGAGGCTTGGGCAATGGCTCTGGCACCCGGCTTTTCCAGGCGATAAGCAGGGCCAGGGTCATCATCGCCAGGGCGACGGCGAAGGTCATGTGCAGACCGTTCGTCACGGTCGCAGGGCTGGCATGGGTGATGTCATTCGTCGCTGCCGCTGCCGCAAACACCGCGCCGAGCACGGAGGCTCCGGTGAAGAAACCCAGGTTGCGCGACAGGTTGAGCAGCCCGGCGATGACGCCTCGCCGCCGGGCAGCGACATCGGCCATGACTGCTGTGTTGTTGGCCGTCTGGAAGAATGCGTAGCCGAGGGTCGTCACCACGATAGCCGTGAGGTAGCCGACGATGCCAAGGGCAGGGGAAACCAGTGACAGCATCAGGCAGCCGAGGACCATGGTTGCCAGGCCGGCGAGCCGCATGGGCTGCACGCCGAAGCGATCCGCCATGCGTCCGGCAGGCACTCCGGCCAGCGCCGCGACGGACGGCCCCGCGGCCAGCGCCAGCCCCACGAAGGCCGCCGGCAATCCGAGGGTGATGGACAAGTAAAAAGGCCCGACCAGAAGCGTCGCCATCAAGACCGTCGCGACCAGGGCGCTCGTTGCCAGGCCTGATACCAATTGCTTGTCGCGAAAGACTGCCAAGGGAATCAACGGCGATACGGCCCGGGACTGGGCCCGAATGAACAGCCCGCCGCCCACGAGTGCGATCAGCAGCAGAGCAAGATTCAATCCGCCAAAGCTTCCGTGTCCGGAGGTCATGGCCAAGGCATAGGCGGCGAGCGTCATTGCCAACAGCAATGTACCGGTCACATCGAAGCGGGTTCCTTCGGGCTTCGGCGGCACTTCACGCACCGGTAGCGAGTACCACGCCAGCCCTAGCGTCAGCAGACCGAGGGGGATGTTGACCAGGAACAAGGCCGGCCAACCGAACCCGCTGATCAACATGCCGCCAAAGGACGGTCCAAGGGCTGTGCCCACTGCCGACAGCGTTGCCAGCAGGCCCATGGCGCTGCCGGTTTTTTCCTGATCGACCGTTTCGCCAACCAGCGCCAGGGTCAGCGCCATCATGATGGCGGCCCCCAGGCCTTGCAGCGCCCGACCTGCAACCAGCAGCCAGAGCGAGGGCGCGAGGCCGCATACTGCCGATGCCAAGGTGAACAGGGCGATACCGGCCAATAGCAGCTTGCGCCGGCCCATCAGGTCTCCCAAGCGGCCGACACTGACAATCAGCGTGGTGATTGCCAGCAGATAGGCCAGCACCACCCATTGGACCTGCTGGAAAGAGGCACCGAGCGCCTCGGCCAGCGTCGGCAGTGCCACCGAAGCCACACTGGCGCCAAGGGAGGCCAGCAGTGTCGAGAGCGCAAGGCTGGCCAGGGTCCGGCGAGGTGAAAAGGGCTTGAGCGTGGGCGCGGTTGCCGGCCGGTTCTGTTGCGTGTTGACGGGTTTCATCGTGTCACCTGTATCGTGGCGCTCGAAACGGAGCTGTCAGAACGTTACGCCTGGGCATAACATGGCGGAAGACGCAGCATTTGCACGTTATAGCTGCAGCAAACGCCATATCTTCAATTCGAGCTACCGCCATGTCCTCACCTGACCTCAATCTGCTCGTCACCCTTGATGTGCTGCTCTCGGAAGGCAGCGTGGCCAGGGCCGCCCGGCGCTTGCAGCTCAGCCCGTCGGCCATGAGCCGGGCACTGGCGCGGTTGCGTGAAACCACCGGTGACCCGCTGTTGGTTCGGGCCGGGCGAGGGCTGGTGCCGACACCCCGCGCGCTGGAGTTGCGCGAACAGGTCAGCCACCTGGTGCAGCAGGCCCAGGCGGTGCTGCGGCCAGTGACGACCCCGGATCTCGGGCGCTTGAGCCGAACTTTCACGTTGCGCACCCGCGAAGGGTTCGTGGAAAACTTTGCCATCGACCTGATCACTCGCATCCATGAGCAAGCGCCCGGCGTGCGCCTGCGTTTCGTGGAAAAGACCGACCGCGACAGCACGGCGCTTCGCGAAGGCACCGTGGACCTGGAGACCGCCGTCGTGGACAAGGACACCAGCCCCGAACTGCGAACCCAGGCCTTGTTCAGCGACCGCTTGATCGGCGTGGTGCGCGCGGGACACCCGCTGAGCCAGGCAACGGTGAGCGCCACCGGTTATGCCGCAGGCGGGCATGTCGGTGTGTCGATGCGCGGCCTGGATCATGGCGTCATCGACCAGGCCCTGGCGGCGTTGAATCTGTCCCGGGAAATCGTCACCACCGTGCCAGGCTTTTCCTCGGCGCTGGGACTGGCCCGCTCGAGTGACCTGATTGCCAGCGTGCCTGAACGCTACACCGCGAGCCTGCGGGTCGGCCTGCACAGTTTTACGCTGCCGTTTCCCGTACCTGGGTTCACGATCGCCATGCTCTGGCATCCGCGGATGGACGCCGATCCTGTGCATCGTTGGCTTCGAGGTTGTCTGCGGGAAGTGTGTGCACGTAAAACCGTTGAGGTTTAGTAGATATTCATTAATAGCATTTCGCTGGCACTTAGTTGGCGAAAGTGCGACGCCGTGCGCAAATTGCTAGTTATCGATATTTAATATTTAAATAGAATTTTGTCCGACAATCCGCAACTCGGGCAATTGAGCGTGGGCACTAACGAGGCAGAACCCTATTATTTATGGGCGTTAAGGGTGGGGCGTGAAATTGAACGAAAAAAATTGCTAGACGTTTGATTTCCAATTGTGTCAGGTTTCTTACGTCCTCATTGGGCGAGTGATAGGACGATCTCGCCAGAGATTGTCTGTCTGACTAAAACTGTTCCATTTGCAAACAAGGAAGTATGTTTATGTCGAAAGTCAAAAGCAGCGCTATTGATTCTGCCGAACAACTCCTCTGGGCGCCGCAATCATTGGCGGCTGCCAGTAGTGCGTTCAACCAGATCAATAGTTTCAGCCACCAATACGACCGGGGCGGTAACCTGACTGTCAACGGCAAACCGTCGTACTCTGTCGACGAGGCGGCCACTCAGTTGCTGCGCGACGGCGCGGCTTACCAGGACCGGGACGGCAGCGGCAAGATCGAGCTGACCTACACCTTCCTGACTTCCGCCTCTTCCAGCACCATGAACAAGCATGGGATCAGCGGCTTCAGCCAGTTCAGTGCGCAGCAGAAAGGCCAGGCGGCCCTGGCCATGCAATCCTGGGCGGACGTGGCCAACGTCACCTTCGCCGAAAAAGCCAGCGGCGGCGACGGTCACATGACCTTCGGCAACTACAGCGGCGGCCAGGATGGCGCGGCGGCGTTCGCTTATCTGCCAGGGACGGGTGCCGGCTATGACGGGACCTCCTGGTACCTGATCAACAGCAGCTACACCCAGAACAAGAACCCGGACCTGAACAACTACGGCCGCCAGACCCTGACCCACGAAATCGGTCACACCCTCGGCCTGGCCCACCCGGGTGACTACAACGCTGGTGAAGGCAGCCCGACCTACGATGACGCCACTTATGGCCAGGACACCCGTGGCTACAGCGTCATGAGCTACTGGAGTGAAAGCAATACCGACCAGAACTTCAGCAAGGGCGGCGTCGAAGCCTACGCCTCCGGTCCGCTGATGGATGACATCGCGGCCATCCAGAAACTCTACGGTGCCAACACCACGACCCGTACCGGCGATTCGACCTACGGTTTCAACTCCAACACCGGTCGCGATTTTCTCAGTGCGTCTTCGTCGTCGGACAAAGTGGTGTTTTCGGTATGGGACGCGGGCGGCCGCGATACCCTGGATTTCTCCGGTTTCACCCAGAACCAGAAAATCAACCTCAATGACGCCTCGTTCTCCGATGTTGGCGGCATGGTAGGCAACGTCTCCATCGCCAAGGGTGCCGTCATCGAAAACGCCATCGGCGGCGCGGGCAGCGACTTGCTGATCGGCAACTCGGTGGCCAACGAACTCAAGGGCGGCGCGGGCAACGATATCCTTTGGGGGGGCGGCGGTGCAGACA
>NZ_JAHBCZ010000086.1:0-3358 GCF_019956035.1 Pseudomonas sp. A-RE-22
GCATACCGCGAGCTCAACCAATGTTGGCCAGAAGCCAAAGATGGGCTTCCTCGAATAGGCCTTATACATAGATGCAGCCGGGTAGCAGTGTTGAAAAGCGGGTAGACAGTGGAGGCGAGTCCATACATAAGGGCGGAACCCTAAGCCGCCGTTACCGCAGCAACGGATATACACCCCGCCCCAGAGAAGCACATTTTTCCCTAAGCAATCCAGACCCAAACCATCCCACCTATCGACCAGGCAAATCCTCACCCATCAGATGAAACGCCCTGGGAGCAAAACCAAGCCAATCACTGGCGGGCGAATGGTCAAACACCAAGTCCTCGTTCATCCGCGCCACCAGCGCACTTGAAAGATGTCGATAGCGCGGCAGACACCGCATGATCGAAACGCCCCGGCTTAATACCTGGGCAGGGAGGGGCAGCGTTCGCTCCGGACGCCCCATGGCCTGGAATATTCGCCTCACCATCGTGTGATACGGCAAGACTTCCCCCCCTGAGAGGTTATAGCCGCCACTGGGCAGGCCAGGCGTGCTCATGGCGGACAGGCACGCCTGGATCACGTCACCAGCATGCACCGGCTGGCGCAGTCCGGTTCCGCCCCCGATAAGCGGGAAAAATCCGAAGCGTTGAATGAAACGTGCTATTTGCGAGATGTTCTTGTCGCGACCAAAGCCATAGATCATGGTCGGCCGCAGGATCACCCATTCGACTTGCCGTTCGATCGCCCACTGCTCGAGCTGTTCTTCTGCGCGTATCAAGCGTTGCGCCACGTCCCGTTCCCGAGCATCGGGCGATGTTTGCTTGGCAAAACGGCTTGTGGAGGATAGCACGACAACGCGTTTGACGTGGGTGCTGGCCAGGCGTTCCAGATAGTCGGGTAACACCCAGACAGGGGCGAATGACAGGAAGGTGTCCAGCGTCAGTCCGTGCCAGTCGTCAGCATTTCGCCACGTCACACCGGGGCAGGACACCGTGGGCAGGCTTCGAGTGAAGGCGCTTGTCGGGAGACCGGTTTGTGCCAGCAATGGCAGGGCGTGCTCGCCCAAGAGGCTGGAGCCGCCCAATATTCCTATCCGCAATTGGGGTCTCTTATCGTAGGTTCCATGCATGTTTAAACCGGGTAGCCGCGTGACGAAGGACCATCAGGCTGAATCGAAACCAGACCCCGATCACCACGCTGACCCATAGCACGGCAGGGTATTTGCGGCGGAAAAACTTGCGATAGAAACGCAGGATCCCCAGGTGTTTGTGCCATTCGACGAAATAGGGACGCTGGCGACTGCAGCCACCGAATACATGCATCACCTGGGCATCTGGCACGAACAGCACGCGCCAGCCGGCCTGATGGAAGCGCATGCACCAGTCCAGGTCCTCGCAATGAAGGAAATAGTCTTCGTCCCATAACCCGACACTCTCGATCGCTTCGCGCTTGACCAGCATGCAAGCCCCGGAAATGGCCTCAACGACAATGGGGGTGCCGGGTAGCGGCTCCTTGTGCAATAAAAAGTCGGACAACAGTGATGGGAAAAGTGCTGAGAGCCGCGAAAGTCCGAAAGCCCGCATGAAGGCGCGTCTGGGCGTTGGAAATACCCGGCGCCCACCGGCTTGCTCGCTGCCGTCCGGGTTGCACAGGAACCCTCCGACCATGCCGATCTCCGGCGCGCTATGCAGCGCCAGCAGCAAGCGGTCTATGGCATCGGCGGCCAGTACGGTGTCCGGGTTCAAGAAAAATAAATTGGGAGCCGCTGACAGGCGGGCACCTTGGTTGCACGCCACGGCGAAGCCGAGGTTGGCGGCATTGCGTACGATTTGAAGCGAGTCGCCGACAGCGTGGGTTCGCTCCACCAGCATCAGGCTATCGTCGTGGGAATCGTTGTCCACCACGATCACGCTGGAAGCGCCGGCGGCAAACGCCGACCTTACACACGCCAACAAAAGTTCACCGGCATTGTAATTGACGATGATCACATCACACTCGCCACGTAGAGATGATGTGCCCCATTCATCAATAACGAGCAGTTCCACTGCTTCCAACTTCATCACTCCATTGCTCAAACCTGGATACGTATGGGATCGCAACTACTCAGGTCTGTATCCAAGATAGCAGATCCGTGCCCTACGACCAGTTCCGGCCAGCGCTTTCAGAACGTTTGTCCCAAGGAAAACTGAAACACCTGCGTATCAGCGTTATCCGGCGTTCGGACCGGAAAGGCCACGTTGGCGCTCAATGGGCCCAGCGGGCTATACCAGGTCACCCCGACCCCCACCGAGCTGGCCATCTGGCTGAGATCGACCCCGTCGCATCCCTGGGTGGTGCTCAGATAGCACTTGTCGGAATAGACGCTGCCCACGTCCCAGAACACCGAGGTGCGCAGTGATTTGTTGTCTTTGATGAAGGGCAGTGGGAACAGGTATTCCACGCCGCCGGTGATGAGTATGTTGCCGCCCAGTGACTCGGTGTCCCGGTCGGAGTAGTACGCTTGGCCGGCACTGGCATAGGTGCCGGTGGCCGGTGTGTTGCGCGGGCCGAGAGTGCCGCTTTCAAAACCACGCACCGAGCCTTCGCCACCGGCGGTGTAGTTTTCATAGAACGGCAGGCCGTCGGTCGAACCGTAGCTGTTGCCGTAGCCGAGCTTGGTGTGCAAGCGCAGCGAGGTCGCGTCGCTGACCGGCAGGAACGTCTGCCCGGTGTAGTCGATCTTGTAGAAGCTCAGGTCGCTGCCGGGCACCGTCGCCATCAGGTTCAGGCTTTGCGAATGCCCACGGGTGGCCAGCACGCCCTTGTTCAGGGTCGATTCCGACCAGCCGAGGTTGGCCTTGAAGTTGGTGAAGTCCTTGCCTTCGCGCTCGATGAAATCGTAGATCTCATCGGCGCTGTAGGTCCCCGGTTCGATGCTGTCATGTTGCACCGTCACGCCGAAATTCAATCGTGAGGTTTCATTGATCGGGTAGCCGAGGGAGGTGCCGGCGCCGTAGCTGTTGATGGAATAGTACGAATTATCGTCATCGTAGTATTCGTTGTAGTCGGTGGCGTTATAGAACGCGTTGTAACCCAGGCTCACGCCGTCCGGCGTGAAGTAGGGGTCGGTAAAGCCGATGTTGTACTTGCTTTGGTAGGACGAGCGGGTCAGGCCCAGGCTGGCGTAGTTGCCGGTGCCGAGAAAGTTGTTCTGGGTGATCGAGCCGCCCAGGATCAGACCGGCGCTTTGCGAGAAACCGACGCTGGCGCTGATCGAGCCGGAAGCCTGCTCTTCGACGCTGTAGTTCACATCGACCTGGTCATCGACGCCCGGTACGGCCGGGGTCTCGACGTTGACTTCCTTGAAGAAGCCCAGGCGCTCCAGGCGGGTCTTGGA
>NZ_JAHBCZ010000087.1:0-3237 GCF_019956035.1 Pseudomonas sp. A-RE-22
AATCTTGACGATGACCTACTCTCACATGGGGAAACCCCACACTACCATCGGCGATGCATCGTTTCACTGCTGAGTTCGGGATGGGATCAGGTGGTTCCAATGCTCTATGGTCGTCAAGAAATTCGGGTACTGAGTCGTGGCCAGTTGGCCTCGCTTCAGCAAATTGGGTATGTGATAGCTTCGGTGTTTTGTGAGATTCGAACTTTCGGTTCGTTTCGTCTTCACACACCGCAATCTGGTCTCGTTCGCTTTTCAGCTCGGAGGATACAAATTGCTTGGGTGTTATATGGTCAAGCCTCACGGGCAATTAGTACAGGTTAGCTCAACGCCTCACAGCGCTTACACACCCTGCCTATCAACGTCGTAGTCTTCGACGGCCCTTCAGGGGACTCAAGGTCCCAGTGAGATCTCATCTTGAGGCAAGTTTCCCGCTTAGATGCTTTCAGCGGTTATCTTTCCCGAACATAGCTACCCGGCAATGCCACTGGCGTGACAACCGGAACACCAGAGGTTCGTCCACTCCGGTCCTCTCGTACTAGGAGCAGCCCCTCTCAAATCTCAAACGTCCACGGCAGATAGGGACCGAACTGTCTCACGACGTTCTAAACCCAGCTCGCGTACCACTTTAAATGGCGAACAGCCATACCCTTGGGACCGGCTTCAGCCCCAGGATGTGATGAGCCGACATCGAGGTGCCAAACACCGCCGTCGATATGAACTCTTGGGCGGTATCAGCCTGTTATCCCCGGAGTACCTTTTATCCGTTGAGCGATGGCCCTTCCATACAGAACCACCGGATCACTAAGACCTACTTTCGTACCTGCTCGACGTGTCTGTCTCGCAGTCAAGCGCGCTTTTGCCTTTATACTCTACGACCGATTTCCGACCGGTCTGAGCGCACCTTCGTACTCCTCCGTTACTCTTTAGGAGGAGACCGCCCCAGTCAAACTACCCACCATACACTGTCCTCGATCCGGATAACGGACCTGAGTTAGAACCTCAAAGTTGCCAGGGTGGTATTTCAAGGATGGCTCCACGCGAACTGGCGTCCACGCTTCAAAGCCTCCCACCTATCCTACACAAGCAAATTCAAAGTCCAGTGCAAAGCTATAGTAAAGGTTCACGGGGTCTTTCCGTCTAGCCGCGGATACACTGCATCTTCACAGCGATTTCAATTTCACTGAGTCTCGGGTGGAGACAGCGCCGCCATCGTTACGCCATTCGTGCAGGTCGGAACTTACCCGACAAGGAATTTCGCTACCTTAGGACCGTTATAGTTACGGCCGCCGTTTACCGGGGCTTCGATCAAGAGCTTCGCGTTAGCTAACCCCATCAATTAACCTTCCGGCACCGGGCAGGCGTCACACCCTATACGTCCACTTTCGTGTTTGCAGAGTGCTGTGTTTTTAATAAACAGTCGCAGCGGCCTGGTATCTTCGACCGGCGTGGGCTTACGCAGCAAGTGCTTCACCCTCACCGGCGCACCTTCTCCCGAAGTTACGGTGCCATTTTGCCTAGTTCCTTCACCCGAGTTCTCTCAAGCGCCTTGGTATTCTCTACCCAACCACCTGTGTCGGTTTGGGGTACGGTTCCTGGTTACCTGAAGCTTAGAAGCTTTTCTTGGAAGCATGGCATCAACCACTTCGTCACCCAAAAGGTAACTCGTCATCAGCTCTCGGCCTTGGAATCCCGGATTTACCTAAGATTCCAGCCTACCACCTTAAACTTGGACAACCAACGCCAAGCTGGCCTAGCCTTCTCCGTCCCTCCATCGCAATAACCAGAAGTACAGGAATATTAACCTGTTTTCCATCGACTACGCTTTTCAGCCTCGCCTTAGGGACCGACTAACCCTGCGTCGATTAACGTTGCGCAGGAAACCTTGGTCTTTCGGCGTGGGTGTTTTTCACACCCATTGTCGTTACTCATGTCAGCATTCGCACTTCTGATACCTCCAGCAAGCTTCTCAACTCACCTTCACAGGCTTACAGAACGCTCCTCTACCGCATCACTTGCGTGATACCCGTAGCTTCGGTGTATGGTTTGAGCCCCGTTACATCTTCCGCGCAGGCCGACTCGACTAGTGAGCTATTACGCTTTCTTTAAAGGGTGGCTGCTTCTAAGCCAACCTCCTAGCTGTCTAAGCCTTCCCACATCGTTTCCCACTTAACCATAACTTTGGGACCTTAGCTGACGGTCTGGGTTGTTTCCCTTTTCACGACGGACGTTAGCACCCGCCGTGTGTCTCCCATGCTCGGCACTTGTAGGTATTCGGAGTTTGCATCGGTTTGGTAAGTCGGGATGACCCCCTAGCCGAAACAGTGCTCTACCCCCTACAGTGATACATGAGGCGCTACCTAAATAGCTTTCGAGGAGAACCAGCTATCTCCGAGCTTGATTAGCCTTTCACTCCGATCCACAGGTCATCCGCTAACTTTTCAACGGTAGTCGGTTCGGTCCTCCAGTTAGTGTTACCCAACCTTCAACCTGCCCATGGATAGATCGCCCGGTTTCGGGTCTATTCCCAGCGACTAGACGCCCTATTAAGACTCGCTTTCGCTACGCCTCCCCTATTCGGTTAAGCTCGCCACTGAAAATAAGTCGCTGACCCATTATACAAAAGGTACGCAGTCACCCAACAAAGTGGGCTCCCACTGCTTGTACGCATACGGTTTCAGGATCTATTTCACTCCCCTCTCCGGGGTTCTTTTCGCCTTTCCCTCACGGTACTAGTTCACTATCGGTCAGTCAGTAGTATTTAGCCTTGGAGGATGGTCCCCCCATATTCAGACAAAGTTTCTCGTGCTCCGTCCTACTCGATTTCACTTCTAAGATCCTTTCGCGTACAGGGCTATCACCCACTATGGCCGCACTTTCCAGAGCGTTCCGCTAAAATCAAAGAAGCTTAAGGGCTAGTCCCCGTTCGCTCGCCACTACTAAGGGAATCTCGGTTGATTTCTTTTCCTCAGGGTACTTAGATGTTTCAGTTCCCCTGGTTCGCCTCTTGCACCTATGTATTCAGTACAAGATAACCATCTTATGATGGCTGGGTTCCCCCATTCAGACATCTCCGGATCAAAGTCTGTTTGCCGACTCCCCGAAGCTTTTCGCAGGCTACCACGTCTTTCATCGCCTCTGACTGCCAAGGCATCCACCGTATGCGCTTCTTCACTTGACCATATAACCCCAAGCAATCTGGTTATACTGTGAAGACGACATTCGCCGAAAATTCGATCT
>NZ_JAHBCZ010000098.1:0-207081 GCF_019956035.1 Pseudomonas sp. A-RE-22
GATTGATGCGGGTTAGGGGTGGGTGAATATCCATTTCTTCGGTAACGGCGGCTTATGGTTCCGCCCTTGCGGCGGGTCACTTTTGGAAGAGCCGGGAGCCGGACCAGCCAAAAGTAACCAAAAGCGCTTTGCCCCACCACTTGGTGCCTCGCTTAGGCTCGGCATGCCTGAACGAAGGCATTGCTCCGTGGGCCGCCGCGAAGGGCCATCCATGGCCCACTGCGCAATACCTGCGTTCGGCCATCGTGGTTAACGGGGCGTCCGAGATCAACGTCCATCGCGAGGCGGCCTAACAGCCGACCTGACTCTTGATGGGACCGCGTTTTTCCTGTGGGAGCGGGCTTGCTCGCGAAAGCGGTGGGTCAGCTCGCGGTGAGGTTGGCTGTGCCGACGTCATCGCGAGCAAGCTCGCTCCCACAGGTTCTTGTGTCGTATGCGGATGCTTTGAATACCCGAAAACCCATGTGAGGAGCGAGCTTGCTCGCGAAAGCGGTGGGTCAGTTTGTGATGATGTTGGATGTGCCGGCCTCTTCGCGAGCAAGCTCGCTCCCACAGGAGGAATGCGGTCCCCATCAAGAACCAGGTCGGCTACTAGGCGGGCATGCCGAGCCTAAGCGAGGCACCAAGTGGTGGGGCAAGAGCGTTTTGCTTACTTTTGACTGGGCCGGCTTCCGGGCTCTTCAAAAGTGAGCCGCCGTAAGGGCTGAACCATAAGTCGCCGTTACCTAAATAACGGATATTCACACAAACCTACTGCTGATAACCCTCAAGCCCATCCTCGGACAAGATACGAATCTGACGCCGCTCCATGGCAATCAACCCCCCATCAACCAACCGATGAAGAATCCGCGAAAACGTCTCCGGCTGAATCCCCAGCTTGGAAGCCACCAGACGCTTGGACACCTGCAACACCAATTGACCATCCCGCGGATCGCGTTCCTGCAGCAGGAAATTGATCACCCGCCGGCTGGCACTGGCCAAGGTCAAGTTATCGATGTCCTTGAGGCGCTGGTGCAGATGGATGCTCATGCTCGCCAGGATCGCCAGGCAGACCTTGGGCTGGTCCTCCAGGGCCTTGCGGTAATGGGTGCCCTCGATACTCACCAGCACGCTGTCCTTGATCGCCGACGCACTGACCGGATAGCAGCGGGCCTGGCTGAACAGCAGGGCCTCGGCGAAGGTCTGGCCGGGCTGGATGATTTCCACCAGGTTCTCCTGGCCCTCACCGGTCACCCGGAACAGCTTGATCTGACCACTGACCAGCAAGAAAAACCGCTTGGCCGGATCGCCCTGGTGCATGAGCGTGCTGTTGCATTCCAGGCGTTTGAGGACAGCCAGGCTGCAGACATCCTCAAAGACCCGCTCCGGCAGTTGGCTGAACAGGTGATGACGACGCAACAGTAAAACGATGGAAGGGTGGGTCAGCATGGCGTACCTCCGCGTGCCGTCATGGTAGAGCCCAAATCACCGTCGGCCTATGCCTCGGCAGGCCTACCTCGGAAGAGGGATGGGTCTTTCGATCAAGGCAAAACCCCGTGGGAGCAAAGCTTGCTCGCGATGGCGGCAGCACGCTCAACATTTGCGCAAGCTGAACCACCGCTATCGCGAGCAAGCTTTGCTCCCACAGGATTTTTTCCTGCAGGCTCTGCTCTCACAGTTGGTGTGTTTTGCTGGGCTAGCCCGCCCCGCGCAAATGCTCCATTGCCCACACCGCAGCTTCGACCCGTGAGCGCAAGCCGAGCTTGTGCAGCAGGTTCTTCACATGCACCTTGACCGTGCCTTCGGTGATGCCCAGCTTGTGCCCGATGACCTTGTTGCTGTAGCCGCCGGCGATGGTCTTGAGGACCTGGCGTTCGCGCTCGGTCAGTTCCACATCGGCCTGGCGCGGTGGCGAGCGCAGCGCCTGGGCCATGACGCGGGTCAGGCCGGGGCTGATCACCAGGGCGCCGTTGAGGGCATCGCGGATGTACTGGATCAGCAGCTCCGGCTCCATGTCCTTGAGCAGGTAACCGTTGGCGTCCAGGCGCAGGGCATCGCGGATGTCGTCCTCGGCATCGGACACGGTGAACAGCAGCACCTTGCCGGTGTAGTGCATGGCGCGCAGCCGACGCAGGGTCTCGATGCCGTTCATCTGCGGCATGTTGTTGTCCAGCAGCACCAGGTCGGGCTTGAGCGGTTCGATCAGGGTCAGGGCTTCTTCGCCGTGGCTGGCTTCGCCAACGATCTGCAAATCGTCTTCGAGCTCAAGCATCTGACGAATGCCGCGACGCATCATCGGATGATCGTCGACCAGTAGCAGGGTGTGGCGCAGGGGGGCGTTCATGTTGCGAGGCCTTCGGTGTGTTGGCCCAGGAATTCCGGTTGGAAATGCACCTGGATGCGGGTGCCCTGGGGTGTTCGGGAGAGAATCTGCAGTTGGCCGCGCAGGCTGCGGGCCCGTTCGTTCATGATGTTCAGGCCATGGTGTTCGCGCTGGTCGACCTCGCCGCTGAAGCCGCGGCCATCGTCTTCGATCGACAGCTGCACGGTCTCGCCTTCCTGGCGCAGTTCGAGCCAGGCGTTTTCGGCATGGGCATGGCGCAGGCAGTTGGACAGCGCCTCACGGGTGATCTGCAGGATGTGGATCTGCTCGCTGGCCGACAGCTCGAAGGCCAGGGTGTCGACGAACAGATGCACCTTGAAGTCCCCTCGGTTGGAGAATTCCTCGGCGGTGTCCTTGAGCTCTTCGACCAGGCCATCGTCGTGGATCTGCAAGCGGAAGGTGGTCAGCAACTCGCGCAACTGGCGATAAGCATTGTTGAGCCCTTCACGCAGTTCACCGGTGACGGTCTCCAGGGTCTGCACCGGTTCGCCCCGACGCATCAGGGTCTGCATGCGGCTGACTTGCAGCTTCATGTACGACAAGGCCTGGGCCAGGGAATCGTGGAGCTCGCGGGCAATGATCGTGCGTTCATCGAGCAGCAGCAGGCGATGGTCCTGTTCGCGCTGGCGCTTGAGCGACAGCGACGTACCAATCAGGTTGGCGAGGGCCTGGATCAATGCGGTTTCCCAGGGCTGCGCGGCGTGGCCGTCGACAAAATGAGCCTTGAGCTCACCCAGTTCGTTGCCCTGGTTGCTGATGCTGAAGGCTTGCGGGCGTGCCGCGTTGCGTTTATGGCAACTGGCGCAATCGCTGCTGGCGCAGACCTGGCGGCTGTCGGCGCCATGCAACGCCAGCAGGTGCCTGGCCGGTGATTGCAATTGCCCTTGCAGGCACAGCGTCAGGCGCAGGCCCGGCAGGCGCTGTTGGAAGCGCCGGATCAATTCATCCAGCCCTTCGGCATTGGCCTGTCGCGTCGCCAGGCTGCGACTGCTCTGGTACAGCAGCTCCAGGGCGGCGTTGGCCTGTTGCAGGTTCAGGGTCTTTTGCCGGACCTGGTTTTCCAGGGTGCGGTGCGATTGCTCGATGGTCTCGGCCATGGTGTTGAAACTGGTCGCCAACTGGCCCAGTTCATCTTCGGACTGGTGATTGACTCGCACCTGGAATTCGCCACGGCGAAAGCGCTGGGTGGCGTCCACCAACTCCTGCAAGGGCGTGACCACGCCGTACTGCAATTCATACAGGCCGATCAGCAGGATGATCATGGTGCTGAACAGCGCCGCGCCCTGGATCACCTGCTGCCAGCCTTGCTTGTGCTCGCTCTGGCGCTGCAGCAGGGTAACGAACCGGTCCAACTGGTTGACGAAGGCATTGGCATTGGCCTGGAAAAACGCCGAGTCGCCACGCTCGATGGCCGGGCGCAAAGTCTGGTTCCAGCGTTGCACAAGGTCGCGATAGCTCTTGTGCAGGGAGGTTTCCGGCCCATCTTCCAGCACGGCGCGCAGGGCAGGGCTGTCGAGGCGTTGTTGCAGGCTGGCGATGATCGCCGGGACGTCGTCGTTGGCCCCCGCCGCCAGTTTCCAGCTCAGGTGGTAGGTCTCCATGCGCACGGAGCCGGCGGTGTTGATGGCGGCAGCGTCGCCCTGGCTGAACCAGGCGATCAACCCTGCACTCAAGGAACTGGCCAGGGCCAGGATGGCGATCAGGATCACCGCCAGCCCGGCGCGAGCGGGCAGGGAACTGCGCAGCCAACGCATCATCGACGCGGGCCTGCGGGGCAAAACTGTGAACCGAGCATAGGGGCGCCCTGGACCTGGGGGTGTAGCAGCCAATCCTGGGCGCACTACCTCTAAAGAGTTGTCGGCCGCTCCATTTCCATAAAAGCTTCGGCAGACTTGATCAAGGTATTGATAAATAAAGGGTTGTATCAATATCCGGGTCTACCTCCTTGGAGGTAGACGGGCCAAGCATAGGCCTGGACCGCCCCGGCACACGTTGATCCAGGTCAAGTTTTCGCGGGGTTCGTATCACTAGGCTGCGCTCAATCGAACTGACGGAGTGCATCGTGATGCGAGCGCAAGTGCAACAAGGGCTGGTACTAGGGATGAGTACCCTGGCCTTCACCGTGTGCTTCATGGTCTGGATGATGTTTGCCGTGCTGGGGGTTCCGATCAAGGAACTGCTGGCCCTCAATGAAACCCAGTTTGGCCTGCTGGCCGCTACGCCGGTGTTGACCGGTTCGCTGGTGCGCTTGCCCCTGGGGCTTCTGACCGACCGCTTTGGCGGACGGATCGTGTTCTTCCTGCTGATGCTGGCCTGCGTATTGCCGCTGTACCTGATCACCCTCGCCACGGCCTTCTGGCAGTTCCTGGTACTGGGCCTGTTCGTCGGCCTGGCCGGTGGCTCGTTCTCGGTGGGCATCGCCTACGTCGCCAAATGGTTCGACAAGCAGAACCAGGGTTTTGCCATGGGCGTCTTCGGCGCCGGCAACGCCGGTGCGGCAGTGACCAAGTTCCTCGCCCCGGCGTTGATCGCGTTCGGCACCTGGCACCTGGTGCCGAAAGTGTTCAGCGCCATCCTGTTCATCACCGCGCTGTTGTTCTGGTTTCTCACCACCGAGAAAAAGGAACACAGCGGCACCGGCGGCGCGACGTTGCGCGAGCAATTGAAAACCCTGAAAGAGCCGGCCGTGTGGCGCTACTGCCAGTACTACTCGATCGTGTTCGGCGGCTACGTGGCACTGGCCTTGTGGATGACCAAGTACTACGTGCAGGAATACGGCTTCAGCCTGCAAAGCGCGGCGCTGCTGGCGGCGTGTTTCTCCTTGCCCGGTGGCGTGTTGCGGGCGGTCGGTGGCTGGATGTCCGACCGCTGGGGCGCCCAGAGCGTGACCTGGTGGGTGTTGTGGGTCAGCTGGATCTGCCTGTTCCTGCTCTCCTATCCCCAGACTCAACTGCAAGTGCAGACCGTCAACGGCATCGTCGATTTCCACATTGGTCTCAGCCCCACGCTGTTCACCGTGCTGCTGTTCGTGATGGGCATTGCCTTCGCGTTCGGCAAGGCCTCGGTCTTCAAATACATCGCCAACGACTACCCGAAAAACATGGGCGCGGTGTCCGGCATCGTCGGCCTGGCCGGCGGCCTGGGCGGGTTCGTGCTGCCGATCATGTTCGGCGCCCTGGTGGACCTCACCGGCGTGCGCTCGTCCTGCTTCATGTTGATGTACGGCGTGGTCTGGGTCTCCCTGGCCTGGATGTACTTCAGCGAAATGCGCAAGCGCCCGCTGCTGGGTAAACAGCCGCCGGCCACTCAATCCCCGTTTTCCAGCATTGCCCAAGGAGAAGAACATGTCCGTTCTGCAAACGCCTGAAAAGGGCCCGGTCATTCATGACTGGCGCCCGGAAGACCCTGCTTTCTGGGGCAGTAGCGGCAAACTGACCGCCCGGCGCAACCTGTGGATTTCCATCCCGGCGCTGCTGTTGGCCTTCGCGGTGTGGATGGTCTGGAGCACGGTGATCGTGCGCCTGAATGCCATCGGTTTCAGCTTCAGCACCGACCAGCTGTTCTGGCTGGCGGCATTGCCGGGGCTGTCCGGCGCAACCTTGCGCATCTTCTACTCGTTCATGGTGCCGATCTTCGGCGGACGCCGCTGGACCGCGCTGAGCACGGCGTCGTTGCTGATACCGGCTTTGTGGATGGGCTTCGCCGTGCAGGATTCGGCCACGCCCTACAGCGTGTTCGTGCTGATCGCATTGCTTTGCGGTTTTGGTGGCGGCAACTTCGCCTCGAGCATGTCCAACATCAGCTTCTTCTATCCCAAGTCCCAGCAGGGCACCGCCCTGGGCCTGAACGCCGGGCTGGGTAACCTGGGCGTGTCGGTGATGCAGTTCAGCGTGCCGCTGGTGATCTCCTTCGGCGTGTTCGGCTTCATGGGCGGCCAGCCACAGGTGTTGGCCGACGGCAGCTCGCTGTGGTTGCAGAACGCCGGTTTCATCTGGGTGCCGTTCATCCTCGCCATTACCGTGATCGCCTGGTTCGGCATGAATGACCTGTCCAGCGCCCGCGCCTCGTTCAGCGAACAGGCGGTGATCTTCAAGCGCAAGCACAACTGGCTGATGTGCTGGCTGTACCTGGCCACTTTCGGTTCGTTCATTGGTTTCTCCGCCGCCTTCCCGTTGCTGATCAAGACTTCGTTCCCGGAAGTCATCGCCCTGAAATTCGCCTTCCTCGGCCCGCTGGTGGGCGCGCTGGTACGGCCGCTGGGCGGCTGGCTGGCGGACAAGCTCGGTGGTGCGAAGGTCACCTTGTGGAACTTCGTGTTGATGATCGTGATGGTGTTCGGCGTCCTGCACTTTCTTCCGCAGAACGGCCAGGGCGGCAGCTTCTACGGCTTCCTGGGCATGTTCATGTTGCTGTTCATCACCACTGGCGTGGGCAACGGTTCGACCTTCCGCATGATCCCGGTGATCTTCCGCACCCTGCACGAGAAAGCCGCCCTGGGCAAGAAGCCCGAGCAACGCGAGTTGGCGCTCAAGAACGCCGGCAAGGAATCGGCTGCGGTGCTGGGTTTCAGCTCGGCCATGGGCGCCTTCGGAGCCTTCTTCATTCCCAAATCATTCGGCACTTCGATGGCCCTGACCGGCGGCCCGGAGATGGCCTTCTACATGTTCGTCGGCTTCTACCTGAGCTGCATCGTGGTGACCTGGTGGTGGTATGCCCGCAAGGGCGCCGCGACACCTTGCTAAGCCGAACCTAAACCTGCGTGGGCGGGGCGCAGACCCCGCGGAGCAAGCCTGAGAGGAACACACTGTGAGTCATTTACTGGATCAACTGCGGTTTTTCAACCGTAAGCAAGGCGAGTTTTCAGACGGGCACGGCGAGACCCGCAAGGAGTCCCGGGACTGGGAGAACGTCTACCGTTCGCGCTGGCAGTACGACAAGATCGTGCGGTCCACCCATGGGGTGAACTGCACCGGTTCGTGCTCGTGGAAAATCTACGTCAAGAACGGCCTGATCACCTGGGAAACCCAGCAGACCGACTATCCGCGTACCCGCAACGATCTGCCCAACCACGAACCACGCGGCTGCCCTCGCGGCGCGAGCTACAGCTGGTACATCTACAGCGCCAACCGGCTCAAGTACCCGAAAATTCGCAAGCCATTGCTCAAGCTGTGGCGTGAAGCCCGGCAGACCCTGCCGCCGGTGGAAGCCTGGGCCAGCATCGTCGAGGACAAGGCCAAGGCCGACTCCTATAAAAGCAAGCGCGGCATGGGTGGCTTCATCCGTTCCAACTGGGAAGAAGTCAACGAGATCATCGCCGCAGCGAACGTCTACACCGTCAAGGAACACGGCCCGGACCGGGTGGTGGGCTTCTCGCCGATCCCGGCCATGTCGATGGTCAGCTACGCCGCCGGCTCGCGTTACCTGTCGTTGATCGGTGGCGTCTGCCTGAGCTTCTATGACTGGTATTGCGACTTGCCGCCAGCGTCGCCGATGGTCTGGGGCGAGCAGACCGACGTGCCGGAATCGGCCGACTGGTACAACTCCAACTACATCATTGCCTGGGGCTCCAACGTTCCGCAGACCCGTACCCCTGACGCCCACTTCTTCACCGAGGTGCGCTACAAGGGCACCAAGACCGTGGCGATCACCCCGGACTATTCGGAAGTCGCCAAGCTCACCGACCTGTGGCTCAACCCCAAGCAGGGCACCGACGCCGCGCTGGCCCAGGCCTTCAACCATGTGATCTTCAAAGAATTCCACCTGGACAAGCCGAGCGTCTATTTCACCGAATACGCCAAGCGCTACACCGACCTGCCGGTACTGGTGATGCTCAAGCCAATGCTCGGCGCCGCTCCGGGCGCGGGTTACCAGCCGGACCGTTTCCTGCGGGCCAGCGACCTGACCGACAACCTCGGCCAGGACAACAACCCGGAATGGAAAACCATCGCCATGGATGCCGCCGGCGAACTGGTTTCGCCCCAAGGTTCCATCGGCTATCGCTGGGGTGAGAAGGGCAAGTGGAACATCCTGCCCCGTGAAGGCGGCGAGGGCCGTGAGATCGACCTCAAGCTGAGCCTGATCGGCGGCGACGTCGCCGAGGTGGCGTTCCCGTACTTCGCTGGCGAAGCCCAGGAGTACTTCCAGCACGTGGCCGGTGACGCGGTGCAGTTCCGGCGGGTGCCGGTGCACAGCGTGGTACTGGCCGACGGCAGCGTGGCGAAAGTCGCCACCGTATTCGACCTGTCGGCGGCCAACCTGGCGATCGACCGTGGCCTGGGCGGCGCCAACGTTGCCAAGGACTATGACGACGCCTCGGTGCCTGGCACCCCGGCCTGGCAGGAGCAGATCACTGGCGTAAGCCGCGAGAAGGCGATCCAGATCGCCCGCGAGTTTGCCGACAACGCCGACAAGACCCGTGGACGCTCGATGATCATCGTCGGTGCGGCGATGAACCACTGGTACCACATGGACATGAACTACCGCGGGCTGATCAACATGCTCATGCTCTGCGGTTGCGTCGGCCAGACCGGCGGCGGCTGGGCCCACTATGTCGGCCAGGAAAAACTCCGTCCGCAATGCGGCTGGCTGCCCCTGGCCTTTGGCCTGGACTGGAACCGTCCGCCACGGCAGATGAACGGCACCAGCTTCTTCTACGGGCACAGTTCGCAATGGCGCCACGAGAAGATGAGCATGCACGATGTGCTCTCGCCCCTGGCCGACAAATCGCAATTTCCCGAGCACGCCCTGGACTACAACATCCGCGCCGAACGGGCCGGCTGGTTGCCGAGCGCACCGCAGCTCAACACCAACCCGCTGCACATCTGCCGCGATGCCGCCGCCGCGGGCATGGACCCCAAGGACTACGTGGTCAAGTCGCTGCAGGACGGTTCGCTGCGCTTTGCCTGCGAGCAACCGGACAGCCCGGTGAACTTCCCGCGCAACATGTTCATCTGGCGTTCCAACCTGCTGGGCTCCTCGGGCAAGGGCCACGAGTACATGCTCAAGTACCTGCTGGGCACCAAGAACGGCGTGATGAACGAAGACATCGGCCATAGCACCGAGTGCAAGCCCACCGAAGCCGAATGGGTCGACGAGGGCGCCATTGGCAAGCTCGATCTGGTGACCACCCTGGACTTCCGCATGTCCTCGACCTGCGTTTATTCCGACATCGTCTTGCCAACCGCTACCTGGTACGAAAAAGACGACATGAACACTTCGGACATGCACCCGTTCATTCACCCACTGTCGGCCGCCATCGATCCGGCCTGGGAGTCGCGTTCGGACTGGGAAATCTACAAGGGCATCGCCAAGGCGTTTTCCGCCATGTCGGTCGGCCACTTGGGTGTCGAGAAAGACCTGGTCACCGTACCGCTGATGCACGACAGCGTCGGCGAACTGGCCCAGCCATTCGGCGGCACCGACTGGAAAAGTGCCGGTGTGGCGCCGGTCCCGGGCAAGAACGCGCCGAACCTGCAAGTGGTGGAACGCGACTACCCGAACATCTACAAGCAGTTCACCTCCCTGGGCCCGATGCTGGAAAAACTCGGCAACGGCGGCAAGGGCATCAACTGGAACACCGACACTGAAGTTAAATTCCTTGGCGAACTGAACCACAAGGAAGTCGAGGCGGGTATCAGCCAAGGGCGGCCAAAAATCGACAGCGCCATTGATGCTGCCGAAGTGATCCTGTCCCTGGCGCCGGAAACCAACGGCCATGTCGCGGTGAAAGCCTGGGCAGCGCTGTCGGAATTCACCGGCATCGACCACAGCCACCTGGCGGTGTCCAAGGAGCACGAGGCGATTCGCTTCCGTGACATCCAGGCCCAGCCACGCAAGATCATTTCCAGCCCGACCTGGTCTGGCCTGGAAGACGATCACGTGAGCTACAACGCTGGCTACACCAACGTCCATGAGTCGATCCCATGGCGCACCATCACCGGTCGCCAGCAGTTCTACCAGGATCACCCGTGGATGCAGGCGTTCGGCGAGCAACTGATGAGCTATCGGCCACCGGTCAACACCCGCACCATCGCCGGCGTGAAGGGCAAGCGCAGCAATGGCGAGACCGAGATCGTCCTGAACTGGATCACCCCGCACCAGAAGTGGGGTATCCACAGCACCTACAGCGACAACCTGCTGATGCTGACCTTGAGCCGTGGCGGACCGATTGTCTGGCTCTCGGAAATCGACGCCAAGCGCGCCGGTATCGAGGACAACGACTGGATCGAATGCTTCAACGTCAACGGCGCGCTGACCGCCCGTGCGGTGGTCAGCCAACGGGTCAAGGAAGGCATGGTGATGATGTATCACGCCCAGGAACGGATCGTGAACGTGCCGGGTTCGGAAACCACCAAGACCCGTGGCGGCCACCACAACTCGGTGACCCGCGTGGTGCTCAAGCCCACCCACATGATTGGCGGCTACGCCCAACAGGCCTACGGCTTCAACTATTACGGCACGGTCGGTTGCAACCGCGACGAATTCGTCGTGGTGCGCAAGATGGTCAAGGTCGATTGGCTCGATGGTTCCAGTGGCGATGATTTGCCGCGTCCACTGCCGACTGATATCGAGGAGAACTGAGATGAAGATTCGCTCACAAATCGGCATGGTCCTGAACCTGGACAAATGCATCGGCTGCCACACCTGCTCGATTACCTGCAAGAACGTCTGGACCAGCCGCGAAGGCATGGAATACGCCTGGTTCAACAACGTCGAATCCAAGCCTGGCATCGGCTATCCCAAGGAGTGGGAAAACCAGGACAAGTGGAAAGGCGGCTGGATCCGCAACGCTGACGGTTCGATCAACCCGCGCATCGGCGGCAAGTTCCGCGTGCTGGCGAACATCTTCGCCAACCCGGACCTGCCGAGCCTGGACGATTACTACGAGCCGTTCGACTTCGACTACCAGCACCTGCACACCGCACCGCTGGGCGAGCACCAGCCCACCGCGCGACCACGCTCGGTGGTGTCCGGCAAGCGCATGCAGAAAATCGAATGGGGCCCGAACTGGGAGGAAATCCTCGGCACTGAATTCGCCAAGCGGCGCAAGGACAAGAACTTCGACAAGATCCAGGCGGACATCTACGGCGAGTACGAAAACACTTTCATGATGTACCTGCCGCGCCTGTGCGAGCACTGCCTGAACCCGGCGTGCGCGGCGTCGTGCCCGAGCGGAGCGATCTACAAGCGCGAAGAGGACGGCATCGTCCTGATCGACCAGGAGAAGTGCCGCGGCTGGCGCATGTGCATCAGCGGCTGCCCGTACAAGAAGATCTACTTCAATTGGAAGAGCGGCAAGTCGGAAAAATGCATCTTCTGCTACCCGCGCATCGAAGCCGGGATGCCGACCGTCTGCGCTGAAACCTGCGTTGGCCGCATCCGTTACCTCGGCGTGTTGCTGTATGACGCCGATCGCATCAGCGAAGTGGCAAGCACCGCCAATGAGCAGGACCTGTACGAGAAACAACTGGAGATCTTCCTCGACCCGAACGACCCGGCGGTGATTCGCCAGGCCCTGGCCGATGGCGTGCCGCAGTCGGTGATCGATTCGGCGCAACGCTCGCCGGTCTACAAAATGGCCGTGGACTGGAAACTCGCACTGCCGCTGCACCCGGAATACCGCACCTTGCCAATGGTCTGGTACGTGCCGCCACTGTCGCCGATCCAGAACGCTGCCACGGCCGGCACCGTGGGCATGAACGGGGTGATCCCGGACGTCGACAGCCTGCGTATCCCGCTGCGCTACCTGGCGAACATGCTCACCGCCGGTGATGAAAAGCCGGTCAAGCTTGCGCTGAAACGCTTGCTGGCGATGCGTGCCTACAAGCGTTCCGAGCAGGTCGACGGCGTGCAGGACTTGCAAGTGCTGGCCGACGTCGGCTTGAGCGTGAACCAGGTGGAAGAGATGTACCGCTACCTGGCCATCGCCAACTACGAAGACCGTTTCGTCGTGCCAAGCGCCCACCGCGAAGACGCCATGAGCGACGCGTTCGCCGAGCGTTCCGGGTGCGGTTTCAGCTTTGGCAGCGGTTGCAGTGGCAGCTCCGACACCAACATGTTCGGTGGCAAGAAGGCCAACCGCCGCGACGTGATCAAAACCGTGCAGTTGTGGGAGGAATGAGCATGCGCATTCTCAAGGTGATTTCGTTGCTGCTCGACTACCCGACCGAGACCCTGGTGGCCGGTCGGGATGAGCTGGAACAAGCGATTCTCCAAACGCGGGAAATCAGTCCGAACCAGCGCGCCGGGTTGTTCGAGTTGCTGGAGGTGATCTGCGGCAAGGACCTGATGGATGGCCAGGAGCACTACGGTGCTCTGTTCGGCCGCGGTCGCTCGCTGTCGCTGCTGCTGTTCGAACATGTCCATGGCGAATCCCGCGACCGGGGCCAGGCCATGGTCGACATGATGGCTCAGTACGAAGAGGCCGGTTTCGCCATCGGCGTCAAGGAACTGCCCGACTACATCCCGCTGTACCTGGAGTTTCTGTCCACCCGCGAAGACCTCGAGGCCCGCGAGGGCCTGGCCGATGTCGCGCACCTGCTGGCCTTGCTCGCGGCGCGCCTGGACGAGCGTGAAAGCGCCTACGCCAGTTGCTTCCGGGCCTTGCTGCAAATCGCCGGGGCCGAGCCCCAGGTGGCCGTGGCCGAGTTGCGTGAGCAAGTGAAGGCCGAACCACGGGACGACTCCCTCGAAGCCCTGGACAAGATCTGGGAAGAAGAGGCAGTGGATTTCATGAAGGCCGAACAGCAGGACCGTTGCAGTTCACTGCCCAGCGCGCCGGGCAAGGCGCGGGACGAAAGTGCGGTGCCGCTGCACTGGGTGGATTTTCAGCATGAAGGGCTGGCCGCAGCGCCAGCCGGGGAGGTGGGCAATGTCTAAATGGGATCTGTTGTTGTTCGGGGTCTACCCCTATGTCGCCTTGGCGATTTGCCTGCTTGGCAGTTGGGCACGCTTTGATCTGTCCCAGTACACCTGGAAGGCAGGTTCCAGCCAGATGCTGAACAAGCGCGGCATGCGCGTGGCCAGCAACCTGTTTCACATCGGCGTGCTGTTCGTGCTGGCCGGCCACTTCGTCGGCCTGCTGACACCCTCGGCGATCTACCACCATGTGCTGAGCACCGAGAACAAGCAGTTGCTGGCGATGGTTTCCGGCGGTTTCTTCGGCGTACTGGGCCTGATCGGCCTGGTGATGCTGCTCAACCGTCGCCTGACCGACCCACGGGTTCGCGCCACCTCCAATGTCTCGGACATCCTCGTGCTGGTGGTGCTGCTGGTGCAACTGGTACTGGGGCTGATGACCATCGTGGCGTCCACCGCCCATATGGACGGCTCGATGATGGTGATGCTGGCCGACTGGGCCCAGAACACCGTGCTGTTGCGTCCGGTCGAAGCCGCTACCTCGATAGCGCCGGTGGGCCTGGTCTACAAGCTCCACGTGGTGCTGGGCCTGACCCTGTTCGTGTTGTTCCCGTTCACCCGTCTGGTCCATATCGTCAGTGCGCCGGTCTGGTACCTGGGGCGTCGTTATCAAATCGTTCGGCAGAAGTTTTGAGGAGAAGATCATGGCGAGTGGATGCGGATGTGGCGGTAGTGGTGGCGGCAGCGGCGGCTGCGGTTCTTCGGCAAAAGCGGCACCGGTGATCGCGCCGCTGGCCGATGCCGAACCGGCGGGGGCGGTGCAGTTCGAGCCGGCCCAGGCCGGGCCGGTGACGGAGGATGAAGCGCCACAGTTGATTGCCAGCAGTGAGCAAGAGTGGCCGATCATCAGCGTCAACGGGGTGTCGGTCACCCCGCAGGCGATGGCCCAGGAGCTGCAATATCACCCGGCGGAAAGCCGCGAGGAGGCGGTTTATCAGGCGGCACGGGCCTTGGTGATCCGTGAGTTGCTGCAGCAACGTATCGCCGAACTGGGTCTGGCGTTGCAGGTCGGCGCCGGTGAAAACGAAGAGGAAGCGGCCACGCGGCTGTTGCTCGAACGCGAGGTACAGGTGCCGCAGTGCGACGAGGCCACCTGCCTGCGTTATTACGAAAGCAACCGGGCGCGCTTTCACAGCGCACCGTTGCTGGCGGTGCGACACATCCTGCTCGAGTGTGCGCCGGACGATGCCGAGGCGCGCAGCCTGGCCCATGTACAGGCCGAGCTGCTGCTGGAGCGGCTGGACCAGTTCCCGGGCAGTTTTGCCGAGTTGGCGCTGAAGCATTCGGCGTGTCCATCCAAGGAGCAGGGCGGCTCGCTGGGGCAGATCAGCAAGGGCCAGACCGTGCCTGAACTGGAGCGCCAGTTGTTCACCCTGCCGGCGGGCCTGGCTGGTAAACCGCTGGAAAGTCGTTACGGCTGGCACGTGATCAGCATCGACCAGCGAATCGATGGCCAGCCATTGCCGTATGAGGCAGTGGCGACGGCGATTCGTACCCAGTTGCAGCAGGGCGTGTGGCAAAAAGCGCTGGTGCAGTACCTGCAAACCCTGATCGGTGCGGCGGATATTCGCGGCATTCACCTTCAGGGCGCCGACTCGCCGCTGGTGCAGTGAACACGGGCTCAATCGGGAGATCTTCATGAACGCGGTGTTGCAGGACGGATTTGGGCGCCAGATCGATTATTTGCGGATGTCGGTGACCGATCGTTGTGATTTTCGTTGTGTGTATTGCATGGCGAAAAACATGACTTTCCTGCCGCGTCAGCAAGTGTTGACCCTGGAGGAGTTGCAGCGCCTGGCGCGGCTGTTCGTCGGCCTGGGGGTGAAGAAAATCCGCCTGACCGGTGGTGAGCCGCTGATCCGTCCAGGCATCGTCGGGCTGTGTCGCGAGATCGCGGCATTGCCCGGCCTGCGGGAACTGGTGATGACCAGCAACGGCTCGCAGCTGGGGCGACTGGCCCAGCCGCTGGTCGAGGCCGGGGTCAAGCGCATGAACATCAGCCTCGACAGCCTGGACGGCGATCGTTTTCGGGCGATCACCCGCAACGGCAACCTGGACCAGGTGCTGGCCGGCATCGAAGCGGCGAAGGTCGCCGGGTTCGAGCGGATCAAGCTCAACTGCGTGGTGATGAAAGGGCGCAACTTCGATGAAGTCCCGGCGTTGGTGCAATACGCCATCGAGCAGCGCATCGACATCAGCTTCATCGAGGAAATGCCGCTGGGGGAGGTCGGGCGTTCCCGGGGCGAGTCGTTCTGTTCCAGCGATGAGGTACGGGCCGAAATCGCCCGCCATCACCGGCTGCTCGACAGCACCGAAAACAGCGGCGGGCCAGCGCGCTATGTGCGCCTGGAGCGTCATCCGGACACCCGGATCGGTTTCATTTCGCCCAACACCCACAACTTCTGCGCCAGTTGCAACCGCGTGCGCATGACCGTCGAAGGGCGCTTGCTGTTGTGCCTGGGACAAGAGGACTCCCTCGACCTTCGCGGCTTGCTGCGGCGTTATCCGCTGGACGACCAACCGGTGATCCAGGCGGTGCAACGGGCGTTGCGTGGCAAGCCACTGCGCCATGACTTCAACCCGGGTGGGGAAGTGCAGATCGTGCGGTTCATGAACATGAGTGGGGGGTGAGCAGTACACAGGTCCCACAAAGGGACCTGTGGTGGATACAGACCTTGCAGTCACCCCGAAACCAATGTGGGAGCGAGCTTGCTCGCGATGACGGTGGGTCAGCTTGCATTGATGTTGAATGTGCTGGCCTCTTCGCGAGCAAGCCCGCTCCCACAGGGGATCTATGGTGCTTGCAAAAATGACTTTTCGAGCCTGAATGTGGGTCGCTTCCGATTCTTGATGTCGATCAATTGCAACCCTGCCTTTTGCCCGTACTCTCCACTGCATATTGTGTTTGAAGATCTCAAAAAGCCTATATGTAGTGTCTGGAGCCAAAATGCAGAGCACGTTGATCTCAGTAGGGTGTAACCGCTTGCACAAGCGCGATGGCAGTGTGGTTGCCTTTGATGCGGACAAGATCCGCCAGGCGCTGATCGCCGCTGGCAAGGCCACCGGCGAATATGCCGAAGTCGAGGCCGAGGCGTTGCTGGAGGCGGTGTTGGCGCGGTTGGAAGGGCAGACGCGGTTGAACGTCGAGCAGATCCAGGACCGTGTCGAACGGGTACTGATGGACGCCGGTTTCTTTCTCTCCATGCGCGCCTACATCGTGTATCGCGAGCAACACGGACGCCTGCGTCGGGATCGTCGCACACTGGTGGAAGTCGCCACGTCGATGAACGAATACCTGGATCGCGAAGACTGGCGTGTGCAGGCCAACGCCAACCAGGGGTATTCCCTCGGCGGGTTGATCCTCAACGTTTCGGGCAAGGTCACCGCCAACTACTGGCTCGACGAGGTCTACAGCCAGGCCATCGGCGAGGCGCACCGCGAGGCTGACCTGCATATCCACGACCTGGACATGCTCGCCGGCTACTGTGCCGGCTGGTCCTTGCGCACCTTGTTGCACGAAGGCCTCAACGGCGTGCCGGGGCGGGTCGAGGCCGGGCCGCCCAAGCATCTGAGCAGTGCCCTGGGGCAGATGGTTAATTTTCTTGGCACCCTGCAGAACGAATGGGCCGGCGCCCAGGCGTTCAGCTCGTTCGACACTTATCTCGCGCCCTATGTGCGCAAGGACCAGCTCAGCTACGACGAAGTCCGCCAGTCGTTGCAGGAGTTCATCTACAACCTCAACGTGCCGTCGCGCTGGGGTACGCAAACCCCGTTCACCAACCTGACGTTCGACTGGGTCTGCCCACAGGATCTGCGCGAACAGATCCCGATCATCGGCGGCGAAGAGATGCCGTTCGCCTACGGTGACCTGCAAACGGAAATGGAACTGATCAACCGCGCCTACATCGAGGTGATGCAGGCCGGCGATGCGAAAGGCCGGGTCTTCACCTTCCCGATCCCGACCTACAACATCACCCACGACTTCCCGTGGGACAGCGAGAACGCCGACCGGCTGTTCGAAATGACTGCCCGCTACGGCTTGCCGTATTTCCAGAACTTCCTCAATTCGGACATGCAACCCAATCAGGTGCGGTCGATGTGCTGCCGCTTGCAACTGGACGTGCGCGAGTTGCTCAAGCGTGGCGGCGGGCTGTTCGGCTCGGCGGAGCAGACCGGTTCCCTGGGCGTGGTGACGATCAACTGCGCCCGCCTGGGCTATCTGTACAAGGGCGACACCAGTGCGTTGCTGCAACGCATCGATACCCTGATGGAACTGGCGAAAGAGAGCCTGGAGGTCAAGCGCAAGGTCATCCAGCATCATATGGATGCCGGTTTGTACCCCTACACCAAGCGCTACCTGGGCACCTTGCGCAATCACTTCTCCACCATCGGCGTGAATGGCCTGCACGAAATGCTGCGCAATTTCACCGATGATCAGCAAGGCCTGCACACCGAGCAAGGCCGGGAATTCGCCCTGAAACTGCTGGATCACGTGCGGGCCACGCTGTTGCGATTCCAGGAGGAAACCGGCCACCTCTACAACCTCGAAGCCACGCCTGCCGAGGGCACCACGTACCGCTTCGCCAAGGAAGACCTCAAGCGCTATCCGGATATCTTGCAGGCCGGCAGCACGGTCGCCCCGTACTACACCAACTCGTCGCAACTGCCGGTGGGCTTCACCGAAGATCCGTTCGAAGCCCTGGAGCTGCAAGATGAACTGCAATGCAAATACACCGGCGGCACCGTGTTGCACCTGTACATGGCCGAGCAGATTTCCTCCACGCAGGCCTGCAAGCAGTTGGTGCGCAAGGCCCTGGGACGTTTCCGCCTGCCGTACCTGACCATCACGCCGACCTTTTCCATCTGCCCGGTGCACGGTTACCTGGCCGGCGAACACGAGTTTTGCCCCAAATGCGACGAGGCCTTGCTGCTGCAACAACAGCGCCAGGGCAGCGTTCACTGATCCGATCCATCGACCGCAAGGAGCTTCACCCATGAATGCATCGCAAAGCCTTCCACAAGCACAGCGTCAACGTTGCGAAGTCTGGACCCGAGTGATGGGTTATCACCGTCCGGTGGCGGCCTTCAACCCAGGCAAGCAGTCCGAGCACCGCGAGCGGGTGCACTTCACCGAACGCGCGGCCGGGCGTCCATGAGTCGAGTGCTACGGGTCGGGGGCATGGTGCCCCTGACCACACTCGATTATCCGGGCAAACTGGCGTGCGTGCTGTTTTGCCAGGGCTGTGCCTGGCGTTGTCGTTATTGCCATAACCCGCAACTGATCCCGCCGCGCGGTAGCGAGGAGGTGGATTGGTGCCGGGTATTGGCGTTCCTGCAACGCCGTCAGGATCTGCTCGACGCCGTGGTGTTCAGCGGCGGTGAGCCAACGTTGCAGGACGGCCTGGCGCCGGCCATGGAGCAAGTGCGGCAGATGGGCTTTCGCATCGGCCTGCACAGCGCCGGCATCAAGCCGGCGGCCTTCGCCAAAGTGGTCGGGCTTGCCGACTGGGTGGGTTTCGACGTCAAGGCCTTGCCCGAGGATGCCCTGGACGTGACCCGGGTCGAAGGCAGCGGTGCCGCCAACTGGCGCAGCCTCGACCACCTGCTGGCCAGCGGCGTGGATTATGAATGTCGCACAACGGTGCACTGGCACCTGTTCGACCCCGAGCGGTTGCTGACCCTGGCCCGACGCTTGAGCGAACGCGGCGTCACGCGGTTCGCCGTACAACTGGTGCGCACCGCGCGGATGCTCGATCCCCACCTTTCCAGCGTTTCGGCACAAGCCTTGCAGCCTGAGCTGTGGGCCGCCATGCGCGAGTTGTTCCCCTCGTTCGTCTTACGCAGTTGAGCGAGCGCCGGGATGAACGACCGACAGCGGCCCGGGATGACTGGGCCGCACTTTTTCATGGTTTTCAAATGCGCTGCCAACCGGCAGGTAGTTGAACAGGGAGCATTTGATATGACCAGATTCACCACTGCCCAACGCATCGTGATCGGCTTTGCCATCGCCCCACTGGCCTTGATCGCCTTGGCGCTTTACGCCTTGAGCGACCTGGCGATGCTGCGCGACCAGGCCGAGCAGATCGTCAGGCAGGATTGGCCGAAGATCGACCCGATCATGGTGATCGCCACGGGCGTGCGCGATAACGCCAGGAATACCCGGGACTTGTTGATCGACAAGAACAACGCGCAAGTCCAGCAATCCATCGACGCCACCCGGCAGCGGATTACCCAGGCCTTCGCCACGCTGGAGCCGTTGTTCGATCAGCCTGAAGGCAAGGCCGTGTATGCCGAGTTGAAAAAGCGTCGCGAGGCCTATGTGGCGGCTTTCGTCCAGGTGCAGGCGTTGATCCGCCAGGGCGCGACGGAGGAGGCGATGACGCAGCTCAAGCAAGGGGTGATTCCGGCGGAGCTTGAGGTGTACAAAAGCCTCGAAGGGATCATGGCGATGCAGGGCAAGGTCTTTGTCGAACGTGAACAGCAGGCCCAGGCACGTTACAACGATGCGCGGCGCAACATGTTGGCGTTGGTGCTGGCTTGCCTGGCCCTGGTAACGACCGTGGCGGTCCTGGTGACCCGCAGCGTGACCCGTCCCCTGGGCGGTGAACCGAATGACGCGGCGCGGCTGCTTAATCTCATCGCCCAGGGCGACCTGACGATCCGCGTGCCCGTGGGCGTTGGCGCCAATGACAGCGTGATGAGCAACATGCACGACATGCAGCAGAGCCTCAACAGCATGGTCCGGCACATTGCGGCCTCGGTGGATCGGGTGGCCAGTTCCTCCGAAGAACTGAGCGCGGTGAGCAGCCAGACCAGCAGCACCTTGCAGTTGCAAGGGCATGAAATCGAACAGGCTGCCGCGGCCGTGAACCAGATGACCGCTGCGGTGGATGAAGTGGCGCGCAATGCGGTGAGCACCAGCGAAGCCTCGCGAGTGTCCGAGCAAACGGCCCAGCGCGGTCGTGAACAGGTCCAGGAAACGGTGGCTTCCATTACCGCGCTGGCCGAAGGTGTGACGGACAGTTCCGGGCGAATCCAGCAATTGGCCGGGCGGGTCCAGGACATCAGTTCGGTGCTGGACGTGATCCGCAGCATCGCCGAACAGACCAATCTCCTGGCACTGAACGCCGCCATCGAAGCCGCCCGCGCCGGTGATGCCGGGCGTGGTTTTGCAGTGGTGGCCGATGAAGTCCGGGCGTTGGCCCATCGGACCCAGGATTCGACTCGGGAAATCGAGGGCATGATCGGTAACATCCGCCTGGACAGCGGGCATGCGGTGAGCTCCATGCAGAACAACAGCGAACTGGTGCAAGCCACGCTGCTAGTGGCCCAGCGCTCCGGCGATGCCCTGGATGAAATCGCCCATTCGATCTCGCAGATCAACGAGCGCAACCTGATGATCGCCAGCGCCACGGAACAGCAGGCGCTGGTGGCGCGAGAGGTGGATCGTAACCTGGTGGGCATTCGCAACCTGTCCGAACAAGTCATGCTGGGCGCCCGGCATACCGATACGGCGGGCCAGGACCTGGCGCAGATGGCCGGGTCACTGCATGAGACGGTGGCGCGGTTCAAGGTCTAGATCGCTTACTGCTGGGCGAGATGTCCGCAGAAGTCGTGTTCACCTGAACCCCCTGTGGGAGCGAGCTTGCTCGCGATAGCGGAGGGTCAGCTAGTAGTGATGTTGGCTGTGCCGACGTCATCGCGAGCAAGCTCGCTCCCACAGGAGGAACGCGATCACCCAGAACCAGGTCGGCTATAAGGCCGCCTCGAGGTAGCCGCGCTGGGCCATGATGGCCCTTCGCGGCGGCCCACGGAGCAATGCCTTCGTTCAGGCACACCGAGCCTAGGCGAGGTGCCGAGTGGTGGGGCAGAAGCGCTTTGGTTACTTTCGACTGGGCCGGCTTCCGGGCTTTTCGAAAGTGACCCGCCGTAAGGGCGGAACCATAAGCCGCCGTTACCCAAAAAACGGATATTCACACCAAGTCAGGAGTTCCCAGCGACCTGCTCAGAAGCACCCAATCGAGGCCCGGCCGAATAACGAACCACACTAAGAACAGCCAACGTCGCAACCACCAACCCAGGCGAAGTCGCCAGCAATACGGCCGTGGTCCCACCCCCTGCGGCCAGGATCTGCCCTGCAGCCAGAGGCCCGGCCACCGACCCCAGGCGTCCGATGGCCACCGCCGCACCAACCCCCGTCGCACGTACGGTCGTAGGGTAGGAGGGCGGAGCCAAGGCGTAGAGGACCAATTGCGCAGCCATGACAAACAACCCAGCGGCGAACCCGGCAATGGCCATCGGCACGATACCGACCGACAACCCGACCCCGGCCAGGGCGCTCAGCAGACCGGCATAGACGAACAGCACCACCTTGATGCCATTGCAACGGTCCAGCAACAGGCCGCCGAGCAACGAGCCAAGAGCACCGCCGATGTTGAACAGCATCTGCACCAGGCCGGCCTGGGGTTTGCTGAAGCCCTGCTCCAGCAGCAACGATGGCAGCCAGTTGAGCAACATGTACATCACCGTCAGGGTGAAGAAATAACTCAGCCACAGCGCCAAGGTGGTGCGGCCGCGACCTTCACCGAACAGCGCCTGGGCGGTGGAGCCGCGCGATGAGCCGCCATCCTGCGCCTGGCGAAAGACGCTCGATTCGGGGAGCCACAGGAGCATCAGCGGGACCACCAGCAAGGGCGCCAGCCCACCGATGAAAAACGTCATCTGCCAGTGCTCGCCAAACAACATGGCGACCACTGCCGCCAATGCACCACCCAACGGAACGCCGGCATACATCACGCTGATAGCCGTGCCCCGGCGCTGCTCGCCCACGGCTTCGGCGCACAGGGCAATGAGGTTGGGCAGGGCGGCGCCCAAGCCCAGGCCGGTCATGAAACGCACCAGCAAGAGGCTGGAGAAGTGTTCGACATAAGCGGTGCTGAGGGAAAACACGCCGAACAGCAAGACAGCGGTGACGAGGATTTTCTTGCGACCGATACGATCAGCGATCCAGCCACCGAAGAACGCACCTGGCAACAGCCCGATGATCCCGGCGCTGAATACCCAACCCATCATTTTCGGATCGAGGGCAAACGTCTGTCGCAGACCTGCGGCTGCGGTACCGGCTGACTGAAGGTCGAAACCCTCGATCAGCGCGACGATGAAACACAAGGCGATGGTCAGCGTCGCACGACGCGCCGGACGGTTCATGGCAAATCCTCTTATTGTTTTTGTGAGGGACACCGGCTCGGAGGATAGCCGGTAGGTGCATTTAAGATTAACAAAGCTAACTAAAAAATGAAGGTTGCCATTGGGCAGTCATAAACTGACCAGATCATTATAAAAATCAGAGGCTTGGTACGAATCTTCGAGCTAGTTGGTAAATTAGTTAATGATATTAATGTTCGATTATCGGTCATTGTTGATTGACGAAGCGCCCGTGCAGTTTCCATTCTTGGTTCCCACGGCCCCCACCACCAAGGTTGGGCCGAACAAAACAACAACAATAAGTGGATATCGAACATGCCAAACCTTGCCCGGGCCGCCCTGACGGCGCGCCCTGTTTCATCGCTCGTTCATCTGCTGGCTTGTCTCGGGCTGAGCCTGGGGGCTCCGGCCTTGCGGGCGGAGGGCTTCATCGACGACAGTCACGGCACCCTGACCCTGCGCAATTACTACATGGACCGCGACTACAAGGACGACGGCGCCAAGACCGCGGCCAGGGAGTGGGCTCAAGGTGTGTTCATGAACGTCGAGTCGGGGTTTACCCCAGGGGCGGTTGGGTTCGGCCTCGACGTGAGGGGATTGCTGGGCATCAAGCTCGACTCGTCACCTGACCGAAGCGGCACCGAACTGTTGCCGGTGTCGAGCAGCGACAAGCGCGCAGCTGATGAGTATTCGCGCCTGGGCGTGACCGGCAAGCTGCGTTTCGCGCAAACCACGGTGAAGACCGGCGATGTGTCGATCTTCCTGCCGTTTGCCTTTGCCAGCCCATCGCGGCTGCTGCCGCAGACCTTTCGCGGGACGACTCTCAGTTCCAAGGACATCGACGGCTTGACGTTGAACACCGGTTATATCGATCGCATCGCCCGGCGCGATTCCACCGACTACCAACCGATGAGCATCGCCTCGCCCAACCGTCGTTTCAACGGTGCGGCGACTTCTTCCCATATGGCGTACGTGGGCGGCGACTACCAGGTCAGCAAAGACCTCAGCTTGCGGGCTTACCACGCCGAAGTGGCGGATTTGTATCAACAGAACACTCTGGCGTTATTGCATAACCTGCCTTTGGGCGATGGCGTCCTGACCACCGACCTGCGCAGTTTTTTCAGCGACGAAGACGGCGCGGCCAAGGCCGGAAAAGTGGATAACCGCAATGTCTCGGCGCTGGTCGGCTATCGCCTGGGTGGCCATCGCGTGAGCCTGGGCTACATGCATTCCAGTGGCGATACGGCCACGCCTTATGTGTCCGGCACCGAGCTGATGGGCTTGAGCGAAATGACCATGAGCTCGGATTTTCTCAATGCCAGGGAACGCACCTGGCAGGCGATCCATGACTACGACTTTGCCGCCGTGGGCGTGCCGGGCCTGCGGAGTCGGCTGCGTTATGTGCGTGGTGATCACATCGAACTGGCGGCCCTCAATGCCGAGGATCGCAAGGAACGCGAGTTCCAGATGGAACTGGGGTACGTGATCCAGAGCGGCCCGCTGAAAAACGTCGGGCTGCTGGCGCGCAAATCGATCTATCGCAACAACTTCCCGGGTACGGCGGCGTTTCGCGACGAGAACCAGACACGGTTCCTGGTGACGTACAGCGTGCCGATCTGGTGAGTTCCCAGGTGCCTGGCTTGCTCTTGTGGGAGCAAGGCTTGCCCGCGATTGAAGCGCTGCGGTTTTTCAGGAATCGAGGTGCCTTCGTCGCGAGCAAGCTTTGCTCCCACATAGCCGGAGCTTGCGTCCTCGCCACAGGGAGCGCCGCCAGGTTTGCTACTGGTAAACCTTCTTCAACAACCGCAGCAACTCCTCCCGCTCAGCGCCTGAAAGGGTCGCGGTGGAATCCAAGTCACTCTGTGCGGCGATTTGCTTGAGTTCCTTGAGCAAGGTTTCGCCAGTCTTGCTCAGGAATATCCCGTAGGAGCGTTTATCCGGCTTGCACCGCACACGCACGGCCAGGGCCCGACTTTCCAGTTTGTTCAGTAGCGGCACCACTTGCGGCGGTTCGATCGTCAGGGCCTTGGCCAGGTCGGCCTGCATCAGGCCGGGATTCTGGTCGATGATCGCCAGCGCCGAGAACTGGGCGGGGCGCAGATCGTGGACGGCGAGCCGGCCAATCAGGTTCTGGAACAGTTTCAACTGGGCGCGGCGCAGGGCGTAACCGATCAGGTCGTCCAGCGCGGAGTCCAGCGGCGCTTGCGCGTCGGTACCGGCGGCCAGGGGCTCGGCGGGTTCGGCAAGCTTGGAAGACTTGGCCATCGAAGTGAACTTCCTCAAGGTAAGTGATTAACAAGGCTATCCAGTTTGCCGGGGTTGCGACGCCCTGGCTATGGGCTCGCGCAAATTCGAGATTTGTAACCGCCGACCCAGACCCGGAAAAATACAGATAAATCGATTAATAGTTAATTGACATAACTATTTTTCCGGTTTAGTTTTTGATCATCTTCAGCCAAGAACAAGAGAGCACGCATCATGAGTAATTACGAAGGTCGCTGGAAAACGGTCAAGGTCGATATCGAGGAGGGCATCGCCTGGGTCACCCTCAATCGCCCGGAAAAACGCAACGCCATGAGCCCGACCCTCAACCGCGAGATGATCGACGTGCTCGAGACGCTGGAGCAGGATCCGGCCGCTGGCGTATTGGTGCTGACCGGGGCCGGTGATGCCTGGACCGCCGGCATGGACCTCAAGGAATATTTCCGCGAAGTGGATGCCGGGCCGGAAATCCTCCAGGAAAAAATCCGTCGCGAAGCGTCGCAATGGCAATGGAAGCTGCTGCGCATGTACGCCAAGCCAACCATCGCCATGGTCAACGGCTGGTGCTTTGGTGGCGGTTTCAGCCCGCTGGTGGCGTGCGACCTGGCGATCTGCGCCGACGAAGCGACCTTCGGTCTCTCGGAAATCAACTGGGGCATTCCGCCAGGCAACCTGGTGAGCAAGGCCATGGCCGACACCGTGGGCCATCGCCAGTCGCTGTACTACATCATGACGGGCAAGACGTTCGGCGGGCAGAAAGCCGCCGAAATGGGCCTGGTCAACGAAAGCGTGCCCTTGGCGCAACTGCGTGAAGTCACGGTGGAGCTGGCGCGCAACCTGCTGGAAAAGAACCCGGTGGTGCTGCGGGCCGCCAAGCATGGTTTCAAACGCTGCCGCGAACTGACCTGGGAGCAGAACGAGGATTACCTGTACGCCAAGCTCGACCAGTCGCGCCTGCTCGACACCGAAGGTGGCCGCGAGCAGGGCATGAAGCAGTTTCTGGACGACAAGAGCATCAAGCCTGGCTTGCAAACCTATAAGCGCTGAATCGACCGGCGAATGGCGGGCCGCATCCCGCTGTTCGCTGCCTCGCCCTGGCGCTACTGTTACACCGCTGCGATGCATTCCCGATAAAGACAATAAAGAGGAATCACCATGCTGGACGTGCCCCTGTTGATTGGCGGCCAGTCGTGCCCGGCCCGTGACGGCCGGACCTTCGAACGCTGCAACCCGGTGACGGGTGAGGTGGTGTCTCGCGTGGCCGCCGCCACCCTGGAAGATGCCGACGCCGCGGTAGCTGCTGCCCAAGCGGCGTTTCCCGCCTGGGCCGCATTGGCGCCTAACGAACGCCGCACGCGACTGTTGCGTGCAGCCGAGCAGTTGCAGGCCCGTAGCAGTGAATTCGTCGCTGCTGCCGGCGAAACCGGTGCCATGGCCAATTGGTACGGTTTCAACGTACACCTGGCTGCGAACATGCTGCGCGAAGCCGCTTCCATGACGACCCAGATCAATGGCGAAATCATTCCTTCGGACGTGCCTGGCAGTTTCGCCATGGCCCTGCGTCAGCCTTGCGGCGTGGTGCTGGGCATCGCGCCCTGGAACGCTCCGGTGATTCTCGCCACCCGCGCCATCGCCATGCCCCTGGCCTGTGGTAACACCGTGGTGCTCAAGGCTTCTGAAATAAGCCCGGCGGTGCACCGGCTGATCGGCCAGGTGTTGCAGGACGCAGGGCTGGGTGACGGCGTGGTCAACGTGATCTGTAACGCACCGGCGGATGCGCCGGCCATTGTCGAGCGGTTGATCGCCAACCCGGCGGTGCGTCGGGTCAATTTCACCGGTTCGACCCATGTCGGGCGCATCGTCGGCGAACTGTCGGCGCGTCACCTCAAGCCGGCCTTGCTGGAACTGGGCGGCAAGGCGCCGCTGCTGGTGCTGGACGATGCCGACCTGGACGCTGCGGTGCAAGCGGCGGCCTTCGGCGCCTACTTCAACCAGGGCCAGATCTGCATGTCCACCGAGCGACTGATCGTCGATGCCCGTGTGGCGGATGAGTTCATCGCCCGCTTGACCGCCAAGATCGCCACCCTGCGCGCCGGCGATCCGACGGCCGCTGATTCGGTGCTGGGCTCGTTGGTTGACGTCAGTGCCGGCCAACGCATCAAGGGGCTGATCGACGATGCCCTGGCCAAAGGCGCAACGCTGGTCACGGGTGGGCAGTTGGAAGGCAGCATCCTGCAACCAACCTTGCTCGACGGCGTCACTGCGCAGATGCGCTTGTACCGCGAAGAGTCTTTCGGGCCGGTGGCGGTGCTTCTGCGCGGTGACGGCGATGAAGAGCTGTTGCGCCTGGCCAACGATTCCGAGTTCGGCCTGTCGGCCGCCATCTTCAGTCGCGACACGAGCCGTGCTCTAGCCTTGGCCCAGCGGGTCGAGTCGGGCATTTGCCACATCAACGGGCCGACCGTGCACGATGAGGCGCAGATGCCCTTTGGCGGGGTCAAGTCCAGTGGTTACGGCAGCTTTGGCGGCAAGGCGTCCATCGAGCATTTCACCCAGCTGCGTTGGGTGACCTTGCAGAACGGTCCCCGGCATTACCCGATCTGAAACCCGTCGCATCGCGGGCGGTGGAGCCTTGAACACCGTCGCCCCGATGCAGGCCAGAATAATAATGACAAGGCCGCAGCCTAGTGCTGCCACGCTCCGCTCGCATCGCGACCCGAGTGTGCCTTGGTGGAGGAAATGTACGTGAGTTCCGAGTCAAGATCGTCCTCCCGACCCGAGGCCGGGCGGTATCGCCAGGTGTCGATTGGTCATCCTGCCGTCGAAGTCCGGGAAGAGCGTGGCATCTTGCACATGCGCTCCCTGGAGCCCCTGGCCCCGCTGCCGGCGCGGTTGCTCGAGCGCCTGGTGCACTGGGCCGAGGTGCGCCCAGAGCAGACGTTTATCGCCGCCCGTGAATCCAGTGGTGATTGGCGTCGAGTCAGTTATGCGCAAATGCTCGACAGTGTACGGGCCATCGCCCAAGGCCTGCTCGGTTACGGCTTATCGGCCGAAAAACCCTTGGCGCTGCTCTCCGGCAACGACATCGAGCACCTGCAAATGGCCCTCGGCGCGATGTACGCCGGTATTCCCTATTGCCCGGTTTCGCCGGCCTATTCATTGCTGTCCCAGGATTTCGCCAAGCTGCGTCACGTCTGCGATCTGTTGCAGCCGGGGCTGGTGTTTGTCAGCGAAGCCGCACCGTTCGAGCGGGCAATCACTGCCGTATTGCCGGCGGACGTGCCCTTGATCACGGTGCGTGGCGAGATAGCTGGCCGGTCGAGGACAAGCTTCGCCAGCCTGCTGGCCCAACCCGGCGGCGCCGAGGCCGAGCAGGCGTTCGCCGCCACTGGCCCGGACAGCATCGCCAAGTTCCTGTTTACCTCAGGCTCCACCAAACTGCCCAAGGCGGTGATCACCACCCAGCGTATGCTTTGCGCCAATCAGCAGATGCTGCTGCAGACCTTTCCGGTGTTCGGCGAGGCGCCCCCAGTGCTGGTGGACTGGTTGCCGTGGAACCACACGTTCGGTGGCAGCCACAACGTTGGCATCGTGTTGTACAACGGCGGCACGTTCTACCTGGACGACGGCAAACCCACCGCCCAGGGCTTCGCCGAAACCCTGCGCAACCTCAAGGAAATTTCACCGACCGCCTACCTGACCGTGCCCAAGGGCTGGGAGGAGCTGGTTAGCGCCCTGGAGCGGGACGGTGAGTTGCGCGAGCGATTCTTCAAGCGCATCAGTCTGTTCTTCTTTGCGGCAGCGGGTTTGTCCCAAAGCACCTGGGACCGGCTCGACAAGGTCGCCGAACAGCATTGCGGCGAACGTATCCGCATGATGGCGGGCCTGGGCATGACCGAGGCGGCGCCGTCCTGCACCTTCACCACCGGGCCGTTGTCCATGGCCGGCTACATTGGCCTTCCGGCGCCCGGCTGCGAAGTCCGGCTGGTGCCGGTGGACGGCAAGTTCGAAGGGCGTTTTCGCGGGCCGCACATCATGCCCGGCTACTGGCGCTCGCCGCAGCAAACTGCCGAGGTATTCGACGAGGACGGTTTCTATTGTTCGGGGGATGCGATCAAGTTGGCCGAAGCCAGCAATCCGCAACTGGGGCTGATGTTCGATGGGCGGATCGCCGAGGACTTCAAATTGTCTTCCGGTGTATTTGTCAGCGTCGGGCCGTTGCGCAACCGCGCGGTGCTGGAGGGCACGCCCTACGTCCAGGACCTGGTGATCACCGCGCCGGATCGCGAGTGCCTGGGTGCGCTGGTGTTCCCACGGCTTGCTGAATGCCGACGCTTGTCGGGCCTGGGCGGGGAGGCCAGCGACGCCCAGGTCCTCGCCAGCCCGCCGGTACGCCAATGGTTCGCCGACTGGCTGCAACGCCTGAACCGCGAAGCCAGCGGCAACGCCAGTCGCGTGGAGTGGATCGCCTTGCTCGATGAACCGGCGTCCATCGACCGTGGTGAAATCACCGACAAGGGCTCGATCAACCAACGGGCGGTGCTGCAGTGGCGGGCGGGGAAGGTCGAGGCGCTGTATCGCGGGGAGGATGTGTCGATCCTGCGGGCGGGACCTGTGGCTTAAAGCAAAACCTTGTGGATGTTCATAAGTGGCAGGCTCATCCACAAACTCCTGTGGGAGCGAGCTTGCTCGCGATAGCGGTGGTTCAGCAGCAGAGATGTTGCCTGACTCACCGTCATCGCGAGCAAGCTCGCTCCCACATGAGGTCCGGGGGCTGGTTTGTGATGTTTAACGCCGTCCTAGCAACAAACCCACCACCAGGCCGAAACCGGCGGAAATCGCCACGGTCTGCCAGGGGTGGCCGCCAATATAGACCTCAGTGGCATCGACCATGGGACGGGTACGTTCCCGGGTGCTGGTGACTGAGTCGAGCGCCTGTTGCAGTTTCTGGGATATCTGGCCTCGCAGGTCTTCGGCCTCTTCGCCCACCAGCGAGGCACTGCTTTTGAGCAGCTTTTCCGATTCTTCAATCAGAGCCGTCAATTCGCTGAAGGCTTGATCCTTGATTTGCTCTCCGTTCGCTTGCACGGTGCCTTTACGGGCCATGGAAGTACTCCTTGTGTGGATGATGGCATTGAACAATGGAGTGCCGTGCCCGTTAAAAAGTTGCAACGCTCGGCGCTGGCAGGGCAGTCCATCACAAATCGTGGTTAAGACGTTTCCCTCCAAGGTGTAAGATGGCGCCTATTTACGCAACAGGTAATTCCCATGAGCTTCAATCTGGCTGACAAGCCCCTGGCCGAGCGCGCCGCGCTGGAAGACGAAAAATCCCGACTTTTTGAACTGTGGCAAAACAACCTGGGCAAGGCCAAGGGCGATGCTGCCCGCTTGTTCGGCGAGCGCTCCAAACGCAAGGGCAAGTGGGCCGAGTGGGTGCGTGCCGAACTGGATGGCATGTCGCCGCCGGAGTACGCCAACATGGTGCGCAGTGAGGTCAATCGACTGATGGCCGCCAACAAGTAAGCCTTAGGCGAATGTTGCCGTAATGGCCTGGCGAACCTTGAGCATTGTCGGCTCCATTTGCGTGTGGGTTCGCCATCCCAACTCGATGGGGTAGCGGGGCAAGGCCAGGGGGCAGGGCAGCAAGGCCAGGCCGCTGAGGTCGGCGATGGCCCGGGCGGCATGGGTCGGGATGGTCGCCACGGCCTGACTGCCCTTGAGCAGGAACGGCAACGCGGCAAAGTGGGTGGTCGAGGCGCAGACTCGCCGACTCAGGCCAAGCCCGGCCAGCCCTTCGTCGGTGATGCCGATGAAACCACCCGAAGACACCAGCAGGTGCTCACGGGCCACGAACGCCTCCAGGCTGAGGGATTGCTGGCCCTGCGCCAGGCTCGCCGGGTCCAGGAGGCAGGCGTAATCGCCTTCGCCCAACACCTGACGGCTGAGCAATCGCTGGGCGAAACCGCCCGCTGTGATCGCCAGGTCAAGGTCGCGCTCCATCAGGGCCCGGCCGACGATCTGACTGTGGGTCTGGCGGAAAATCAAGCGCAGGCCCGGCGCGCGGTGGGCCACTTCTTCGATCAAGCGTCGCCCATGGGCAATTTCGAAATCGTCCGACAGGCCGACGATGACCGAGCGGCCTTCGTAATGGCTGGCATCCGGGTCGACCATCGCCAGGCTCTGGCGGCATTTATCCAGTGCTTCGCTGATCACCGGCTTCAGTTGATTGGCCCGCAGCGTCGGCGCCAGGCCCCGGCCGGTGCGCACGAATAATTGATCGTCATACAAACCGCGAAGCCTGCGCAGCGCAGCGCTGATGGCCGACTGGGTCACGCCCAGGCGCACGGCGGCGCGGCTGGCGCTGGATTCGTCATGCAGGGCTTCGAAGGTCTTGAGCAGATTGAGGTCGATGTCGGCGATATTCATAAGGCTCATATCATTTAGCAGCATTCAGGGCTTTATTCATGATCGGCCGCTGCTTGAGAATCAGCAACACCTGATGATCAAGGAGTTGAAAAGCCATGCCCAAATCCATTGTGGCTGCCCTGCAGATCGGCTCGTTGCCTGGCGGCAAGGGCGAGACCCTGGCACAGATCCTTTCCTATGAAGAGGCCATTCGCCAGGCCGGCGCGCGTCTGGTGGTGATGCCTGAAGCGCTGCTGGGTGGCTATCCCAAGGGCGAGGGGTTCGGGACTCAACTGGGTTACCGGCTGCCGGAGGGGCGCGAGGCGTTTGCCCGCTATTTTGCCAATGCCATTGACGTGCCCGGCGTTGAAACCGAAGCGCTGGCCGGGCTGTCGGCGCGTACAGGGGCGAGCCTGGTGCTGGGCGTCATCGAGCGTGTCGGCAGCACCCTGTACTGCACCGCGCTGTATTTCGAACCCGATGCAGGCCTGGTGGCCCGGCACCGCAAGTTGATGCCCACCGGCACCGAGCGGCTGATCTGGGGCAAGGGCGATGGGTCGACCTTGCCCGTGATCGACAGCCAGGTCGGCCGGGTCGGCGCGGCGGTGTGCTGGGAGAACATGATGCCGCTGCTGCGCACTGCGATGTACGCCAAAGGGGTGGAGGTCTGGTGTGCGCCGACGGTGGATGAGCGAGAGATGTGGCAGGTGACCATGCGCCATATCGCCCACGAAGGTCGCTGCTTTGTGGTCAGTGCCTGTCAGGTACAGGCCTCTCCGCAGGCCCTGGGTATCGAGGTCGCGCACTGGCCGGCCGAGCGGCCGTTGATTGCCGGTGGCAGCGTGATTGTCGGACCCATGGGCGACGTGCTGGCCGGGCCGCTGAAAGACACGGCGGGGTTACTCATCGCCGAAATCGACACCGATGAACTGGTGCGGGCGCGCTACGACTATGACGTGGTCGGGCATTACGCCAGGCCGGATGTGTTCGAGTTGGTGGTGGACGAGCGCGCCAAACCCGGCGTGCGCTTCACCGCCTGATCACCAGCTGGCGGCGGAACCCGGCAGGTCGAGGGTTCCGCGGTCGACGAAGCGCAGGGTGCCGAATACGCCGCCGGCGAGCTTGCCCTTGAGCACATAGGGCAGGTTGTCCAGCCCTTGGGTCTGGCTCAGGCCCAAGGTCTGGCGCAACACCGAAAACGCCGAAATGCTCACCGGGACACTGAGGATCGCCTCGGAAAAGCGCGGGATCGAACCGCTCTGGTCACTGACCCCCGTTGCCAGCGTACGGTCGTTGACCTCCAGGTCCAGCGCCACGCCGTTGTAGTCGATGGCGGTTTCGTTGGGGTTCTGCACGCGCAGTTTCACGGCGAAACGTACCTCCAGCCCCTGGTTGGGCAAGGGTTCGATGCCGACCACGTTGATGTTCAGCGGGTCACGGTGCGGGAAGAGGGCGCAGGCGCTCAGGCTGAGCAGTATCAGGAAAACGGAAAGGCCGAGGATTCTGCGCATGGATAGACTCTCAAGAAAGGAAAAAACTCGGAAACGATTGAGTACGATAACCCACAGCGGCCCCATGACAACGGCAAACCACCCTGTGGGAGCAAGGCTTGCCCGCGATGAAGGTGATGCGGTCTTTCAGGAACCGAGGTGTCTGTTTCGCGAGCAAACTTTGCTCCCACAGCCTTGCGGGGCAAATTCCACCTTGCTCTGGATCCAAACAAGGTTCAGGGCTCCTGACAGTTTCTGACACCAGCCTCTGCTAATCTGCGTCAACTTTTTCTTTCCGGACAGTCCATCGTGTCGCGTACCTCTCGGTTGCTCACTTTGCTGCAAGTCTTGCGGGGCAAGCGTTGCCCGGTCACCGCTGCGACATTGGCGGGCGAACTGAACGTTTCCGAGCGCACCTTGTACCGCGACATCGCCGAACTCAGCGCCCTCGGCGCGCCGATCCAGGGCGAGGCGGGCATCGGTTATGTCTTGCGCAGCGGCCTGTTCCTGCCGCCACTGATGTTCACCGCCGATGAAATCGAGGCCATTGTGCTGGGCTTGCGCTACGTCGATCAGCGCGCCGACGAGGTGCTGGGCAAGGCGGCCGCCGACGCCCTGGCGAAGGTCGCCGCAGTGCTGGCTCCCGATGTGCGAGACGCCTTGCGCAACCCCACGGTATTGCCCGGTCCACCGGGTTATGGCTATCCGCAGAACACGGTGGAACTGAATGTGTACCGCCAGGCCATTCGTGCCCAGGCCAAGCTGCATATCGATTACGCCGATGTGAACAAGACCCCGAGCCAACGCTTGATCTGGCCGCTGGCCCTGGGCTTTTTCAATGAGGCGCGGGTGGTGGTGGCCTGGTGTGAATTGCGCGGCGCCTATCGGACTTTTCGCACTGACCGGATTGCCTCTGCCACCGAGCAGGGCGAGCGCTATCCGGGCCGACGCAGCGACTTGCTGCGCGACTGGTTTGCGCTGATGAAGCTGGACGAAACCGGGCGTTTCACTCCTGACAAAAACTGACACAACGCTGTTCTAGCATAGTGCCAGACCGATAAAACAAGGAGCCGTACCATGTCCAATCCCGTCTCTTCCCTGGCCCCGGCCATCGCCGGCTACATCGCGGCCGCCAATGCCCGTGACAGTTCGGCGGTGACGCGTTTCTTCGCCGAGGATGCCAACGTGTTCGATGAAGGCCAGCACCGTGTTGGCACCCAGGCCATCGCCCAATGGATGGAAGACACCGCCCAGCGCTTCCAGCCGCGGGTGGAAGTCCTCAACGTGCAGCAACGCACTGGCAAGGTGCTGGTGCAGAAACTGATCTCCGGGACATTCCCCGGCAGCCCGTTGGAGTTACGCTACACCTTCCGGCTCGATGAGCAGGGGAAGATCAGTCGGTTGGATATCTCGATCTAAGTTCTGCACTCAGGTCTGTGGGAGCAAAGCCTGTGGGAGCAAGGCTTGCCCGCGATGAACGATAACGCGGTTTGGCTGTTGGACCGCGGCGCGACTATCGCGGGCAAGCCATGCTCCCACAGGCCATTGCTTCCAGAGGCCATGCTCCCACAGGCCATGCTTCCACAAGATATTGCTCCCACAGATAAACCCCACGCCACAGTTCTACGCAGGGTTCCTGCAGTCGCCCGCCATGGCATACTCCCCACCTTCGTTTTCCGGACCCGGGCCGTATGACTTTCGACTCCCCCTTGAGTGCCTGGCAGCATGCCATCGAACACCACGGCTTCGTCCAGGACGAGGCCCAGGAACTGGCCATCATGACACTGGAGCAATGCCACCAGGCGTTGCACGAAGGTCGCAAGTCGATCAAGGGCGTTTATCTCTGGGGCCCGGTGGGACGTGGCAAGACCTGGCTGATGGACCGCTTTTATGAAAGCCTCAAGGTGCCGGCCCGTCGACAACACTTCCATCACTTCATGGCGTGGGTGCATCAGCGTTCGTTCCAGCTCACTGGCACGCCGGATCCTCTGCAGGCCCTGGCCCGGGAGTTGAGTGCTGAAGTACGGGTGCTGTGTTTCGACGAACTGTTCGTCAACGACATCGGCGATGCAATCATCCTCGGGCGCCTGTTCCAGGTGATGTTCGAGCTGGGCATGGTGATGGTCAGTACCTCCAACCTGCCGCCGGAAGAACTCTATGCCAACGGCCACAACCGCGAGCGTTTCCTGCCGACCATCACCGCGATCAATCGATATATGCAGGTCGTGCCGGTGAACGGTTGGCAAGACCATCGCCAGCACCCAGGTCAGTTACAGCAGCGTTATTGGCTGCGCGATCCCGGGCAACCTGATCCGCTGGGGGAGGTCTTCAACCAGTTGACCGCCGGGCAAGTATCGAGCAGTGCGTCGATCGAGGTCGGCCATCGCTTGCTTGAACCGGTCCAGGCCAGCGATAGCGTGCTCTGGAGCCGTTACTCCGACCTGTGCGAGCAACCGTTCTCGGCGCTGGATTTCATGGCGCTGTGCGACCGCTTCAGCGTCATCCTGCTCAGTGACGTGCCGTGCCTGAGCGCCGAACAACGTGAAGGGCGCATTGCCCGTGGCACCGAAGACGGTGTCGAACGGGTCGAGGCCGGTGATCGCGAATTGCCGCAGTTGTCGATCCATGACGATGGCGTACGGCGCTTCATCGCCCTGGTCGACGAGTGTTATGACCGCAAGGTGCCGTTGTGCCTTTCGGCCCTGGTGCCGATGGATGAGTTGTATACCGAGGGCTATCTGCAATTCCCGTTTCGCCGTACCCTCAGCCGCCTCCAGGAAATGCAAATGCAACGTTTTGGTCAGCAAGCCTGACCTGTATCCCGCCGACGGCTTCGAGCTGGCGGCACTAACGAAGTGAGATGGAAGGTCATGGAAGAAGCCAAGGACATCCTTGTACTGCAAGCCAGCTACACCAACCCGGTTCACGCCGAAGCGATCTGTCATGTGCTCAACGGCTATGCACAGGACCCGATGGGCGGGGGACAGCCATTGCCGGCAGAGGTGCTGCTGCATCTGCCCGAGGAACTGGCCAAGCGCCCTCATGCCTTCAGCGTGCTGGCTTTCGTCAACGGCGAACCGGCGGGGCTGGTCAATTGTTTCGAAGGTTTTTCAACCTTTGCCTGCCGGCCACTGGTGAACGTCCACGACGTGGCGGTGATGAAGGATTTTCGTGGGCTCGGGCTGAGCCAGAAGATGCTGCAGAAGGTCGAGGACATCGCCCGTCAGCGTGGTTGCTGCAAGATTACCCTGGAAGTGCTCGAGGGCAATGCCGTGGCCCAGGCCAGCTATGCCAAGTTCGGCTTTGCCGCCGGCATGTTCGACCCGGCCCACGGGCCTATGGAGTTCTGGATCAAGCCCCTGTAAAAGCGGGCTTCTGAGGAGTTTCGGTTATTTCTGCACGACTGCAGCCGCCGGTGCCTTGGGCTGCATCAGGCTGAAGTCGATCAGGGGCTTGCGTGGGGTTTGATAGGGGTCGCCAATCAACAGCGGGCGCGCCTTGAAGTCCGCGCTGACCAGGCTCTTGCTGTGGTCCAGCTCATCAAAACTCAAGCCAGCCATGTCCGCCCAGGTGTGAATCAGGTGCGAGCTGCTGTAGGGGCGCGACAGGTCGCCGGCAAAGTTCCAGTCATGGCTTTCGCGCCACTTGGGCGAGGCCCAGGCCATGAAGGGGATGGTGTACATCGGCGCGGTCGGCTTGCCTTCGTTACGGCCCAGGGTGCCGTGGCCCGAGGAGTCGAACACGTCTTCACCATGGTCCGACAGGTACAGCAGGAAGCCGTTGGGGTCGGTCTTGGCGTAGTCCTTGATCAGGCTGGACACGACGAAGTCGTTGTACAGCACCGCGTTATCGTAGCTGTTGTAGGTCGGGACCTGATCATCACGCAGGCCCGCCGGTACGCCTTGGCGGTCGGTGAACTTGTTGAAGGTCGGCGGATACCGGTACTGGTAGCTCATGTGGGTGCCGAGCAGGTGCACCACGATCAGCTTGCGCGGAGCGCTGTCGGCCAGGGCTTTGTTGAATGGCTCGATCACATCGCCATCGTACTGCGCGGCATTCTGGTTGCGGTTGTTGTTCAGGTACACCTGCTCGTCGGCCTGTTGGGAAAAGGTCGTGAGCATGGTGTTGCGCTTGGTCATGGTCTGCTGGTTGGTGATCCAGAAGGTCTTGTAGCCGGCCTGTTTCATCATGCTCACCAGCGACGGGGTGCTCAGGTACAGGTCCGGGTTCTGTTCGTCGGCGAACGTCAGCACCTGCTGCAGCGCTTCGATGGTGTAGGGGCGCGGGGTGATGACGTTATCGAACACCGACAGCTGGCCTTTGAGCTTGTCCAGCTCCGGCGTGGTTTCCCGCGGGTAACCGTAGAGGCTCATGCGCTGGCGGTTGGTGGATTCACCGATCACCAGCACCAGGGTGGCCGGCTGGTCGGCCATGGCATCCTTGAGATTGCTCAGTGGCGCGATCTTGCTGGCGCTGTGGAGCATGCCTTGCATGTTCTCCAACTGCTCACCATAGCGACGATACGCCACCAGCATCTGCCACGGCACCGCAGGCTCGATGCGATCTTCGAATTTTTCCAGGCCACCGGCAAAGCTGCCGGTACGCTGGGTCTGCTTGATCAGCGGATAACCGACCACCGCCAGGACAATGGCGACTGCTGCGACCATGGCCTGGCCCCGGGGCAGGTACACCGGGCGCAGGCGGGTCCAGAGCCAATAGCCGACGGCGGTGTGGGCCAGGAACGCCGCCACCATCCACCAGGCAAAATACTGTGTCAGGTACTCGCCGGCTTCTGACACGTTCGATTCGAACATGATGAAGATGACGCTCTGGGAAAATTCTTGCTGATAAATGAAGAAGTAGCCGAGGCTGGCCATGGAGCAGGCCCACAGCACCACGCCGATCAACGCCGCGAGCACGCGCGTGCGGGCGGGGAAGAGCAGCATGGGCGCCAACCACACCGCGCTCATCACGAACGCTTGGCGAAAGCCGGTGAAGCCGGAGGTGTCGCTCAACAGAATGAGCAGTTGGGTGATGCCAGAGAAGTACCAGAAGAACAGAAACAGCCAGCCAAGCCCGGCCCAGTCGAAACCTTTCGCAGTCGTTTTGCTGCGTTTGAACAAACTCATCAAGCGCTCCAGCCTTTGTCGACGACGCTGTCGGCACCGGATTGGTGACCGCAGGCATACGTCGAGCAACCTTAAAGGCGGGGAGTATCGCGAGCCGGTTGTGAAAAGTTTGTGAGTTTTTCGGATACAAATCGCTGATTGGGGGGGGGCGAATGCTCTCTGGGGCGAGGGATTATCTGTGGGAGCAAGGCTTGCCCGCGATGAACGATAACGCGGTTCAGCTGTTAGACCACGGCGCGACTATCGCGGGCAAGCCTTGCTCCCACAGATAGAATTCTCGCCATGAGTGTGCCTGGCAGGACTTGCATGGAAGTGACACCGTTTGACCAGCGTCACTTCCTGGCGCTGTGCCTCTGGGGCGGTTACCGAGCCAGGGACTGGCTCTGGTGGGACAGCTGTGCGTGTTGCAACTGCATGCGCAACTGCGTCACTTCATCAAGCAGTAGATCGCGTTCTTCCTTGAGTAGGCGCAATTCATCGCGACGAATGGTCACATAAAGGGTTTGGGGAGGACGTGCGGTAACGACAGGGCCCATTGCTCACCTCGCAAATGGCGTACATCAACTATAGAGATGTCGCCAGTATTTGGTCGACACCTCTACTATCGGCGCCGATTCTGATTTCTTTTGCTTGTGATTGGAACTTTTTTATTTTTCATGGTCGCTGTGTCTTCGGCCGGATCTTGAGCGTTATCCCTTGTGATCGCTCGAATTACCCGGAAACTATGCAGCAATGCTCTGGACTAACCTCCATTAGTCGATAGTGTTAAATCTTTGACACACCTTTATTTGTAGTAGGGAGCATCAGCACATGCAACTCGGGATCATTGGACTGGGCCGCATGGGCGGCAATATTGCGCGGCGCCTGATGCTCAATGGGCACACCACCGTCGTCTATGACCGCAATGCCGCTTTTGTCGAAAACCTGCGTCAGGAAGGCGCCACGGGCGTCGCGGACCTGCCGGCACTGGTCGCTGGGCTGGAGAAGCCACGTGCGGTCTGGGTCATGCTGCCGGCCGGCGCACCCACTGAAGACACCGTCAACGTCCTCAGCGAACTGCTGGAGCCGGGTGATGTGATCATTGATGGCGGTAACACGTACTACAAGGACGACATCCGTCGCGCCCAGGCCCTGTCGGAAAAAGGCCTGAGCTACATCGATGTTGGCACCTCCGGCGGTGTTTGGGGTCTGGAACGCGGTTACTGCATGATGATTGGCGGTGATGCCGAAGTGGTGAAGCGCCTGGACCCGCTGTTCGACAGCCTGGCGCCGGGCATGGGCGATATCCCGCGCACCCGTGATCGCAAATCCGACGATGACCGCGCCGAACGTGGCTACATCCACGCGGGCCCGGCCGGTTCGGGGCATTTCGTGAAGATGATCCACAACGGCATCGAATACGGAATGATGCAGGCCTTCGCCGAGGGTTTTGACATCCTCAAGACCAAATCCAGCGAAAGCCTGCCACCGGAGCAGCGCTTCGACCTGAACGTGGCCGATATCGCTGAAGTCTGGCGTCGCGGCAGCGTCGTATCGTCCTGGCTGCTGGACTTGACCGCCGACGCGTTGGCCAGCGATCCGAAACTGGATGGTTTTTCCGGTGAGGTCGCCGACAGCGGTGAAGGGCGCTGGACCATCGAGGCTGCCATCGAGCAAGCGGTGCCGGTTCCGGTCCTGTCCAGTTCGTTGTTTGCCCGTTTCCGCTCGCGCCAGCAAAGCACGTACGGTGACAAAATGCTCTCGGCCATGCGCTTCGGCTTCGGCGGCCACGTGGAGACGCCGAAAAAATGACCTCGATCGGCAGCAAATCCAAGGCAGAACCCGCGCCGCCGACTACGTTGTTTCTGTTCGGCGCCCATGGCGATCTGGTCAAGCGTCTGCTGATGCCGGCGCTTTACCACCTCAGTCGCGACGGTCTGCTGGGCGATGGGCTGCGCATCATCGGGGTTGACCACAACGCCATCAGCGATGTGGATTTTGCCAAGAAACTCGAGGACTTCATCCGTAACGAAGCGGCGAGCAAGGGCGGCGATGCCGACCGGGCGCTCGATCCGGTGCTGTGGGCCAAGCTGGCCCGGGGCATCAGCTACGTCCAGGGTGATTTCCTCGATGAGAGTACCTACCAGGCGCTGGCGGCGAAAATCGCCGCCAGCGGCACCGGCAACGCGGTTTTCTACCTGGCGACCGCGCCGCGCTTTTTCAGTGAAGTGGTCAGCCGCCTTGGTGCGGCCGGGCTGCTTCAGGAGCAGGAGGGCGCCTTCCGGCGAGTGGTGATCGAAAAGCCGTTCGGCTCCGACCTGCACACCGCCGAAGCGCTGAACGCCTGCCTGCTCAAGGTCATGAGCGAGAAACAGATCTATCGCATCGACCATTACCTGGGCAAGGAAACGGTGCAGAACATTCTGGTCAGCCGTTTCTCCAACAGCCTGTTCGAGGCGTTCTGGAACAACCACTACATCGACCACGTACAAATTACCGCCGCCGAAACGGTCGGCGTGGAAACCCGTGGCAGTTTTTATGAACACACCGGCGCCCTGCGAGACATGGTGCCCAATCATCTGTTCCAACTGCTGGCGATGGTGGCCATGGAGCCGCCAGCGGCGTTTGGTGCCGATGCAGTGCGTGGGGAAAAGGCCAAGGTCGTCGGGGCGATCCGGCCCTGGTCGGTGGAGCAGGCCCGGGCCAACTCGGTCCGTGGCCAGTACACGGCCGGTGAAGTCGGCGGCAAGGCGGTAAATGGTTATCGCCAGGAGGCCAACGTGGCGCCCGACAGCAGCACCGAGACCTACGTCGCCCTCAAGGTCATGATCGACAACTGGCGGTGGGTCGGCGTGCCGTTTTACCTGCGCACCGGCAAGCGCATGAGCGTGCGGGACACGGAGATCGTCATCTGCTTCAAGCCCGCGCCTTACGCACAGTTTCGCGACACCGAAGTCGACGAACTGCAACCTACGTACCTGAGAATCCAGATCCAGCCCAATGAAGGCATGTGGTTCGACCTGCTGGCCAAGCGGCCGGGGCCGGCACTCGACATGGCCAATATCGAATTGGGCTTTGCCTACAAGGACTTCTTCGAAATGCAGCCATCCACGGGTTACGAAACCCTGATCTACGATTGCCTGACCGGCGACCAGACGCTGTTCCAGCGCGCTGACAACATCGAAAACGGCTGGCGCGCCGTGCAGCCGTTCCTCAATGCCTGGCAGCAGGACGCGACATTCCAGCCCTACAAGGCCGGCGAAGATGGCCCGGCGGCCGCCGATGACTTGCTGACCCGCGACAGCCGCGTCTGGCATGGCCTCGGATGAGTGATCTGGTGAAGCACCCCATCCGTTTTTTGCTCAGCGACATGGACGGTACATTGCTGTTGCCCGACCACAGCCTGAACCAGCGCACCATTGAGGCGGTTCGCTCATTGCGTGAGGCTGGTGTGCTGTTCAGCCTCGCCACCGGGCGGCCACCGCGGGCCATGTTGCAGCAGATCGAGGCCCTGGGTGTCGACCTGCCCACGGCGGCGTTCAATGGCGGCACGCTGGTTCATCCCGATGGCAGCTTTCTTGCCGTCCACTACCTGCCACCCGAGGCAGCGCTGGCCACACTGGCCCTGTACGCCGATCAGCCCGGCATCGAAGTCTGGGTATTTGCCGATGGCGACTGGCTGGTGCGCGACGCCAACGGTCCGATGGTGCCGGTGGAGACGCGTGGCCTGGGCTACCCACCTGTAGAGGTCGAAAGCTTCGAGCCGTATCTGGAGCGGATCGACAAGATCGTCGCCACCAGCGCCAACACCGACCTGCTGGTGGAGCTGGAGGCGCGGTTGCATCCGCTGCTCAAGGGCCAGGCCCAGGTGTCGCGCTCGCAACCGATCTACCTGGATGTGACGGCCATGAAGGCGAACAAAGGAGAAGCGCTGTCGACCCTGGCAGCCTTCCTCGATGTGCCCCTGGAGCAGACAGCGGCCATGGGCGACGGCGGCAACGACCCGGCGATGTTCCACCGCGCGGGATTGTCGATTGCCATGGGGCAGGCAGAGGAGGCGATCCGGCGTCAAGCGGACGTCGTGACCGCCGCGGTTATTGACGACGGTGCGGCGCTGGCGATCGAACGCTACATCTTGCCGCGATAGGATGTCCTGGCCTTTGGTGGCAGGGGAATTCATTCCCACTGTGGGAGCAAAGCTTGCTCCCACACCAAATCCCCTCGCCACAGGTTTTCCTACTCAGAAGCTTGGTTACAACCAGTAAGTCACCGCATACCAGCCCAAGCCACCCATCACCACGGTGTAGGGCACGGCCATCCAGACCATCCGGCCATAGGACAGGCGAATCAGCGGGGCGATCGCCGAGGTCAGCAGGAACAGGAATGCAGCCTGGCCGTTGGGTGTGGCGACGCTCGGCAGGTTGGTGCCGGTGTTAATGGCCACCGCCAGGGTCTCGAACTGTTCGCGGCTCATGTGGCCGGATACGAAGGCCTGTTTGACCTCGGTAATGTAGATGGTTGCCACGAACACGTTGTCGCTGATGGCCGATAGCAGGCCATTGGCAATGAACAGCATGCCGGGCTGCTGGTCGGCGGGCAGGCCCAGCACCCACTGGATCAGCGGCGTGAACAACTGCTGGTCGTGAATGACCGCCACCACCGCAAAGAACACCACCAGCAGCGCGGTGAACGGCATGGCGTCCTTGAACGCACTGCCGAGCCTGTGCTCGTCGGTGATGCCGGTGAAGGCGGTAATCAACACGATGACCATCAGGCCGATCAGGCCGACTTCGGCAATGTGCAGGGCCAGGCCCACGATCAGGATCAGCGCGGCAATACCCTGGACGATCAGGGCGGCGCGTTGGCGTGCGGTGCGTTCACGATTGTCCTGCTCGGCGTAGTCGGCCAGCACGGCACGTACGTTGTCCGGTAGTAGCGTGCCGTAACCGAACCAGCGCAGTTTTTCCAGGGCTACGCAGGTCACCAACCCGGCCACCAGCACCGGCAGCGACACCGGCGCGACTTTCAGGAAGAAGTCGATGAAATGCCAGTCCATCTCATGGCCAATCAGCAGGTTCTGCGGTTCTCCTACCAAGGTGCAGACGCCGCCCAGCGCCGTGCCTACGGCGCCATGCATGAGCAGGCTGCGTAGAAACGCCCGAAACTGATTGAGATCTTCATGATGACTCGACGGCAGATCGTGGTCTTCATCGACATTGCTGTCCTGGCGCGGATCGTTGCCCGACGCCACACGGTGATACACCGCATAGAAGCCGACCGCGGCGCTGATGATCACCGCGGTGACGGTCAATGCGTCAAGGAACGCAGACAGGAACGCCGAGAGAAAGCAGAACATCAAGGCCAGCAGCGCCTTGGAGCGCACGCCCAGGAGCAGGCGTGAGAACAGGAACAGCAGCAGATCCTTCATGAAGTAGATGCCTGCCACCATGAACATCAGCAGCAGGATCACCGGGAAGTTGTGCAGCAGTTCATCATACAGCGCCTTGGGGGTGGTCATGCCCAGCACCAGGGCTTCGACCAGCAGCAGGCCGCCGGGCATCAGCGGGTAGCATTTAAGGGCCATGGCGAGGGTGAAGATGAACTCCACCACCAGCATCCAGCCGGCAACAACCGGGCCCAGGGTCCACAGCACCACGGCATTGAGGATCAGGAACGTGATGATGCACGCCTTGTACCAGCGCGGGGAATGCCCCAGAAAGTTATGCGCGAAAGCCTGAGCCATTGAACCGGACATCGGCTGCTCCTTTTAATTAGAAGCGCGCAACTTGCCGTAAGAAATGAGGAATATCAAGAGTAAGAATAAATACCGTTCACCCGCGTCAATCCGACTCAGGCCCAATACCGCGCAACCACCGCTCGATAATGCCCCTGGAGCGAATAACCGCCCACCAGGATTCTTCCATCATCCTGCATAGCCAGGGTAGTGGCGGTGTCCAGGCTGTAGCCGAGTCGAGTGCGAACCCAGCCTTTGCCCTGGCCGAAATCCGGGTCGAGGCTGGCATCTGGCAGATGTCGGGCAAGTACGAAGTCGGCCTCGATACCGCCGATCGTGGCGCCGGCGGTCACCAGTTTTCCGTCCGCTTGAAGCTGGGCGGCGGTCCACTGACTGGCATTGCGTCCGATCGCCATGAGTTGGCACTGGCCCTGGTTGCAATGACGGTCCGGCTTGCCGTCGGGGCGTACTTTCAGCGACAGGCTATGCATCGGATCACGGCTGCTGCCGAACACCTGCAGATCACCGCTCGTATCCTGAACGATTTGGCTGACCATCACGCTGTGCCCCTGCGCCAGGATGGACAGGAAGCCATTTTCGCCGAAGCTGTCATCGAGTTTGCCGCTGCTGTCGTAACGGGCAACCAAGCCATGCTGGGGCAAGTCGATGGCGCCGCCGACGACAATATGACCGTCAGCCTGGAGCACCAGACAGCCGAGCCAGGTATTTTTCAACAGGCGTCGGACCATCACGAAGCCGCGACCGTTGAACGAAGGATCCAACGCCCCATCGGGCAAGAGTCGGATCAGTACGCCGACATGGTCGGAAAATTGATAGTGGTGGTTGGCGAGTACAAGGATCCGGCCATCGGCCTGCACTTGCATGTCGCAAGCCTCAAGCCCTGGCACGCCGGGCGGTAGCCAGGGGTCGCGCAGGCCTTGGGAGAGATTGCCGCAAAGCCGGATGACGTGCCGGCCGGCGTTGCCGAAGCTTTGAACGGCGCAACCTTGCTGGTCGAACAGCGCCAGGGCGGGAAGGGTGTGGTCGTTGCTTTCGTAGTGCAGGCCGGACAGCAGGATATGCCCATCGGGCAACACGATCACCTTGCCCGCCGTCGCTTCGAAACCCTGTTCAAACGCGCCGATCACGTAGCCGCGGGTGCCGAAGTCCGGGTCAATCTCACCGTCGTGGTTGAGTCGCGCCAGCCCGAACCGACTGCCGTGGGCCGTCTCGACCCTGGCTGCCACCAGGATCTGTCCGGCGTGATCAAGGGTCAATCCGGTGGTCAGGCTTGAAGTACTGTCTTCGAAATGAACCCAGGCTTTGCCGTTGGTGGCAAAGCCTGGATCAAGCTGCCCAGCGTGGGCCATGGCCCTGGGGGACACAAACGCGAACTGATCGAGCATGCCTGCCTCTCCTTGCGTGTCGAGCAGCCCGAAAGGGCGACGACTGCATGAGGGCAACATTCAATCCCTGAATGTGACAATGCACAACTGTCATGTTCTACAGATACAGCGGCGATTCGTGCCATAACGATGGCTTTACAACCCAGAGCCAAGCCTGCAATCGATAACAGGCTTTACCAGCGGTTATTCAGGCATCGACCAGGATTGCAATGTGTAGCCTTCCTGGCTCAGTTCGGCACGAGCCTGTTTCAACAGATCGGCCAGTTGGACCGGGTCGGTATAGGCGCTGCTTGGAATTTGGGTGCGGCCAATATGGGTATTGGTGCGGTCGATGACGGTCAGGCTAAGTTCACCGTTGCCGTCTTGTGGAGCCCAGGCCACGCATTGGAAAGGACGGAATGCGCGGTCGGCAATCAAAAGAGCTTCGTTGATACGGAGCGGGGCGTTCATGGCGTTTTCTCTTAAGTGTGCCCAAACAAATGATATGCCGTCGGTTGGGCGTACCGTGCGGCTGGTTACTTGTACTGATGTCCCGAACCCGTAGGCGGGTCACACATTATTTAAATAAATTTCGATTTTCTTTCAGACCAGGCTTTTGGGCTTTTGTTTGAAAGCACCCTGAAACAAACAGGCCTGTGATAACTAACGAAATGCCTGCTTATAACCACTTTGAAGCGATCCCGATAATCAATTGATACAAGGGTGTGTCAACTTCTTGCTACTGTTACATGCAGGTCTGCCAAACGCCTGTTTCTAATCATATTTCCTTATTTTGACGCCAAGGATCAGTCATGATCGAAGCCAGTACGTCCCGTCGTCTGCTCGTGGTTGATCCCTGCGATGATTGTCATCGCCTGTTGCCAGCTCTGCGCACTATTGGCTGGGAGGTGGACAGTTGCGCCCTCGAACACGCCGGCGATCGGACGTGTGACGTCGGTCTTCTGCGATTGCAGCCTTTTCACCTGGAACGCCCGGAAGCCGTCAAGGAGTTGATCAGCCGTAGCGGCACCGAATGGATCGCTGTGCTCAACCAGGAAGTGTTGCGTCTGCAAAATGTCGGTGATTTTGTCTGCGAGTGGTTTTTCGACTTCCATACCTTGCCGTTCGACGTGTCCAGGGTCCAGGTGACACTGGGCCGGGCGTTTGGCATGGCGCGCCTGCGGGGACAGGGCTCGATCCATATCGATCAGCCCGAACATGAACTGCTGGGCGACAGCAAGCCGATTCGCGAACTGCGCAAATTATTGAGCAAGTTGGCGCCCGCCGAGTCGCCGGTATTGATTCGCGGGGAGAGCGGTACCGGCAAGGAGCTGGTGGCGCGCACCCTGCATTGTCAGTCTTACCGGCGTAATAAGCCGTTCATCGCCATCAACTGCGGCGCGATCCCGGAGCACCTGATCCAGTCCGAGTTGTTCGGGCATGAGAAGGGCGCGTTCACCGGGGCTCACCAACGCAAGATCGGGCGGATCGAGGCGGCCCATGGAGGCACGTTGTTTCTCGATGAAATCGGCGATCTGCCGTTGGAGCTGCAGGCCAATCTGCTGCGTTTCCTGCAGGAAAAACACATTGAGCGGGTCGGTGGCAGCCAGCCGATCGCGGTCGATGTGCGGGTCTTGGCGGCCACCCATGTGAACCTTGAGGCGGCCATCGAGCACAAGCGGTTTCGCGAGGACCTGTATTACCGCTTGAACGTATTGCAAGTAGTGATGGCGCCGCTGCGCGAGCGTCATGGCGACCTGTCGATGCTCGCCAGTCACTTCTCCCATTTCTACAGCCAGGAAACCGGTCGCCGTCCCCGCAGCTTCAGCGAAGATGCCTTGGTGGCGATGGGCATGCATGATTGGCCCGGCAATGTGCGGGAACTGGCCAACCGCGTCCGACGCGGTTTGGTGTTGGCCGAAGGGCGACAAATCGAAGCCCGGGACCTTGGCTTGGCCAGCCACCAGGGCGTCGCGGTGCCGATGGGTACGCTGGAGGACTACAAGACCCGCGCCGAGCGCCAGGCCCTGAGCGATGTGCTCAACCGTCACAGCGACAACCTGAGCGTGGCCGCCAGGGTGCTGGGCGTGTCCCGGCCGACGTTCTATCGCCTGCTGCACAAGCATCAGATCCGCTGACTAAAACCTGCGCACATCCCCTGTGGGAGCGAGCTTGCTCGCGATAGCGGTCTTTCATTCAGTATCAATGCTGACTGAAAGGACCTCATCGCGAGCAAGCTCGCTCCCACAGGGGTTTTGCATTTCCCTCAGGGATATGTGCCGATCACATATCCCTGAGGGCATCAGAAGTAGTACGGGAATTTCAGGCTAAAGGTGAAGTCCGGCGCATCGTCGGTCAACCCGATGGACAGGTTGGGCACGATGGTCAGGTTGTCGGACGCGGCGACGGTCATGCCGATGTTGAAGTAGCCGGCGTTGGCGTCGCTGGAGACTACCGATTCCCAGTCGCCGCCGTCCTGTTTGAGCTTGCTTTTCTTTTGGATCAGGTCAGAAACCGAGAATGACATGCTCATCTTCTCGTTCAAGGCAAAGGCGATGCCCGCGCCGAGCTGGAAGCTGTCGCCGATCCGCACCTTGCCTGGGATCTTCTGGTTGACCGTGGAACTGATGTCGTCGAACGACTCCTCCAGATTATGGGTGTAGGAGAGGGTGCCGAACAGCACCGCCGGGTCGAAGGTCTTGACCAGCGAAAGCCCTGGCGTGATCGACCATACGCCGTTGCCGGTGGGCAGGTCGTCAGGCACGAACAGGTTGGTGTTGGCCTGGGATTGGCGCAGCTTGATGCCGAATGGGTCCTTGCCGGTGGGGGCCTTGACCCGCAGGGTGACCACCGCGTCCGGGGAATTGATCGACTCATCCATGAACTTGTAGGCGATGCCGAAGTTGACGTCGCCGATGGTCGGGTCGCGGGTCACGGTTTCTTCGCTGGTGACGCCGGCTGCGCCGTTGTTTGCGCCGCCTGACTGATAGGTGGATTCGCGGTAGACCACCGGGACGTTGAGGTCGAACTGCCAGCGGTTGTCGAAGTTATAACGGCCAGTGAGGTCCAGCGTCCAAGTGTCAGCCTTGATCCGGTCGAGGTTGATGTTGCCCAGGAAAATCGAATCCAGGGCCAGGAAACCATTGAGGATCAGTTGCCGCGTGTCGTAGCGCGAATAGGTCACGCCGGTCTCGAAACTGAATTTACCGCCGCCGAAGAAGCCGCTGGCCTCGTCATAGAGGTTGGAGACGCTCTGGGCCGGCTGGGAATCATCGGCCAGGGATTGCCCATAGCCACTGCCGCCAGCCGTTGTCGCACCGCTGCCGGCCACGGTCTGGTTGCCTTTCATGTCGGCCGGGGATTTGGCCAGGCGTTTGGGCGGTGGGGCGGCGGGTTGATCCTCCACTTGGCGAACCCGCTGTTCGAGCACCGCCAGGGCCTTTTGCTGGACCTCGTATCGTTGCTTGAGCTCAAGAAGTTCCTGTTTCAGGGCCTCGATGTCCGCATCCGGGGCCGCCTGCAACACGGCCGCCGGGAACAACGTGCTTAAACACATCACAGCGCGCAACGATACGGATCGATACATGAAATATGCCGTCCTTATTTGCCCATTGATCGGCGATCAACGTAGATCAATATCCGAGGTTTCGAAGACCACGTAACTGAGTCAGGTTGCAGTCCAATGCTCCGGCACTGGGGCCGTTGTTGTTCAGCACCACGTTGAGCTGCGTCATGTTGTTGACCAGGTTGCTGTTTCCCAGCAGACGGGTGTTTTGCAGCAAGCCGCCTTGGGCCACTTGTTGCAGGGTGCTGCCCTGGTTATGGCTGGCCTGGATCGCCATTTGCACGCCGCTGCCGGTGGCGGTGACCGCGACACTGCCGGCGGCGTTGCTGCCGCTGATGGTCTGGCCCTTGGTCAGCAACTGGCCTTGGGAAGGCACGAGTGCCGGGGCCTGGTTGCTCTCTTTTACGTTGATGTTGACGTTGTTGTAGGCCGTATTGCCGTCTCCGGCGGCGCGTACGCTCTGGGTCACGCCCTGGCTCGTGCCAAGGCCGGCGCCACCGGTAATATTGCCGCTGCCCTGGTCCGGAACGCTGCCGTTACCGGTCTGCTTGATGGTGGAGACATAGAATTCGGGTTTGACGGTGGCAGCCTGGATCTGCATGGCGCTGGTGGCGCCGATCAAGTCGCCGCTGGCGTTGCGCCAGGTACTGCTCATGACGATGCCGAAGCTGATGACTCGGCCGGGCATGACATAACGACCGCGCAGCTCGGCAAGCTCCTGGTCCTTGACTTCGATGGGTTTGAAGCCCGCATGGGCGTAGCCCGAGGCGGTCGCGAGCAGGCAGGCCAGCGACAGCCAGTGTGAGGTTTTCATGTGCTGCTCCCGGAGCGTCCTGCTCCTTTTTGTACTTATGTTGGCAGTTGGTCGGCGATTAAAAAAAGTCGCTCTGTATGAAGCCGAAATCCATCAGTTCCGCATCCCTGACCGGGTTGAAACCGTCCAGCTTGTTACGGGCGGTCAAGGGTTGAGGAGGGCTGCGTAGTGCATTGGTCTTGTCATAGCCCGGGCCGACGATCGCAAAGACGATGCCGTTCCAGCCTTTGATGAACTCATCATGGGCGTAGCGCTTGTGGCCCAGCACCGGGTCGCCGATGTAGACCCATTGCTTGTCGGCCCGCTGCAACACCACGAAGTGCTTGTAGCCGCGTATTTCCATCAGGACCACCACCGGAATCGTCACCGCTTCGAGTTTCTCTGGCGGTATCCGGTAGCCTCGGGCGCGCATGCCGATGGTTTCCACGTAGCGCTTCATGTCCAGCATGGAAAACCCTTGGGTGCGAACCAGATTCTGGTCGGCATTGACCAACATGCCTTTGATGACGTGCTCTTCATCGACGTCAAGCCAATAGGCCTGGCGCAGCACCGTGGCCAGCGCGGCGGCACCGCAACTGAAATCGGTTTTCTGTTCGACGATGTCGCTGAATTTGCGTTCGCGTACGCTTTGCACCGGTTTGTAGACCAGCATGCCGCCAGGCAGGGCGGCCACAGGCATCTGCGCTGCTTCGGCCGCGCAGGCCAGGCAGAGCAGCAGGGAAACGGCAGTGACACGCATGATCAATACGCCTAGTGGGCATCCAGGAAAAAGCCCCCTGTGGGAGCGAGTCCGTGGGTGCAACGCTTGCTCGCGATAGCGGTTTTACAACCAACAGAGGCGTTTTATGTAACGACCTCATCGCGAGCAAGCTTTGCTCCCACAGACTCGCCCCTACAGCGGTACTTTTTTACATGCAAGCCTTGCAGCCGGCAGCGATGGACAGCGAGTTGCTCTGCTGGTTGCCCACGCCTGCCGACACGTTGGCGCCGCCGTTACCGGAGAAGCCGTTCATTGAGTTGGTCATGGTGGCGTTGTTGATCACAGGGTTTTTCCAACCGTCGCGGGTCAGCACCTGCTGGGTGTTGCTGCCGGCCAGTTCGAAGGTCCCCACGGCGGAGAACTTGAACTTGTCGTCATCGTGACCGCCGCCATAGCCGCCGCCTTTGTTGTCCCAGCCGCCGTGATCGTCTTCGGCGGTACCGGTACCTTTGGCCTTGAACGTGCCGGAGGCGCTGTAGGTGCTGGTGAGGGTGTCGGTCTTGTAGGTCCGCACGCCTTTGTTGTCGACCACAAGGCCGGTGGAGGACTGGTCAGCCGCGGCAGAGGCCTGTGCGACACGGCCCCCGGATACGGCGATGGCCAGGTTGTTTTTCTGTTGGTTGAAGTTCCCGGCGGTCACGTTGATGCCGATGTTGCCGGAGCCATTGTTGCCCGCATTGGTGAGCGAGGCGTTGTTTTGCGTCGAGTTGTTCTTGACGTAGTTGTTGTTATTGACCTGCGTGGCGCTGGAGGCGGCGACAGCCGAGCCGAAGATGAAGCTTTCGTCGGCGGTGGCCAGGGCGGCGGCGTTGTCTTGCTGGTTGCCGTCGCCGCCGGCAATGTTGGCGCCCATGTTGCCGTTGCTGCCATTGAGCGAGTCAGTGGCTTCAGCGGTGTTTCTGGTGGCCTGGTTGGTCACCACGTTGCCGTCGCTGTTCTGCTCATCCAGCACCGTAGCCCCAGCGCCGGCATTGATGGAGAGCAATTGATCCAGCGTCGGCCCTTGCTGATGGCCGTTGCCATGACCGTGACCATTGCCATGGCCATTATTGTTGTCGTTTCCTCCAGCCTGTGCCGCCATTGTCATGACCGCGGCGAGAGCGAAAACCAATGGTTTGAGTGCCATTGTAGGTTTCATGGTGTTTCTCCTTGCGTGTCGTTGGTTAAGTGTCGGTACTTTCTTATGTAGCCTCCGGGTCAATCAGCAACCCGGATGCTCAGGGTGTTAGCCATACGGTTTCCCACCCCTGCGCTCTGGTTCACCTGGATTACCCCTCGGCTGCCGGTGAAGGCCTGGTCGCTGGTAACGACCTGGCGACTGCCGGTTGGGGTGCCAGTTGCTCCTGAGTTCGGTAGCAACGCCACGTTCTGTTGAGACAGGGCGCTGTCATCAATGCTCTGCGGATGGGCGCTGATGCCCACCCGCATGACATTGGCCATCTGGTTGTTGGCCCCGGCGGACTGGTTGACGCCCAGTACACCGTTGCCGTTGGTGAAGGAGTTGCCGCCGATACGGGCGGTGGCGTTCATGGAAGGGTCGGCCGGCGTGTCGACGCGTTGCTGTACGCGGGTGCTGGCCTGGGCGTGGCTGCCAATGGCGATGGCCCGGGTGTTGGTTTGCTGGATCTGGTCGCCGGCGGCCTGGTTGACGTTGAAGTTGCCGGTGTAATGGCTGCCGGAATCCTGCAGGTTGGCGTTACTGACCACCGCAACACCTGGATCGGCAAATACGGTGAAAGAACTGAGCAGGGAAAGCATGAACAGGGCGAGCAGAAACAGCACGGGCTTCATCTCACTGGCCTCCCGCCAGCCGACCCAGCGGGGCCAGGCCGGAACTCAGCGAGCGGTTGATGGTGCCGGAGATCGCGCCGCCGCTACCGCCACCGTGACCGGCATTCATGCCCGGCATACCGTTGGGATTGCTCACGACGTTCAGGCCTTGCACGCCGGTATTCGGGTTGACGGTGTTGCGGATCGACGAGCCGCTGGCCACGCTGGCAAATTCGCCATCGCTCAGTTCGGTGCTGGCGGTCGCCTGGTGGATTCGTTCGGAGGGGTTGGCATTGACGGTGGTCGGGTAGGGATCTTTGCCACCGTTGCGACCAATTGCGATGGGCTGCACGTCACGGTTGAGGACAATGACGCCGTTGCCCTCGGCCTGCGCTGGCAGACTGAGCGTTGCGCTGGCGGCGCAGCCGATCAACAGCAGACAGGTCAAACTTCTCTCGAAAGTCCCCACGGCATCGATTCCTTCTTCGGTGGGCTGGCCCTGGTCCAGCGTTGCGAAGTGGGGCAGAGCAGGTGTCGTGCCGAGTTTTGAAATACCTTTAAATTCAATGAGTTGTATTTTTCGACGGTATGCCGGGTGGAAGGGGTGTTTCAGCGCTGAGACACGGCACAGGGTGACTAACCGGTCACTTACTGTTCCAGGCCTCTGAATCCAGGCTTTTGGGCGGGTGTTTCAGAAACTTGACAGTCTTGATGGCAATTTGATGAAGCGGCGTTGGATCCGGGTTTGGAGCGACTGCGCTGTTTCAAGAATGGAACAGATCACCCCGCGATCAGGCTTGAAGCAGCTGGCTAACGACGGCGAACACTTGCTGTTGGCGTTGCGCCCAATCGCCTTCAATGACCTGGAACGGTTGCCGGTGTCCGCTCAGCCAAGCCTCGATCGCTTCAAAAAACGCCAGCCGTTCAGCCAATTCAGGTTGGCAACGCAAGCCGTCGCCGGTCCATTCGACCTGCTCGGGGCTCAGCAGCAGGTGCAGGTCATAATGGCGGGCCAGCAGGGCCGGTTCGAGCCAGTCCGGGCAGTCGCCGAACAGGGTTTGGCTCCAGAGGATGTTGCTCAACAGGTGAGTATCGAGGATCAACAGCGCCGGACGGCGGGCACGCGCTTCATCTTCCCAGGCCAGTTGGCCGGAGGCGATGTCGGTGATGTCGGCCAGGCAGGTATCGCGTTGGGTCTGCTCCATGAAATGGCGCACGTACTCATCCACCCGCACGCCACCAAAGTGTTCCTGCAATTGCGCCGCCAGCCAACTCTTGCCGCTGGATTCCGGGCCGGTCAGCACCACTACCTTCATGCGCGCAGGGCCGGATCGGCGCGCCATTCCCGCCAGCCTTGCACGGCCAGCAGGGTGAACAGGGCGTAGAGCGCCGCTGTCAGGTGCAAGCCCTTGTAGATGAACAGGCCGACGAAGATCACGTCCAGGACGATCCACAGCGGCCAGCATTGCACGCGTTTTTGCGCCATCCACCACTGGGCCACGAGGCTGAAACCGGTGAGCGCGGCATCGAGCCAGGGCTGGGCGGCATCGGTCCAGTGGGCCATGGCGGCGCCCAACAGCAGGCTGCCTGCCGCACCGATAGCCAGGCCGAACAGCACTGACGACCCGCCGAGGCGGCTGACCTGGCGTCCATCATGATTGTGCCCGGCGCGGGTCCATTGCCACCAACCGTAGAGTTGCAGCACCGCGTAGACAACCTGCAGCAGCATGTCCGAGTACAACTTCACCTCGAAAAAAATCCAGCTGTACAGCAACACCATGACCAGGCCGATCGGCCAGCACCAGGGGTTCTGTTTGACGGTCAACCAGACGGCGATCACGCCGAGGGCTGCGGCAAACAGTTCAAGCCCGGACATGGCGGTTCCTTGGGGAAATGGAAGAGGGCGGCGATTGTAAACGCTATGGCGTGGACAGCTCCAATACCAATGTTGAATGTGCCGCTGCTATCGCGAGCAAGGGATTACGATCGTTCCCACGCTCCTGCGTGGGAATGTCGCCAGGGACGCTCTGCGTTCCGCTTCTGGAATGTGACGCAGAGCGTCACGGGATGCATTCCCACGCGGAGCGTGGGAACGATCAAAACACAGAACCCCTGTGGGAGCGAGCTTGCTCGCTCCCACAGGGGGGGCTACCGATCGTTAGACCCGGAACTGCGTGAGCAACCCGTTCAACTGTTCACTCAACGCCTTGAGGCGGGTGCTTGCCTGGCTGGATTGTTCGGCGGCCATGGCGGTGCTGTGAGACAGTCCGGCAGCCTGGGTGACGTTCTGGTTGATGTCTTCCACCACATGGGCCTGTTGCAACGTGGCGCTGGCGATGGAGGCGTTCAGGCTGTTGAGATTGCGCAGGGCCTGGCCGATGGCGTTGAGGCTGGCACCGGCCAGGCCGGCTTGTTCAATGGTCAGTTGCGAAGCTCGGCTGCTGTCGCTGATGACTTTCACGGCAGCTTCGGAATGACTTTGCAGGCGCTCGATCATCGCCTGGATCTCTGCAGTGGACTTTTGCGTACGCTGGGCCAGCAGCCGCACTTCATCGGCGACCACCGCGAAGCCCCGGCCTTGTTCGCCGGCGCGGGCGGCTTCGATCGCTGCGTTGAGAGCCAGCAGGTTGGTCTGCTCGGCAATGGAGCGAATCACCTCCAGCACGCTGCCAATCTGGGTGCTTTCACTCGCCAGGGTGCGGATCACTTCCACCGCCTGGTCGATGGTCTGGGACAGGCGGTCGATCTGCTGCAAGCTGCCATCGATGTTGACCTGGCCTTGCTGGGCCTGGGATTCGGCGTCGCGCATCTCACTGGCCGCGTGCTCGGCGTTCTTGGCCACGTCCTGCACACCATAGGTGACTTCATTGATCGCGGTCGCCACCAGCTCCATTTGTTGCGACTGCTGCTGGCTGCGTTCCTGAGCCTGCGCCGCATCGTTGCCCAATTCGTTGGAAGATTGCCCCAGCGCACTGGCCGAAGCTTGCAGTTGGGTCACCACTTGCCGCAACTTGGCGGTAAAGGCGTTGAAATGCCGCGCCAGTTGCGTGACTTCGTCCTGGCCGTGGGTGTCGAGGGTGCGGGTCAGGTCGCTCTCGCCGCTGGCGATGTTGGCCATGGCGTTGACCGTTTCCTGCAACGGGCCGACGATGCTGCGCACGATCAGGGTCAACAGCAGGCCCATGAGCAGGGTGATGATCAAACCGACCACCGAGGCCTTGATTACCTGGGATTGGAACTCGGCCTGGACGTCATCCACGTACACGCCTGAGCCGATGATCCAGCCCCAGGGTTCGAACAGTTGGACGTAGGAGGTCTTGCCCACCGGGGCCTCGGCGCCCGGTTTCGGCCAGAGGTAGTTGATCATGCCGGCGCCCTTGGACTTGGCGATGGCAACCATCTCGTTGAACAGCGCATAGCCGTTCGGGTCGCGGATGGCCGAGAGGTTCTGGCCTTCAAGCTTCGGGTTGGCCGGGTGCATGATCATGACCGGCGTCAGGTCGTTGATCCAGAAATAGTCACTCTGGTTATAGCGCAGGCCACGCACGACGCTGAGGGCCTGCTTTTGCGCGGCGTCACGGGTCAGGGTGCCGGCCGCTTCCAGGCCTTGGTAGTAAGTCAGCACGCCGCTGGCGGTCTGCACCACGTGCTGGGTTTTCTGCACCTTGGCTTGGTAGAGGTCGTTGTGGATCTGATTAAGCATCAAGGCGCCGAGCGTGAACAACATCACGATGGCCACGACCAGGATGAGCCACAAGCGTCGGCTGATCGACACACTGCGCAAGCTATTCATACGCTGTCACTCCGGTTTTTATTCTTGTCATATCGACGGTCGGCACTGTAGCGCCCCGCCGCTATCGGTAATTGACCTGAGTCACAACGCGGCAGCGTTATCAGGGCTTGTCTGATAGGATTTCGGCCCCGCAGCGCAAAACCTGAGCCGGTTCTCATTTTTCATTGGTTTTTTTTGAAAGGTCGCGGTTATCGTGCACCCGCTGCGGGGGTACCTGCATGACACTTGAATATTGATAAGACCTGCATGAACAGTGTCTTTTTTGGGGGATGAATGGATTTGTGGACTGCCTTTTCGGCATTGATTCTTGGCGTAGTGGAAGGCTTGACGGAGTTTCTGCCGATTTCCAGCACCGGGCACCAGATCATTGTCGCCGACTTGCTTGAGTTCGGTGGCGAGCGCGCGATGGCGTTCAACATTATCATCCAGCTCGGCGCGATCCTGGCGGTGGTCTGGGAGTTCCGCCGCAAGATCTTCGACGTGGTGCTGGGCCTGCCGACACAACCCAGCGCCCGCCGCTTTACCGCCAACCTGCTGATCGCCTTCCTGCCCGCCGTGGTCTTGGGCGTGCTGTTAGCCGACTGGATCCACCACTACCTGTTCAACCCGATCACGGTGGCCACCGCGTTGGTGGTGGGCGGCCTGGTGATGCTCTGGGCCGAGAAGCGCCAGCACCAGGTGCACGCTGAAACTGTGGACGAGATCTCCTGGAAGGACGCGCTGAAGGTCGGCCTGGCCCAATGCATTGCGATGATCCCAGGCACCTCCCGTTCCGGTGCGACCATCATCGGTGGCCTGCTGTTCGGGCTGTCGCGTAAAACCGCTACCGAGTTTTCGTTCTTCCTGGCGATGCCGACCATGGTCGGCGCGGCAGTCTACTCGGGCTACAAATACCGTGAGTTGTTCGTCCCGGCGGATTTCCCGGTGTTCGCCATTGGCTTCGTCACGGCGTTCATTTTCGCCATGATTGCGGTCAAGGGTCTGCTGCGATTCATCGCCAGCCACAGCTACGCCGTGTTCGCCTGGTATCGAATCGCCTTCGGCCTGTTGATCCTGGCAACCTGGCAGTTCGGCTGGGTGGACTGGACCGCTGCCAAGCCATGAACGAATCAGGCAAGCGCAAACGTGCCGGGCGCAATGCTGAAGGCACCGTGCAGCACCTGCGGCTCAAACTGATGGTGTTTGCGCTGCTCTGTGCCTTGCCATTGTTCGGTTCGCTGCTGTTCGGGCTGCGGGCGGTGTCGTGGGTGCCGATGGTGGCTTATGGCGTCGTCAGCGTGGTGGCATTCCTGCTGTACTGGAGCGACAAGCGCAAGGCGCGCGCCGACACCTGGCGCACCCCGGAAAACGTGTTGCATGCGGTGGAGCTGGCCGGCGGTTGGCCCGGAGCCTTGCTGGCCCAGCAGCTGTTTCGCCACAAGACCCGCAAAGTGTCGTTTCAGGTCGTGTTCTGGTTCATCGTGCTGCTGCACCAGGTGTTCTGGATCGACCAGTTGTTCCTGGGCAGCTATCTGTTTTGAATGGCTAGAGCAACAAGCCCACCTGCGTGCGCTTGGGCAATTTGCTGACCACCAATTGGTGTGAGCGTTGCAGCAGGCCACGCAGCTCTTCGGCATCCAGCGGGTAGGGCACCTGCATGATGACCCACTGGGCTCGCGCCAGGTAAGGCGCGGGATGAATGCCCGGCCGGTCGCAATGGCCCAGGAACAGATCCTTGTCGACCTTGAACGCCAGCGAGTCGCCTCGCAGGCCCTGCAGGGCGAACATCTTGTTCCCGGCAATGGAAAATACCCGTACGCCACCCCATTTGTAGTCCTCCCTGGCGCCGGGCAGGCCCAGGCAAAACTGCGCGACATCCTCTTCGCTCAACCTCATATCGTTCTATCTCCACAGCCCTCGAAGGCTTCCACCAAATGATCGATCCATGCACGCACCGCTGGCAGCATGCCGCGCCGATGCGGGTAGACCGCCTGGAGCCAGCCATCGGGCGATGACCATCCAGGCAAGAGTTCCACCAGTGTGCCGTCCCGCAATTCCTGCTCGCAATACATGCTCGGCAATAAAGTGAAGCCCAGGCCGGCGAGGGTGCAGGCGCGGCGCACAATGAAGTCGTCAATACCCAGGCGGGCTTCCAGGCCCAGTTCCACACGCCGCCCATCGGCGCTGACCAGGCGCAGGTGCACCTGGCGATCGGCTTCCAATGCCCCCAGCACCGGCAACTGTTTGAGGTCATCCGGGGGTTCGATCCGCCGTCCTTCGACAAAGGCCGGGCTGGCAACCATCATCAGCCGCGCCTGGCGCAGGCGCCGGGTCATCAGCAAGGGATCCTCGTCCCCCAGGTCGCGCACGCGCAACGCCACATCGATGCCTTCGCCGATCAAGTCCACCCGCCGGTTGAGCAGGGTCATATCCAGTTGCACCAAAGGGTATTTCACCAGGAAGGTTTCGATTATCACCGGCAGGAACTGGTGGGCCAGGCCCACCGGACTGGACACCCGCAATCGGCCGCGGGGCTCGCTGGACATGCTCGCCACCGCTTCGTCGGCCATCTCGGCCTCCAGCAACATGGCCTGGCAATGGCGCAGATAACGTTCGCCGACCGCGGTCAATTTCAATTGGCGGGTGGTGCGCTGGAGCAACCGGGCGCCGAGGCGTTCTTCCAGCTCGGCGATGCGCCGCGACAGTCGTGACTTGGGGATGCCCAGCAACCGCCCGGCCGCTGCGAAACCGCCGGCTTCGACGACTTTGGCGAAGTAGTACAAGTCATTGAGATCTTGCATGTTGAACTCGATTGTCCTGTCAGTGGGACAAACTATCGCATTTGTGCTGACTTATCGATCATTGGCTTCATCGATAGGATTGTCGCCAATTGATCGCCCGGTTGCGGTCCTCACTTGGAGAGCACTGACATGAAACTGCTGCACATCGATTCGAGCATCCTCGGCGACAACTCCGCTTCCCGCCAATTGAGCCGTGAAGTGGTTGAAGCCTGGAAAGCCGCCGAGCCAGGCATCACGGTGACTTATCGCGACTTGGCCGCTGACGCTATCAGCCATTTTTCCGCCCAGACGCTGGTTGCCGCCGGCACCAGCGCCGAATTGCGCGACGCAGCTCTCAAGCACGAAGCCGATCTCAGCGCGTCGGCAATGGCTGAGTTCCTGGCGGCTGATGCGGTGGTCATCGCCGCGCCGATGTACAACTTCAGCATTCCGACCCAGCTCAAGGCCTGGATCGACCGCATTGCCGTGGCCGGCCAGACGTTCCGCTACACTGAAGCCGGTCCTGAAGGCCTGTGTGGTGGCAAGAAACTGGTGATCGTTTCCACCTCGGGTGGTTTGCATGCCGGCCAACCGAGCGGCGTGGGTCACGAGGACTATCTCAAGCTGGTGTTCGGTTTCCTCGGCATCACCGATATCGAAGTTGTCCGTGCCGAAGGCCTGGCCTACGGTGATGACATGCGCACCAAAGCCATGAGCGAAGCCGCGTTGCAAATCGGCCAGCAGTTCGCCGCCGCGTAAAACCTGCGTGAAGGCACCAAAGCTATTGGGGCAGTCTTCGTAAAACCCTGTATTCTCGTCGTCATTGGATGGCCGGGATGCAGGGTTTTACTGCATTCGGCGCCTGGATTTCTGGCGCAGGTTATGCACGGCCAAGACGGCGAGCGACGGGGCCTTCCCGTGCGCTGGTGAAGGTGGAAGATTCGATGACGCGTTTTGGTGCAGCGCTGCTGCTTTGCTTGTTTGCCAGTCTCGGTTCAGTGCAGGCCGCACCGGGGCCGCATCCGCATTGGAGCGCCGGTTTCCATGAGCTGAGCTTTCTCGATCCGCTGGATCAGCAGCCGATGCACGCCATCGCCTTTTATCCGTCCACCGACCGGGAACAGTCCAGCCTGCTGGGTGGCTACCAGATCGATGCCGCGCCAGACGCCCAGATCGCCATCGGCCGTTTTCCGCTGCTGATGCTGTCCCATGGCAATACCGGTACGCCGCTGGCCCTGCATGACCTGGCCACCTCCCTGGCACGCAAGGGGTTTGTCGTGGTGGCAGTGATTCACCCTGGCGACAACGCCCAGGATCACAGCCGGCTTGGCACCCTGAGCAATCTGTACGGGCGGCCGATCCAGATTTCCGAAGCCATCACCGCCACGCTCAATGACCCGATGCTCTCGCCGTTCGTCAACGCCGGGCAGGTCGGGGTGATCGGCTATTCGGCCGGTGGCGAAACCGCGTTGATCCTGTCCGGTGCGACGCCGGACCTCAATCGTCTGCGCCGCTACTGCGTGGAGCGACCGGATGACCGAGACGCCTGCAATACCCAAGGCGAACTGATCGTTGACCGCGATGACCTGCAACCAGTGGCTGATCCCAGGGTCCGGGCATTGTTGTTGATGGCGCCATTGAGCCTGAAGTTTGGCCGTCATACCTTGGCCGATGTCCACGTGCCGGTGCTGCTGTACAGCGGCGATGGCGACAAACTCGTGGCCTTCGACAAGAATGCCGCCGCGCTGGCCCGCAAGCTGCCCACTGCACCGGACTTCAAGACCCTGGCCGGCGCGGGGCATTTTGTTTTCCTGGCACCGTGCACCGACGAACAGATCGCCGCGATGCCGGCGCTGTGCACGGATGCTGACGGTGTCGATCGCAAGGACATCCACCGCACCATGATCTCCGAGGCCAGCCGCTTCTTCGGCGAGGCTTTGGGCAAGCCGACCCGGGCGGGGATGAGGACGGCTGATCAATAAGCTGTTCACTTAAGCGTTCCCGGAGATTCTGATCTTCTGTTCCGAGGGGCATGGTTTTTACGTAAGGATGGTGTGTATATCCATTTCTGCGGTAACGGATATACACACAAGAACAAGTAAATACCGGACCTTCAGTATTACGATCAATAAGGTGCGCTTACGGCTCGGCGACGCAGCAGCAGAGTCAGACCCAGCCCGGTAAGGGACAACAAGGCAGCACAGAAGAAGATCGACGAATAGCCCAGGTTCAACGCCACTGCCCCCATCAACGGACCGGCAATCGCCAGCGCCAGGTCAAAGAACACCGCATAGGCACTCAAGCCGGCCCCCCGGCTGGTGTTCGGCACTTGCTTGATGGCCTCCACCCCCAACGCCGGATATACCAGCGACAGCCCGAAACCGGCCAGCCCGGCACCAACCAGGGCGAACGCGGTGGACGGTGCCAGCCACAGCAATACCAGCCCGAGGGTTTCGATGCTCATGCAGGCAATGGCCGAGTTGAAACCCCCGAAACGGGCGATGCTGGAAATGAACAACAACCGCGCCAGGATGAAGCAGACACCGAAGACTGTCAGGCACCAGGCCGCGCCGGTCCAGCCGCGACTGATATAGAACAGCGTGATGAATGTGGTGAGCGTGCCATAGCCGATCGACGCCAGGCTCAGGCCTGCCCCGAACGGCGCAATGCGCCCAAACACCGCCCAGAAAGGCAAGCGCTCGCCACGAATGACCGGCACCGACGGCTTGTTGCGAATGATCAACAGCGCCGCCCCGGCCAGCAGCGACAAGGCGACGCCCAGGCTGGCGAACCCCAGCTCACCGACCATCACCACGCCCAGCGGGGCGCCGATGGCGATGGCTCCGTACGAAGCGATGCCGTTCCAGGAAATCGAGCGGGCGGTGTGCTCCACACCCACCTGGCCCATGCACCAACTGATGGTGCCCACGCCAATCAGCCCTTGGGCCACGCCGAGCAGCAAGCGCCCAACAATCAGAATCAACAGGCTGGGCAGGGGAAAGCTTTGCAGCAAGGTCGAGAGCAGAGTCAGCACGCCGCTGAGCACAATCCCCGACAGCCCATAGACGATTGCCCGCTTGGTGCCGACGCTGTCCGACAGCCGCCCGGCCATGGGGCGGCTGAGCAGGGTCGCCAAGTACTGTGAACCGATGGTCAACCCGGCCACCACCGCGCTGAAGCCCAGTTGTTCGTGGACATAACCCGGCAGCACGGCAATGGGCAGGCCGATGCAGAGGAAGGCGATGAAGGTGTAGAAAACGATGGAGACGATCTGCAGGGTGATCGACAGGGAGCTGGAGGCAGGTGCGGGCGTGGGCATAGGGCTCGTTCGCGGGCAGCGGTAAGAGAGCCTCATCATGGCGCGAGGAGAGGATAAAAGAAAGCAGGCTAACTAAATGTGCTGGCGACGGCGGATGTTCAGTTTCAACTGAGGTTGTATGCACCGACCCCTTCGCGAGCAAGCTCGCTCCCACAGTTTTTTACCCTTGCAATACAAAAAGCCCTGTCACAGTGGACAGGGCTTTGCTTTTGCAGCGAACAGCCAAGGGCTGTCCTTAGAACACCACGCCCTGGCTACGCAGGTAGTCGTCATAGGTGCCGCTGAAGTCGACCACGCCATCGGCGCTCAGCTCGATGATGCGGGTGGCCAGGGAGGAGACGAACTCACGGTCATGGCTGACGAAGATCAGCGTGCCCGGGTAGTTTTCCAGCGCCAGGTTCAGCGCTTCGATCGATTCCATGTCCAAGTGGTTGGTCGGTTCGTCCATGACCAGCACGTTGGGCTTTTGCAGGATCAGCTTGCCAAACAGCATGCGGCCTTGCTCACCACCGGAAATGACCTTGACCGACTTGAGGATCTCGTCGTTGGAGAAGAGCATGCGGCCCAAGGTGCCACGAACCAGTTGTTCGCCGCCCTGGGTCCACTGGCCCATCCAGTCGAACAGGTTGACGTCGTCCTCGAAGTCGTGGGCATGGTCCTGGGCGTAGTAGCCCAGCTCTGCGGCGTCGGTCCATTTCACGGTACCGGCATCGGGTTCCAGTTCATTGACCAGGGTGCGTAGCAAGGTGGTCTTGCCGATACCGTTCGGGCCAATGATCGCCACGCGTTCACCGGCTTCGACGGTGAAACTGAAGTCCTTGAACAGCGGCTTGCCATCAAAACCCTTGGCCATGCGTTCGACAATGACCGCCTGGCGGTGCAGTTTCTTGGTCTGTTCGAAGCGAATGAACGGGCTGACACGGCTCGAAGGCTTGACCTCGGCCAGCTGGATCTTGTCGATCTGCTTGGCGCGAGAGGTGGCCTGCTTGGCTTTCGAGGCGTTGGCCGAGAAGCGGCTGACGAACGACTGCAGCTCGGAAATCTGTGCTTTCTTCTTGGCGTTGTCCGACAGCAGTTGCTCGCGGGACTGGGTCGCCACGGTCATGTACTCGTCGTAGTTGCCCGGGAACAGGCGCAGCTCGCCGTAGTCCAGGTCCGCCATGTGGGTGCAGACACTGTTCAGGAAGTGACGGTCGTGGGAGATGATGATCATCAGGCTCGAACGCTGGGTCAGCACGTTTTCCAGCCAGCGGATGGTGTTGATATCCAGGTGGTTGGTCGGTTCGTCGAGCAGCAGCACTTCCGGGTCGGAGAACAGCGCCTGGGCCAGCAATACACGCAGCTTCCAGCCTGGCGACACTTCGCTCATCGGGCCGAAATGCTGCTCGATGCCAATCCCCAGGCCCAACAGCAGTTCACCGGCACGGGATTCGGCTGTGTAGCCGTCCATCTCGGCAAATTCGGTTTCCAGCTCGGCCACGGCCATGCCGTCTTCTTCGGTCATTTCCGGCAGCGAATAGATGCGATCGCGCTCGGCCTTGACCTTCCACAGCTCTTCGTGACCCATGATCACGGTATCGATCACGGTGAATTCTTCGTAGGCGAACTGGTCCTGGCGCAGTTTACCCAGGCGCACGTTCGGTTCGAGCATGACTTGGCCGCCGGACGGCTCGAGGTCACCACCGAGGATTTTCATGAAGGTCGACTTGCCGCAACCGTTGGCGCCAATCAGACCGTAGCGGTTACCCGCGCCGAATTTGACAGAGACGTTTTCGAACAGTGGCTTGGCGCCGAACTGCATCGTGATGTTAGCTGTAGAGATCAAAGGTTTATCCTGCGGAACATTCAGAGTAGCTAAGGGTGCGGCAGTACCTGTTCAGTACCTGTTTGCGCACGTCCCGACCGCGCAAAGGCGTCGCGGTCGCAAGCGCAAGGGTCCATCCGGCATAAGAGGACAGCAGCAATACGGAGCGCCTGGCCCGGTAGACGTGCGCCGAAGCCGCGTTTGCGGTATCGACCAAAGGGGGCGCGTAATAGTTGGCGGCGATTGTACTGGTCTGGCCGCATAAACGATAGGGTATTGCCCGGGCAAGACAGTTTTTCACAATTGAAGGATAACTTTCGGTTACAAACTGTGGCTAGAATGCCATCTCACCCTATGCCATCTCCCTTGCCGCTTGGCTGGCTCGGGGGAAACAACCTGTTCACTCCAGCATTGTGACGGTTTTTCGTGAAGCTCATCATAGTCGCGCTCTACATCTTCTCCATTGGCTACGTTCATCTGCGCGGTCGCGTGCGGCATAAGTTCGGACGCCAGCTGAGCGATCATTCGTCGTTTCTCGCGCCGATCAATTGCCTGCTTTACCTGTGCTCGAAACTGCCCAACAGGCCGTTCCTGAGCCCGGCGCAGTTCCCGGACCTGAGCCCGTTGCAGGCCCACTGGCAAGAGATCCGGGCCGAAGGCCTGGGCCTGCTGCACGCGGGGGAGATCAAACGTTCCGAGCAATACGACGATGTGGGTTTCAACTCGTTCTTCAAGACCGGTTGGAAGCGTTTCTACCTGAAGTGGTACGGCGACAGCCATCCTTCGGCCATGAAGCTGTGCCCCCGCACCACCGAACTGGTGCAGAGCATCGGCTCGATCAAGGCAGCGATGTTCGCCGAGTTGCCGCCGGGCTCGAAACTGGTCCGGCACCGCGACCCCTACGCCGGGTCCTATCGGTATCACCTGGGCCTGGAAACGCCCAACGATGCTGGTTGCTACATCAATGTCGATGGTGAGCCTTATCATTGGCGCGATGGCGAGGCGGTGATCTTCGACGAAACGTTCATTCATTACGCCGAGAACACCACCGCCCAGAACCGCATCATTTTGTTCTGCGACGTGGAGCGGCCCATGAAGTTTCGCTGGGCAGCCGCGTTCAACCGCTGGTTCAGCCGCACCGTGATGGCGGCGGCCGGTGCGCCCAACGACGCGGGCGACAGGACGGGTGCCTTGAACCGGGCGTTCTCCAGGCTCTACAAGATACGGTTGCAGGGCAAGGCCCTGAAAAAACGCAACCGCACGCTTTATTACCTGCAGAAGTGGGCGTTCTTTGGTGGCTTGCTGGTGATCTTTATCTGGATGTAGGCGCTGGCGAAGCCTGCGATCTTTTGATCTTGATCGTTCGCTCTGGACTCAATGGGTTGTGGAAAGATCGCAGCCTCGTTGCACTCGACAGCTCCTACATTCAGTCGGTGGGTTTTTGCGCATCCAGTTGCTCCCACATCCTGGCCGTGATCCGCTGGCGGTGGTTGTAGCCTTCCCAAGGATCGGCGCCCAAGCCCTTGGCTCGTTCCAGGGCGGTATAGATGTCCCATTGCTGGGCGTTGCGCAGGGTCTGCAGTTCGGCCCGGGCAATCGGCACCGACACCGGCAGGCCGGGCCTGGCGCGCACCGAGTAGGCGGCCACCGTGCTCGCGCCGCGGGCGTTGCGCAGGTAGTCGACGAATATTTTCCTGACGCGGTTCTTCGGTCCCATGGTGGCCGTGATGCGCTCTGGCATTTGCCGGGTCAGGAACTGTGAGATGGCCTTGGCGAACGCCTTGGTGGTGTCCCAGCCTTCACTTCTCGCCAAGGGCACGATCACGTGCATGCCTTTGCCACCGCTGGTCTTGAGAAAAGCCTGTAAACCCAACTCGTCGAGCACCGTCAAGGTCATGTGGGTCGCCTCGATCATGGCGCTCCAGGGCAGCGAAGGATCCGGGTCCAGGTCCAGGACAAACAGGTCGGGGGTCTCGATCCGGTCGTGGGTCGCGGTCCAGGTGTGCAGTTCCACCGTGCCCATCTGCGCCGCGCTGACCAGGGCGTGGATGTCATCGATTTCCATCAGCGCCGCATGGCCTGGGTCCAGTCGCGGATCCAGCTGTTTGATATGGGGAATCTCCAGGCGATCGGCGTGTTTTTGAAAGAACTGCTCTTCGCCGATACCGTCCGGTGCCCGCAGCAGCGCGACCGGCCGCTGCTTGAGGTGCGGCAGGATCCACGGGGCGATGTCCAGGTAATACTGCGCCAGCTCGGCCTTTTGCACACCGCTGACACTGTCGATGACCCGATCGGCGTGGGTGATTGTCACGCCGTCGACTTTGGCCGCGCGGGCTTTGCTGCGACGCTTGGGTTCTGGTGTCGCGGGCTTTATCGGCAGGGGCTGTTCGCGAACTACCTTGTTGGCCGGCATAGTGCTCGACAAGTCCAGGAAAATAGCCTGGCGCACCTGGTTGTCGCGGCTCCATTCTGTGAACTCGACCTCGCAGGTCAGGCCGGGCTCGACCCATTGCACGCCGCGCCCCCGCACACCGTCGAGTGGCAACGCCAGTGGCGAAGTCTCGCGCTGCTGCGCGCACAGTTGCGCGTGTAATTGTTTGATTTGCGCCTGGCTGAACCCTGTCCCGACCCGACCGGCGTACACCAGCCCCGAGGGCCCGTTGACAGCCAGCAACAGCGCGCCGAAACCGCTGCGCTTGCCTTGGGGGTGGGTGAACCCGACGATGACGAAAGCCTGGCGCAACCGGCACTTGAGTTTTACCCAATCGGCGCTTCGCTGGGACATATAGGGGCTGCCCAGGCGCTTGCCGACCACGCTGTCCAGTGAGAGCGCGATAGCGCTTTCGAACATGTCGTGCTGGCTGGCGGAAAACCACTCGGAAAAGCGCAGGCGCTTGCTGGCGTTGTTGCCGAGGGCTTTTTTCAGGGCTGCACGACGCTCTTCCACCGGCGCCTGGCGCAGGTCGGCACCATTGAGGAACGGCGCATCGAACAGGAAATACACCATGTCGACGGTGCGGCTGATGTCGAAGGCCTGGCGCAGGGCCGCGAAATCGGAGTGGCCGGTCTCATCGAGCAGAACCAGTTCGCCGTCGAGCCAACTGTCCCCCAGGTTCAACCCGGCCAGGGCGTCGGCATGCAGCTTCAGCCGCTCGGTCCAGTCCTGGTGATTGCGATTGAACAAGCGGACTTCGCCATGTTCGATGCGGGTCAGCAGTCGATAACCGTGGAATTGGACTTCATAGCGCCATTCGCCGGTGGGCGGCTCTTCCACGGGCGTGGCCAATTGCGGCGCCAGGCGCTCGGGCAGGCGGTTTTGAGGCGCCTTGCGGGCCGTCGTCGTAGCGTCAGGTTTGGCGTTGGACAAACGGGCAGATTCACTCTCGGCGTTGGCCATGACGATTCCCTTGTATTGCGCACGCCAGGGTTTACCCCCGGGAGGCCTTGGTGGCTTTTTTGGCAGGAGCGGATTTGCCGGCTTTCGCAGGTTTTGCAAGGGGCTTCCCGGCGGATTTGTCGGTGGCCTTGCCCTTGCTGCCCAGGCTGCGCTTGAGCAACTCGGTGAGGTCGATGACATCGGCGGTCTTGCGTTCTTCGCCCGGGTCGGTTTCCACCGCTTCGAGGCGGCCTTCGTTGGCCTTTTTCTCCACCAGTTCCATGATTTTGTCTTCGAAACTGTCCCGGTATTCTTGCGGCTCCCAGTCGGCGCTCATGTCTTCCACGAGACGCTTGGCCATTTCCAGCTCGCCCTTGGCCAGGGTCGGGTTCGTCACCTCGTCGCCCAGCTCCAGGACATCAAGGTCGCGTACCTCCGCAGGCCAGCGCAGCATCACCAGTACCAGCGCCGATTCAAGGGGCATGAGCGCCGCCAGGTGCTGGCGGGTGTGCAGCACGACATGGGCCAGGGCGACCTTGTTGGTCTTGATCAGGGTTTCGCGCAGCAGGGCATAGACTTTGCCACCGCGTTTGTCGGGGGCGAGAAAGTAGGGCGTGTCGATGTTTTGCAACGGGATCTTCTCGCTGTCGACAAAGGCAAAGATATCGATGGTCTGGGTGGACTTGGGGTGGGCGGAACGAATTTCTTCCTCGCTGAGCAGCACGTACTGGCCTTTCTGGTACTGGACGCCCTTGACGATGTCGTCCTTGGTCACTTCCTTGCCCGTGGCCTTGTTGACCCGTTTGTAGCCCACCGGGTCCATGCTGCGTTTGTCCAGCCAGTCAAAATCCACACCCTGGGACGAGGTGGCCGACACCAGCGCGACAGGAATGTGGACCAGCCCGAAACTGATTGCGCCTTTCCAGATTGCCCGTGCCATGGTGGTGTTGTCCTTGCCGGTGGATGTCTTTCTGGTGACCTTCGCGCCTTGGGAAAAGTTTCCGCTGTGGGAGCGAGCTTGCTCGCGATGGCGACGGTACAGGTGCCATTGACGCAAGCTGACCCTCCGCTATCGCGAGCAAGCTCGCTCCCACATTGGTTTGGAGACTCTTCGTTACATCTTCACCCGGACATTTCGCTTAACAAGGGCGAACCTGCGGCGTAGCGTGTTTTCGATATGCCTGAACTCAAGAGGTGTCCGAATGAACAGGCTGATAATTGCCATCATGACGCTATTGCTGACCGCCGCCGCCCAAGCCGCCACGCCGGGCGGAGGCCCCGTGGTTCTGGCCCAGAATCTGCCGGGCAACAACAATCCCTATAACAGCCCGACGCGGCGGGCCAATCCCAACAGCATGCAGGGCACGCGGTCCAATGTGCCGACGATTCATGACAACCCTACGGTACCGGTACCGCGCCCACCGACCCTGGAAAACGGCGGCATCGGCAATGGGTATCCCCGGTCCGGCCAGCCCTCGGGTTCGCCGCGTCCCACCATCGAGTCTCCTACGCCACCCAGGAGCAGCCAAAATGGCAACCGCTAGGTACTGGAGACCGTCGCTCTCTTTTCACACCACAGAAGGAATTGTGCATGTTGCGTAAAACACTCCTGGCCGCATGTTGCGCCAGCGCTGCCCTGACCCTTGCCACGCCGGCGGCTGGCGCGCCGACCCAATCATTCAAGAGCGAGGAGGGCACCGTGGAAGTGACCACCGTGGTCAAGGGGCTGGAGCACCCTTGGTCCGTCGCATTCTTGCCTGGCCAGCAGGGCATGCTGGTGACGGAGCGACCGGGCAACCTGCGCGTGGTCAGCCCCGATGGCCAATTGTCCGCACCCTTGAGTGGCGTGCCAGAAGTGTGGGCCAAGGGCCAGGGCGGTCTGCTGGACGTGGTGCTGTCGCCCGACTTCAAGCAGGACCGCACCGTCTACCTGTCTTATGCCGAGGCGGGCGCAGACGGCAAGGCCGGCACCGCCGTGGGGCGCGGGCAACTGTCCGAAGACCTCAAGAGCCTGAAGAATTTCGACGTGATCTTCCGTCAGCAGCCCAAGTTGTCCACGGGCAACCACTTTGGCTCGCGCCTGGTCTTCGACCGCGACGGTTATCTGTTCATTACCTTGGGGGAAAACAACGAGCGGCCCACGGCCCAGGACCTGGACAAGCTGCAAGGCAAGGTCGTGCGCATCTACCCCGACGGCAAGGTGCCCGACGACAACCCCTTTGTCGGCCAGAAAAATGTCCGTCCCGAGATATGGTCCTACGGCATGCGCAACCCCCAGGGTGCGGCCCTCAACCCTTGGAATGGCACGTTGTGGGAGAACGAACACGGGCCCAAGGGCGGTGATGAGATGAACATCATCGAGCGCGGCAAGAACTACGGCTGGCCATCGGCGACCCATGGCATCAACTACTCCGGTGCCCCGATTCCCGAAGCCCAGGGCAAGACCGTCGAGGGCACCGTTGGCCCACACCATGTCTGGCAGGTATCACCGGGGCTCAGCGGCATGGCGTTCTACGACCATGATCGTTTCAAGGCCTGGCAGCGCAACGTGTTCATTGGGGCGCTGGTGCCCGGGGAACTGATCCGCCTGCAATTGCAGGGCGACAAGGTCGTCCACGAAGAGCGTTTGCTGGGTGAGCTCAAGGCGCGAGTGCGGGATGTTCGCCAGGGGCCGGACGGTTACCTGTATGTGCTGACGGATGAGGACGACGGGGCGTTGTATAAGGTCGGACTCAAGTAATTGTAGAAAATGTGGGAGCGAGCTTGCTCGCGATGGCTTTGGGTCAACCGACATTGATGCTGACTGACACACCGCTATCGCGAGCAAGCTCGCTCCCACAGGTAATGCTGTTCACTTGAGACTGTCGCTACAGCTAATCAATATTTGCCATTGACTTGCCACCAACGCACCGCTAATTTCCACCCATGACTTCAACCGTACTGCGCAGCCAGCCAAGCATTATTACCGCCATTCCTTATTTGGCGGGTTAGCTGACGGCTGCACCCAACCCGCCCTGGAGGCGGGTTTTTTCTTTCTGTCTCCTGGGCTCTGCCCGAACCAGGAGATCGCCATGACCGTTACCCGCACCGAGCAAGCCCTGCTTGAGCACTACGTTAAGAAGATTCTCGCCGCGCCGGTCTATGAGCTGGCCGTGCGCACGCCGCTGCAAGCGGCTCCCGCATTGTCCGAGGCCTTGGGTAACCGGATCCTGCTCAAGCGCGAAGACCTGCAACCGACTTTTTCCTTCAAGATCCGCGGTGCCTACAACAAACTCGTGCAACTGACCCCGGAGCAGCGTACCCGTGGCGTCATCACCGCGTCCGCCGGCAATCATGCCCAGGGTGTCGCGCTGGCGGCACGGGAATTGGGGATTTCGGCCAGCATCGTCATGCCTGTGACCACTGTGCAATTGAAGGTGCTGGGCGTGCGCAACCGAGGCGCCGAAGCGATTCTGCACGGGAAAAGCTTTCCATTTGCCCTGGCGCACGCGCTGGACCTGGCCGAGCAGACCGGGCGGGAGTTCGTCTCGCCTTTCGATGACCCGGACGTGATCGCCGGGCAGGGTACCGTCGCCATGGAAATCCTGCGCCAACACCCCGGCCAGCTGGATGCGATTTTCGTCCCGGTCGGCGGCGGTGGGCTGATTGCCGGGATCGCGGCCTACGTCAAGTACCTGCGCCCGGAAGTGCGCATCATCGGCGTCGAGTCGCAGCATTCTGCCTGTCTCCAGGCGGCGCTGGCAGCCGATGAGCGGGTGACCTTGCCAGAGGTGGGAACCTTCGCCGATGGCGTGGCGGTGGCGCAGATTGGCGCCCATGGCTTCGATATCTGCCGTTTCTATGTCGATGAAGTGATGACCGTGAGCAACGATCAACTGTGCGCCGCGATCAAGGACATCTATGACGATACCCGTTCCATCACTGAACCGTCGGGCGCACTGGCGGTGGCAGGTATCAAGCAATACGTGGCGCACACGGGCGCGCGAGGCCAGACGCTGGTGGCGATCGATTCCGGTGCCAATATCAATTTCGACAGCTTGCGCCACGTGGCCGAGCGTGCGGCGGTGGGCGCATTTTGAGTTTTTTACGCTACGTCACACTTTTTTTGAAGCAGGCGACGGATGCCCACTTGCGTCTTCGCAATAGGGGCTAATCTAGATTGCGAACAGGATAAAAGCGATTGCAGTTTGCATGGAAAAAGTAGCGTTTCCTTGCATTTTGCACGAGCTCTCTGGCGCGGGACGAAGCTAAGCGCTTGATTCAGATCAATCCGCAATGTCTTCAATACAGGCATGCTTCTTGCGGGATGATTCAAGAGTTCGCCTGGCGAACTCGTTGACTGAAAACGCTAAAAAGAACGAACGAACGGCACGGTATTCGTAGTCCCAGTCCGCAGGGAAGAAAACGGACGAAAATACCGTCGGCGTGAACATAAGTTGGCCGCCTCAACAGGAGAGAGTCGCCATGTTTCTATCTGCCCTCGAAATGCGAAACATCATTGAAAGCAGCTTGTTGCCCAAGCGCTCGCAATGCACGTTGTCACCTGAGCTGACGATGACGATCAAGATCTTCGATGACCACAAGACCGATCACGTGGCCTTGATCAAAACCGACATTGATGCCAGGAAACTCACCGGTTGCCGGGCCATCAACGACCTGATCGCCGAGTTGCGTACGGAACTTGACCGTAACCCTGCCGCTGGCAATCACTTTCATCAGCAACACCAGCGGATGACTGGCCGCTGATAACGGCCTTGTCCTTGTAAGCCTGACGCTCGGGTCCGGTCATGTCCGAACCCGGCGTCCAGTTTTTTTAGCTGCGATGCGCCATTCAGTTCAATTGTTGCCTATAGGGCAGGTCTGGCCCGGTTTTGCCGCAAGTCAGGGCGGCCGCGCGAATGGCGAACTCAAGCATTGCGCTGATCTGTTCCCGGGTCAGGGTGTGCAAGCCCTCGATCGAATCCAATTGTTGTTCAGTCAACCACGCAATCAGTGCGGCCTGGAAGGTATCGCCTGCACCCACGGTGTCGGCGATCGTCACCGGACAGGACGGCAGCGACCATGAGCCGTGTTGGCGACTGAAGACCGTAGCGCCCTGGCCGCCACGGGTCAGGAAGACCAATTGGCAGCGGTTCCCCAGCCAACCTTCGATGATCGACTCCGGTTCTTTCCCGGGGTAGAGCAGGTTCAGGTCTTCGTCACTGACCTTGACCAGGTCGGCATATTGCACCAGCGTCGCAATCCGCGAGCGCCACAGCTCGATATCCGGCTGCGGGTTGAGTCGCACATTCGGGTCGAGGCTGATCAGGCGGCGGCCGCTTTCGCGTTGCATCAGGGCCAGGAGCGTATCGGCGATGGGCTGGACCACCAGCGAGAACGAGCCGAAATGCAAGCCGCGTACCTCGGGGCCCAGGTCCGGTAGATGCGCCAGGCTCAGTTGTCGGTCCGCACAGCCTTCGCCGCGAAAACTGTAGTGGGGCGAACCATTGGCGCCTACGGCGACCATCGCCAGGGTGGTTGGTGCGTCGAAGTCCACCAGATATTGGGCGCTGACACCTTCATTGAGCAAAACCTGCTGCAAGCGTCGTCCCAGGTAGTCGGTGGACAACCCGGTAAACAGCGCCGATTCAACACCCAGGCGACGCAGCCCCACGGCCACGTTGAACGGTGAACCACCGGCAATAGCCTTGTAGTTCACTTGCGAGGCCGGGCCATCCGCCTCGGTCTCACTGAAAAAATCAAACAGCGCTTCACCACACACCAAATACATAGTTTCCCGCTCTCAAAGGGTTGCGACGTGTTGTCGATAACGTTCATAAGCCTGTTGCGACGCCGCGACATGCGCGGCGATTGGCAGGGTTTCGCTGCTCGGGTCGAGCTTGACGCAGCGCTCGCACAGTTCGGCCAAGCCTGTCTGTGAACCGGAGTGGCACCATGCTGCCTGGATCGCCGCCCCCAAGGCAGCTGCTTCGCTCTGTTCGGTGCAAATGACCGTGGTGTCCATGATGTCGGCGACGATCTGCCGCCACTCCGCGCTCTTCGAACCACCGCCGATCAGGCGAATGCTCTGGGCCTGGAGTCCGTTGGCCCGCAGCAGGTCCAAGCCATAGCGCAAACCGAAGGTCGTGCCTTCGACCACGGCGCGACACAGGTTGGCCCGGGTCAGGTTGGTGGTGGTCAGGCCCAGCAGGCTGCCGGTGGCGTGGGGCAGGGCGGGAACACGCTCGCCGTTGAGGAACGGCAGCATGCACACGCCCTCGGCGCCAATCGGAGCCTGGACCACCAGGGCGTTGAACGTGTCGATGTCCAGCGCCAGCAATTCGCGAATCGCCCCGGTGGCGTTGGTCAGGTTCATGGTGCAGATCAACGGCAGCCAGCCACCGCTGGAGGAGCAGAACGTCGCCACGGACGGCTGTGGACTGACCGCAGGTTCGGCGGCATAGGCGTAGACCGTACCGGAGGAACCGAGGCTCATGGTGATCACGCCGGGCTGGATGTTCCCGGTGCCGATGGCGCCCATCATATTGTCGCCACCACCACTGGCCACCACCGCCTCGGGGTTGATGCCCAAGTGCGCAGCAATGGCCGGCAGGATGCGTCCGACCGGTTGATGGGCCTCGATCAGTTCCGGCAGCGCTGCTTGCAAGCGACCGCTGGGGTCGATGTGTTGTAACAGTTGCACGTCCCATTGGCGGGTGCGTACGTTGAAGTAGCCGGTTCCCGAGGCGTCGCCGTATTCGCTGCAATGGCGGCCGGTGAGCCAGTAGTTGAGGAAGTCGTGAGGCAGCAGGACGCTGGCGATGCGTTCGAAAACCTGGGGATGCTGCTCCCGCGTCCAGAGCAGCTTGGAAACCGTGTAGCCTGGCGCGATCACCACGCCGAGGCGTTCGAGGCTGCCGTCTTCACCACCCAGGTGCGCCAGGAGTCGATCGTTTTCCGGCGTTGTCTCGGTGTCGCACCACAGCTTGGCCGGGCGCAGCACCTGGCCTTGGTCATCGAGCAACACCAGGCCGTGTTGCTGGCCGGAGACGCCGATGCCGAGGATCGCCTGGCCATCGACCCCAGCGTCCGCCAAGGCTTGGTGCGTCGCCTGGGTGAATGCATCAAGCCATTGCTGGGTGTCTTGTTCGCGGCGACCGTTGGGACCGCTGATCATGGCGTGCGCCGCGGCACCCTGGCCCAGGACCTGGCCACTGGTCGCGTCCAGGATCAGCGCCTTGGTGCCTTGGGTGCCGCAGTCGATGCCCAGGAACAGTTGTTGGTTTGCCATGGAAAAACCCCTGAGTGGTCAGATCGTTCCCACGCTCTGCGTGGGAATGCAGCACGGGACGCTCCGCGTCCCCAAGAAGCCGAACGCGGAGCGTCCGTCGAGGCGTTCCCACGCAGAGCGTGGGAACGATTAAACCTCAGTTCACGTCAGTCAGTATCCGCTCAAGCGTTCGCGTTACCCCGTGTTCGCGCAAGCTGTTGCAGCACCATTCGAATGCTGCCACGAACTCCGGCGAGCGGGGAATGGCGGTGCCAAAGATTTCTTCCACCTCCAGCACCCGCTGGGTCACCAGCGCATCGTCAGCCACCAGTGCCTGGCAGAACGCTGCCCGTGGGTCCGGGATTGAATACGTCACGCCGTTCTCGTCAACGCCCTTCAGGTACACGGCCCAGGCGGCCACCACCAGCGCCGCGCGGCGGGTTTCGCCACCGTCGGCGATCAAGCGGTTAATGGTCGGCACCGTGAATTTTGGAAACTTCGACGAGCCGTCCGAACAGACCCGTTCCAACTGGTCGGCAATGGCCTGGTTGGAAAAACGCTCCACCAGGGTGTTCTTGTAGTCGGTCAGGTCGATGCCCGGCACTGGCGCCAGTTGCGGCGTCACGTCCAGGTCCATGTAGGCGCGCATGTAACGCACGAACAGCGGATCGTTCATGGTCTCGTGGACGAAGCGATAACCCTTGAGAAAGCCCAGGTAGGTCAACGCCAGGTGGCTGCCGTTGAGCAGCTTGATCTTCATCTCTTCATAGGGGGTGACGTCATCGGTGAACTGCACGCCGACCTTTTCCCAGGCCGGGCGACCGTTGACGAACTTGTCTTCCAGGACCCATTGCACGAACGGTTCGCAGACCACCGGCCAGGCGTCGTCGATGCCATGTTCATCATGCAGTTGCAGGCGATGGGCCACGCTGGTCATGGGCGTGATGCGATCGACCATGGCGTTGGGGAAACTGACGTTGCGGTCGATCCATTGCCCCAGCTCCGCATCGCGCAGCGCGGCGAAGGCCAGCAGCGCCTTGCGAGTCACGGCGCCGTTGTGAGGCAGGTTATCGCAGGACATCAGTGTGAACGCCGGGGTGCCGGCCGCGCGGCGCTTGGCCAGGGCGGCGCAGAGGAAACCGAAGACGGTTTTCGGCGCGTCAGGATGGGCCAGGTCGTGCCGGATCTGCGGCAAGTGGGCCATGAACTCACCGTTGCTGTCGTCGATGCAATAGCCGCCCTCGGTGATGGTCAGCGAGACGATGCGGATCTGCGGATCGGCGAGTTTGTCGATCAGCGCCTGGGCGCCATCTTCAGCCAGCAACATGTCATTGATCGCGCCGATCACGCGAACTTCGGTGTCATCGGTGTCGCCCAGTTCGTACAGGGTGAACAGGTAGTCCTGGCCGGCCAGGTCATCCCGGGCACGGCGATCCTCGGCCCGCAGGCCCACGCCGCAGATGGCCCAGTCCAGATCGGCGCCGGTATTCATCAGCGCGTCGGTGTAATAGGCCTGGTGCGCCCGGTGGAAACCGCCGACGCCGATGTGGGCGATGCCCTGGCGGACGTCGCCCAAAGGGTAGGCGGGCAGGGCGACGCCAGGGTTGAGGTTGTGCAGGTTTTGTCGGTTGAGTTTCATCGCAGGTCTCGGCAATCAGGCGGCGGCGCGCAGCGCGCGGGTCACCGCAACGCCCTCGGCATCGAATAAGTGGCAGTGTTCAGCGTCCAGGTGCAGGCTCAGTTGCTCGCCGAAACGGCTCGCCAGGTCGCCGCGAACGCGCATGGTCAAGGCTTCGCCGGAGGCCGTGACGACGTGACAGAAGGTGTCGCTGCCCAGCCGCTCGCTGACGTCGGCGGTGACTTGCAGGGTGCAATCACCCGGTTGCGCCAGATTCAGGTGTTCGGGGCGAATCCCCAGGGTCACCGCGCCGCCGACGCTCAGGCTGGCACCGCTCAAGGGCAGGCTGATACGGGTGCCGGCGTCCAGCAGCACTTCACAGCCCTGACTGTCCAGGCCGGTGACCTTGCCTTTGAGAAAGCCCATTTTCGGCGTGCCGAGGAACCCGGCGACAAACAGGTTGGCTGGCTGGTGATACAGCTCCAGCGGTGAACCGACCTGTTCGATGCGCCCGCCATTGAGCACCACCACCTTGTCGGCCAGGGTCATGGCTTCGACCTGGTCGTGAGTCACGTAGATCATGGTCGCCTGCAACTCTTTGTGCAGGCGTGCCAGTTCCAGGCGCATCTGCACCCGCAGGGCCGCGTCGAGGTTGGACAGGGGTTCGTCGAACAGGAAGATTTTCGGGTTGCGCACGATGGCCCGGCCAATCGCTACACGCTGGCGCTGGCCGCCAGACAGTTGCTTGGGCTTGCGCTCGAGCATCGGCCCCAGCTCAAGGATGCGCGCCGCTTCGTTGACCTTCTTCTCGACCTCGGCCTTGGGCACGCCGGCCAGGTCCAGGGCGAAGGACATGTTCTTGCGCACGCTCATGTGCGGGTACAAGGCGTAGGTCTGAAACACCATCGCCAGGTCACGCTTGGCCGGGCTGACTTCGGTAATGTCCCGGCCATCCAGTTCGATGGTGCCGTCACTGACTTCTTCAAGGCCGGCGATCAGCCGCAGCAGCGTGGACTTGCCACAGCCCGACGGGCCGACGAAGACCACGAACTCGCGGTCGTTCACCTCAAGGTCGATGCCCTTGATGATGGAGAAGCCTTCGAAACCCTTTTGCAGATTCTTGATTTTCAGGTTGGCCATGATGATGGGCCTCCACTTCTGATTATTGGGTAGGGCGCGTTATTTCACCGCGCCGAAGGACAAACCGCGCACCAGCTGTTTCTGGCTGATCCAGCCGAAGATCAGGATCGGCGCGCAGGCCAGGGTCGAGACGGCCGACAATTTGGCCCAGAACAAACCTTCCGGGCTGGAATAGGAGGCAATCAACGCCGTCAGCGGCGCGGCCTTGGAGGAGGTGAGGTTCAGCGACCAGAAGGCCTCGTTCCAGCACAGGATCAGTGACAGCAGCACAGTGGAGGCCAGGCCGCCCTTGGCAATCGGCAGCAGCACGCGGACCATCTCCTGCCACAGCGTGGCGCCATCCAGGCGTGCGGCCTCGAGGATGTCGCGGGGAATGTCCTTGAAGTAGGTGTAAATCATCCAGACCACGATGGGCAGGTTGATCAACGTGTAGATGACGATCAACGCGAGACGCGTGTCCAGCAGGCCAAATTGCTTGGCCAGCAGGTAGATCGGCATCAGCACGCCCACTGGCGGCAGCATCTTGGTGGAGAGCATCCACAGCAACGTGCCTTTGGTGCGCTGGGTTTCATAGAACGCCATGGAGTAGGCCGCCGGCACCGCAATCAGCAGGCACAGGGCGGTGGCGCTGAAGGAAATCACCACCGAGTTCCAGGCGAAGCTGAAGTAGTTGCTGCGCTCGTTGATGTGCAGGTAGTTCTCCAGCGTGGGCGTGAAGATGAACTGCGGTGGCGTGGCGAACGCGTCGATTTCAGTCTTGAAGCTGGTCAGCACCATCCAGAAGATCGGGAAGAAGATTAGGATCGCGATGGCCCAGGCCAGCGTGCCCAGCAGCAGGCTTTGCAGGCGACGGGATTGTTGAAGAGTCATGGCGACGGCCTCAGTTCTTGTCGGTGAGGTTTTTGCCGATCATCCGGACCAGGATGATGGCGGCGATATTGGCAATGACCACGGCAATCAGGCCACCGGCCGAAGCCATGCCGACGTCGAACTGCACCAGCGCCTGGTTGTAGATCAGGTAGGCAAGGTTGGTGGAGGCGTAGCCGGGGCCACCGTTGGTGGTGGTAAAGATCTCGGCGAACACCGACAGCAGGAAGATCGTCTCGATCATCAGCACCACGGCAATCGGGCGGGCCAGGTGCGGCAGGGTCAGGTGCCAGAAGATCGCAATCGGGCCGGCACCGTCCAGGCGCGCGGCTTCTTTCTGTTCCTGGTCCAGCGACTGCATGGCGGTCATCAGGATCAGGATCGCGAAGGGCAGCCATTGCCAACTCACGATGATGATGATCGACAGCAGCGGATAGTGGGCGAGCCAGTCCACCGGTTGGGCGCCGAATAGTTTCCACACCGAGGCGAGGATGCCCGAGACCGGGTGGAAGATCAGGTTCTTCCAGATCAGCGCGCCGACGGTGGGCATGATGAAGAACGGCGAGATCAGCAGCACACGGACGATGCCGCGACCAAAAAACTCACTGGCCTCCAGCAGCGCGCTGATCAACACCCCCAGCACGATACTGATCAGCAGCACGCTGCCCACCAGCAACAGGGTGTTGGTGGCACCGGGCATGAAACCCGAGTCGGTCAGGAAGTAGGTGAAGTTCTCCAGCCCGACGAATTCGTTTTCGCCGGGGTAGAGCAGGTTGTAGCGGATCATCGAGAAGTAGACGGTCATGCCCAGCGGCACGATCATCCACAGCAGCAACAAGGCCACTGAAGGACTGACCAGGAACCAACCGGGGTTCGCCAGGCGGATCTTGCGTGCCGGCGGGGCAATCTCGATGGGGGCTTTGGCAGTTGTTGTTGAGCTATTCATGGCATTGAACCGATTTTTGCGGGCCTATGAAGATCCACTGTGGGAGCGGGCCTCAATGAGCCGACTACTTGGGATACCCAGCGCGTTTCATCTCGCGTTCGGTGGTGGACTGCGCGGCGGTCAACGCCTGGTCCACGGTCTGCTGGCCGGTCAGTGCGCCGGAAAAGAACTTGCCCACCTGGGTGCCGATGGCCTGGAACTCGGGAATGGTCACCAACTGGATGCCGATGTAGGGCACAGGCTTGAGGGTTGGCGCTTTCGGGTCGGCGACTTTCAACGACTCCAGGGTCACCTTGGCAAACGGCGCGGCCTTCATGTACTCGTCGCTGTAGGTCGAGGTGCGGGTGCCTGGCGGTACGTTGGCAATGCCATCAGTCTTGGCGACCAATTGGCTGTATTCCTTGGACGTCGCCCAGGTGGTAAAGACCGTAGCTGCGTCCTTGGCTTTGGAACTGGTCGGGATGGCCAGGGACCAGGAGTACATCCACGAAGTGCCCTTGTCGGTTTTTTCGTGGGGGGCGAAGGTGAATCCAACGTGATCGGCCACCTTGCTCTGGGTCTTGTCGGTGACGAACGAACCGGCGACGCTGGCATCCACCCAGATCGCGCATTTGCCGCTGTTGAACAGCGCCAGGTTTTCGTTGAAACCGTTGCTGGAAGCACCCGGCGGGCCGGATTTCTTCATGTTGTCGACATAGAAATTGAGTGCGTCTTTCCACTCGGGGCCATTGAATTGCGGCTGCCACTTCTCATCGAACCAGCGCGCGCCATAACCGTTGGCCAGGGTGGTGATGAGCGCCATGTTCTCGCCCCAACCAGCCTTGCCCCGCAGGCACAGGCCATATTGTTCCTTGGATTTATCGGTGAGTTTTTCAGCGAACTCACCGATCTGGGTCCAGGTCGGGTGTTCGGGCATGGTCAGCCCGGCGTCCTTGAACAGGTCCGTGCGGTAATAGGTGATCGAGCTTTCGGCATAGAACGGCAGGGCGTACAGCGAGCCTTTGACCGACAAACCATCGCGCACGGAAGGGAAAACGTCGTCCAGGTCGTAGGAGCCCGGCAGGTCTTTCATCGGCTCCAGCCAGCCCTTGGCACCCCAGAGTGCAGCTTCGTACATGCCAATGGTCAGCACGTCGAACTGTCCGCCCTGGGTGGCGATGTCGGTGGTCAGGCGCTGGCGCAGGACGTTTTCTTCGAGCACCACCCAGTTGAGCTTGATGTCCGGGTGCTCGGCCTCGAAGGTTTTCGAGAGCTTTTGCATGCGGATCATGTCGCTGTTGTTGACGGTGGCAATGGTGAGGGTCTGTGCGCCAAAGCTGACGCTGCTGAGGGTCATGCAGGTGGAGACAAGCAGAGCTTTTACCGAAGGTTTCATCGCGCACTCCTTTTCCGCGCCCGAAGGCTGCAGAAGGACAGTTATTGTTTTTGTGTCTTCCGGATGAAGGGAAGAATGTGCGCTGATTACAGCCCTCAATGGACGGCGTGACAAATCATCCGTCGCACTTGTGCTGATACTTTTTTGCACTGATGAGGGTTCAAGCCAAACAAAGGACCCTGTGGCGAGAGGATTTATCGAAATGTCGCATCGCCCCGCTTTGTGGGAGCAAGGCTTGCCCGCGATGAAGATGACGCGGTCTCTTGGGGAACCGAGGCGCCTGCATCGCGGGCAAGCCTTGCTCCTACATAAATCCCGTCACAGAAATGATTCGAGATTCTCAGCCCTGGTTCTGCTCGGTCAATCGCTGCACCGCCAGCCGCCGGTAGTGGGACGGGGTCATGCCCTTGAGCTGCTGGAAACGCCGGTTGAAATTGGAAATGTTGTTGAAACCCGATTCGAAGCACACGTCTGTCACCGGTTTATCGCCGTCGGCCAGCAACTCGCAGGATTTGCTGATGCGCAGGCGATTGACGAATTCAATGAAGCAGCGACCGGTGGCCTGTTTGAACACCCGGCTGAAATAGGTGGGTTTCATGCCCAGGTGCTCGGCCACTTCTTCCAGGGACAGTTCCCGGGCGTAGTGGGCAAAGATGTAGTCCACCGCGCGGTTGGTGCGGTCGACGCTGTGTTCGTCCGCCGCTTGCGCAGAGGTCGCGCCGGAAAGCAGTTGGTAGTCATCCGTGGCGGCCAGCAGCTCCATCAGGATGAAAAAATGCCCCAGGCGGCTCATGCCTTGGGAATCGGCGATGCGCTGCATCAGGGTCATGGCCTGGCGGATGGTGCGCTTGCAGCGGAACTCGATGCCGTATTGGGCACGTTCGAGCAGCGGTGCGACCGTCTTGAGTTCGGCGAATACCTGGTGGCCGCTTTCGAACAGCTCATCAGTGAAGTTCACCAGCATGTCGCGCTTGTGCACCACTTCGTCCTCGGCCACCTGGCTGATCCAGTTATGGGGCAGGTTGGGGCCGGTGAGGAACAGCGACTGGGGATAGAAGTTGCCGATGTAGTCTCCAATGAACACTTTGCCGGAGCTGGCGACGATCAAGTGCAACTCGTATTCCTTGTGGAAATGCCAGCGCACCAGCGGGCAGGGAAAACCGTGCTGACGGTAGATGATGGACAACCCGTTATGGTCGTCCATCAACTCGTAGGAGGGGTCGGTGATTCTGGCTGTTCGGGTCATGGCCTGGCGCTTTTATTGTTATCGCCATCGGATAATGCCCCCTTCGCCAGGCGGCTGCCACTCTGACGTCTAACCGTTGCGGTTTTTTTCTTCGATCCACTGGGACATGTATTGAGTGCTTTTGTGCTGGTGGTGACGCAGCATGCTGCCGGTGAAGTTGTCCCGGCGTCGTTGCGCCAGGTCCACCCGGCAAGCGTTGAGGCTGTCGATCAGCGCCGGACCATGCACCTGTTGCCGGTAGCGGCTGGCAAGCAAAGTGAGGCCCGCATCCTGGGCCTGGGTCCAGCGCGCCTGGTCGCGATACAACTGCACCGCCGCATTGGCGATGCCTTCGGCGCTCTGGGCAATCGCACCGGGCCAGGGCATGTCGCCGTGCATGGCTTCGGCCCCCACGGGTGTGGTGACGTTGGGGGTACCGCAGAGCATGGCGTCGATCAGCTTGCCCTTGATGCCAGCGCCGAAACGCAGCGGCGCCAGGCAGATGCGTGCCGCCGACATCACCTGCAAGGCGTCCTCGGCCCAGTTCATGATGTGAAAGCCCTGGGCCGGGTTATGCAGCGCGGCGGCCTTGGGCGGGGTGTAGGCGCCGTACAGGTGCAGTTGCGCGCCGGGTAATTGTTGGCGGATCAATGGCCAGATGGCGTTTTTCATCCAGAGCACGGCGTCCCAGTTCGGCGCGTGGCGAAAGTTGCCGATGCTCAGGAAATGCGCCCGGTCCTTGAACGGTACCGGCGGCTCGCCGGGCAGGTCCAGCATCAACGGGCACCAGTGCAGCAGGTTACGGGGCAACTTGAAGTGCTCCACCAACAGTTCGATTTCAACCTCGGACACCATCAGGTTGAGGTCGCAGCGGTACAAAGCAGCGATTTCCCGCTTGGCCAGGTCGGTATCGGCCATCCGCTGGAACTCCTCGCCCAGGGCCGGGGCGAAGAGGTCGCTGAAATCCTCGCCAGCCTCATCGTGTTTCAGGCGGTCCTTCAAACGCTGGTGCCGAGCGTGGCGCAGGCTCTGCAAGTCTGACGTCTCCAGCACCCGCAGGGCGCCGGGGCAGTGCTTCTCGACCCGCCAGCCGAACTGTTCTTCCATCATGAATTGGTCGAACAGCACGATGTCCGGCGCCAGCTCGCTGATGAAGGCGTCGAAGCTGCTGCTATTGAGTTCGATCGGCACTTCGCGGATACCCAGCGCGAGCAGGTCGGCGCGGTGTTCGCCTGGACCTGCCGGACTGCTGAAAGTGATGCCCCAGCCTTGCCCGAGGAACGTGTCGAGGATCTGCATGACATGCCCACTGGCAGCCGATGAGCGCGGTTCGGGCCAGACATAGCCGATGACCAGGACCTTGGTGGCGGTGGGGTGATGCATGAGCTGGGAGTTCCTCGAAGCGAATCAGGCGCCATCGGCGCGCGGGGCGCCGATAGTGACCAAGAATACGATCCGGCTCAAGAAAGAATGCGTTTGACCTTGTCTCGCAACTGATCGATGGAGAAGGGCTTGCCGATCACCGACATGCCTTCAGGCACATCGATGCTTTCGGCATAACCGCTGGCAAACAGCACAGGCAGTTGTGGTCGCACGGCTCGGGCCTGTTTCGCCAATTCGCGCCCATCCATGACCGGCAGGCCGACGTCAGTCATCATCAGTGCGATGGGCTGCGCGTCGTTGTGCAAAAATGCCAGCGCCTGCTCACAACCATCCGCCTCCAGCACCTGGTATTCCAGCTCCTCCAGCACGTCGACGATTAACATCCGCACAATGTCATCGTCTTCGACGACCAGGATGGTGGACTGGGTGGCAGGAGGAGGAGGGGTGGACATAGTAGACATTCTCGAAGAAGGGAGCGGGAGGGAGACTCGAAAAAAAGTCTCTTTCATGAGCCTCTTTCATGAGTAAGTACCGAGGCGGCACAAGTTCCCAAGGTTGTACAAGAAAGGATCTATAGTACAAGAGCTGACAAGGATAGTCGCTTCCTTGCTACAAGGTAGATCGTCGCGGGAGTTGCGCCTTTGACTCGTCAGATAATGTGGATCCAAGCGCCGTTTTTCGGGCAAACTCCACGGTTTTCAACTGTCCACCAAGGCCCTTTCCATGACTCCTTCGTCTTCGGTCGACGAGCAAAGTTTTCGCAAGCTCCTGAGCCGCAATATCAGCCTGCCGCTGGGCATGGGCGCCCTCAGCTCGGTGTTTTTCATCATCCTTGTCACGTACTTGCTGTCGGTGATCCAGTGGGTCGGGCATACCGACCGGGTGATCAATAATGCCAATGAGGCGCTCAAGCTGAGCGTGGACCTGGAAACCGGCATGCGTGGCTACCTGTTGAACGGTGACGAGCACTTTCTCGAGCCCTATGAAGTGGCCAAGCCGCGGATCGCCGTCGCGTTGGATACACTGCTGGAATTGACAGCCGACAACCCCGTCCAGACCGACCGGCTGCACAAGATACAAGCGATCCAGGCGGAATGGTCCAAGTACGCCCAGGGCTTGATCGACCTGCAACGCAGCAGCGGGGATTACCGGAGTGCGGTGAGGTCCGGGCGCGGCAAGCGCTTGACGGACGAGATCCGCCAAACCTTCGAGGAAATCGTCGATACCGAGCAGCAACTGCGTGCGGCGCGTAGCCAGGACGTGCGCACCACCACTGTCTGGAGCATTGCCCTGTACCTGCTGTTCGTCGCCGCAGTCAGTGGGTTGCTGGCCTACGTCGGCCGCCGGGATCTGTTGAGCTTGTCCGAGAGCTACGGCGCCAGCCTGAAGGTCCAGCAACGCAGCGCCTTGCACCTGGAGAAGCAGGCTTGGTTGCGCAATGGCCAGACGCAGTTGGCCGAGCAGGTCCTGGGGCAGTTGTCCCTGAACCTGTTGGGCCGCAACATCTTGCAGTTCTGTGCAAAGTACCTGGATGTGGCGGTCGCTGCGCTCTATGTGCGAGAAGAAAATGGCGTGCTCAAGCGCGTCGCCACCTATGGTTTGTCCCGGGAGGATGACGCGCAGCAGCAGAAGATTGTCGACGGTGAAGGCATCGCCGGCCAGGCCGTGCAACAGGGGCGTCTCATTCGCCTGGATGACGTACCGGACGATTACCTGAAAGTCAGCTCCGGATTGGGACAAGGGCTGCCCAACAGCGTGCTGGTAGCGCCCACCAGTGACGATGACCGGATCAACGGTGTCATCGAGTTGGGCTTCCTGCGGCCATTGACCGAGCGCGACATTGAGCTGCTGGAGCTGATTTCCGGCAATATTGGCACCTCCATCGAGGCCGCTCGTTATCGCCAGCGCTTGCAGGAAGTGCTGGCCGAAACCCAGCAGTTGAACGAAGAACTGCAAGTGCAGCAGGAAGAGCTCAAGACCGCCAACGAGGAACTGGAAGAGCAGTCGCGCATTCTCAAGGAGTCCCAGGCCCACCTGGAAGCCCAGCAACAGGAGCTGGAGCAGACCAACGAGCAATTGGCCGAGCAGCGCGACGCCATGGACCAGAAGAACAGCGAGCTGAACCTGGCCCAGATCCAGTTGCAGGAGCGCGCCGAAGAGTTGCAGCGTTCGAGCAAGTACAAATCCGAGTTCCTGGCCAACATGTCCCACGAGCTGCGCACGCCGCTCAACAGCTCGCTGATCCTGTCCAAGCTGCTGTCGGAAAACCCGCAGCAGAACCTCAGCGAGGAACAGGTCAAGTTTGCCGAGTCGATCTACTCCGCCGGCAACGACCTGTTGAACCTGATCAACGATATTCTCGACATCTCCAAGGTCGAGGCCGGAAAGCTGGAAGTGCGCCCGGAAAACACCAGCGTGCAGCGTCTGGTGGAAGGCCTGCGGGACATGCTCGAGCCGTTGGCAGCCGACAAGGGCCTGGGGTTCGAGGTCCAGGTATTGCCCGATGCGCCGGCGATGCTCTACACCGATCGCCAGCGCCTGGAGCAGGTGATCAAGAACCTGCTGTCCAATGCCGTGAAGTTCACCGAGCAAGGCACCGTCAGCCTGTCGGTGGCCGGGCAGCCGGGCTCGGGCATCGCGTTCATGGTGCGCGACTCCGGGATCGGCATCGCCGCCGATCAGCAGCAAAGCATCTTCGAAGCGTTCCGCCAGGCCGATGGCACGACCAATCGTCGTTACGGCGGCACCGGCCTGGGGTTGTCGATTTCCCGGGACCTGGCCACGTTGCTGGGCGGCTCGATCTGCGTTTCCAGCGAGCCGGGGCAGGGCAGTGTGTTTACGCTGGTAATGCCTGAACGTTATGTCGAGCCCGGGGACTCGCCGATGGAACCGATGACGTTCACCCCGACGGCCACTGCGCCAGCGCCGGCTGCACCCAAAGCCGCCCCGGCACCGCTGATCGCTGAAGTGGATACGTCGATTGCCCGATTTGCCGACGACCGCGACAAGGCGCCGTTCGACACCCGGTGCATCCTGGTGATCGAGGACGAGCCCAAGTTCGCCCGGATCCTGTTCGACCTGGCCCATGAGCTCGGTTACCAGTGCCTGGTGGCCCACGGTGCCGATGAAGGCTTCGACCTGGCCTTGCAACTGGCTCCCGACGCGATCCTTTTGGACATGCGCCTGCCGGATCATTCCGGGCTGACGGTGTTGCAGCGGCTCAAGGAACGGGCCGAAACCCGGCACATCCCGGTGCACGTGATTTCCGTCGAAGACCGCGTCGAAGCCGCCATGCACATGGGCGCCATCGGCTATGCCGTCAAGCCGACCACCCGCGAAGAACTCAAGGATGTGTTCGCCCGCCTGGAAGCCAAGCTGACCCAGAAGGTCAAGCGGGTGCTGCTGGTGGAGGACGATGACCTGCAACGCGATAGCATTACCCGCCTGATCGGCGACGATGACATCGAGATCACCGCCGTTGGCCTGGCCCAGCAAGCCCTGGACCTGCTGCGGAGCAACGTCTACGACTGCATGATCATCGACCTCAAGTTGCCGGACATGCTCGGCAATGACCTGCTCAAGCGCATGTCCAGTGAAGACATCTGTTCCTTCCCGCCGGTGATCGTCTACACCGGGCGCAACCTGACCCGCGATGAAGAGGCCGAACTGCGCAAGTATTCGCGCTCGATCATCATCAAGGGCGCCCGCTCGCCAGAGCGCCTGCTGGACGAGGTGACACTCTTTCTGCACAAAGTCGAATCCCGGTTGTCCCATGAACGGCAGCGGATGCTCAAGACCGCCCGCAGCCGCGACAAGGTGTTTGAAGGCCGCAAGGTGCTGCTGGTGGACGACGATGTGCGCAACATCTTTGCCCTGACCAGCGCCCTGGAGGCGAAGGGGGCGATCGTTGTCATCGGCCGTAACGGCCTGGAGGCGATCGATCGCCTGAACGAATTCGACGACATCGACCTGGTGCTGATGGATGTAATGATGCCGGAGATGGACGGTTTCGAAGCCACCGCGCTGATCCGCAAGGACCCGCGCTGGCGCAAGCTGCCCATTATTGCCGTGACGGCCAAGGCCATGAAGGATGATCAGGAACGCTGCCTGGCGGCGGGTTCCAACGACTACCTGGCCAAACCGATCGATCTGGATCGTCTGTTCTCGCTGATTCGCGTGTGGTTGCCGAATATGGAAAGAATTTAGTGGAACGTGACACCGACATTGAACTTCGTTTGTTGATCGAAGCGATCTACCTCAAGTACAGCTACGATTTTCGCGACTATTCCGGTGCGTCCATCAAGCGCCGGGTCCACCATGCGCTGAGCCAGTTCGAGTGCAGGACCATCTCGGCATTGCAGGAGCGCGTGCTGCACGACCCGGGAGCGTTCATGCAACTGCTGCAACTGCTGACGATCCCGGTCAGCGAGATGTTTCGCGACCCCTCGCATTTCCTGGCCATACGCGAGGAAGTCGTGCCGCTGCTCAGGACGTATCCTTCGATCAAGATCTGGATCGCCGGTTGCAGCACGGGGGAGGAGGTCTACTCCATGGCGATCCTGTTGCGCGAAGAAGGCCTGCTGGACCGCACGCTCATCTATGCCACCGATATCAACCCGCGCTCGTTGGAAAAAGCCAAGCAGGGGATTTTTTCCCTGGAAAACGTGCGCACCTACACCCAGAACTACCAGGCCGCCGGAGGCCGGCGCTCGTTTGCCGATTACTATACCGCCGCCTACGATTATGCGATGTTCGACAAAACCCTGTGCGAGAACGTGACCTTTGCCGATCACAGCCTGGCGACCGACAGTGTATTTTCAGAAACTCAGTTAATTTCCTGTCGTAACGTATTGATATATTTCAATAAGAAACTACAAGATCGTGCGTTTGGACTGTTTCATGAGTCCCTTTGTCACCGTGGTTTCCTGGTATTGGGCAGTAAGGAGACGTTGGATTTCTCGGCTTACGGCCATCGATTCGAACCGTTGGTCAAACAGGAACGGATCTATCGCAAGTTATGAACCAGACCAAGGACAGATCCAATCCGCCCATCGAAGCCATTGTCGTCGGTGCATCGGCCGGTGGCGTCGAGGCACTGCTCAGGGTCTTCGGACACCTGCGCAAAGGCTTTGGCGTGCCCATCCTGGTGGTGTTGCATTTGCCGGACGAGCGCGAAAGCCAACTGGCCCGTGTCTTCGGACATCGTCTGGCGGTGCCGGTGGAGGAAGCCCGGGACAAGCAAGACATCGTGCCGGGCACCTTGTATGTCGCCACGCCCGGCTATCACTTGTCGGTCGAGGCTGACCGTAGCCTGTCGTTGAGCCTGGAGGAGCCGGTGCATCATTCGCGGCCGTCCATCGATGTGTTGTTTGAATCGGCCGCCGATGTCTACGGCCAGAAATTGCTGGCCGTGGTGCTGACCGGCGCCAACAACGATGGTGCCTGTGGCTTGGCGAAGGTCAGGGCGCTGGGGGGGATCACGGTGGTCCAGGACCCCGGTGAAGCCCAGGTCTCGACCATGCCCGAGGCGGCGCTGGCCCTGCACGAGCCCGACCATATCCTTACTTTGCAAGGCATCGGCCAATTGCTGGCCGGGCTGGAATGAACCACATGCCAAGAGATATTCAAGCCAAACTGCTGATCGTCGATGATCTGCCTGAGAATCTGTTGGCCCTGGAAGCGTTGATCAAGGGCGGCGACCGCGAGGTCTTCAAGGCCCTGTCCGCGGACGAAGCGCTGTCCCTGCTGCTGCAACACGACTTTGCCCTGGCCATCATCGATGTGCAGATGCCGGACATGAACGGTTTCCAACTGGCCGAGCTGATGCGCGGCACGGAGAAGACCCGCAGCATCCCTATCATTTTCGTCAGTGCCGCAGGTCGTGAACGCAACTATGCCTTTACCGGTTATGAAAACGGTGCGGTGGACTTCCTGCACAAGCCGCTGGACACCCAAGCGGTCAAAAGCAAGGTCAATGTGTTCGTCGAGTTGTACCGTCAACGAAAGGCCATGAAGGAGCAGGTCGTAGCCCTTGAGCAGAGTCGCCGCGAGCAGGAGGTTCTGTTGCAGCAACTGGAGGCCACCCGTGGCGAGCTGGAGCAAGCGGTGCGCATGCGTGACGACTTCATGTCCATCGTCGCCCACGAAGTGCGCACGCCCCTCAATGGCCTTATCCTCGAGACACAGTTGCGCAAGATGCACCTGGCCCGGGACAACGCCGCAGCCTTCAGCCTGGACAAGGTGCGGGCGATGGTCGAGCGCGACGAGCGGCAGATCAAGAGCCTGATCCGGCTGATCGAGGACATGCTGGATGTCTCGCGGATTCGCACCGGCAAGCTGTCGATCCGTCCGACCCGCTTCAACCTGACGGCATTGGTGGAAAACCTGCTACGCAATTTCCAGCCGCAGATCGCTGTCGCCGAATGCTCGTTGACCTGCTTGGCCGAACCGTCGGTGGAGGGGCTTTGGGATGAGTTTCGTATCGAGCAGGTGATCTCGAACTTGTTGACCAATGCGTTGCGCTACGGTGGCAAGGGCCCGATCGAGGTGCGCGTCTACAAGACGCCCGACCACGCCTGTATCGAGGTCCAGGACCATGGCATCGGTATCAGCGAGGAAAACCAGAAACGTATCTTCCAGCAGTTCGAGCGCGTATCGTCCAAGGCGGCCGCTGCTGGCCTTGGGCTGGGGCTGTTCATTTCCGAGCAGATTGTCGCGGCTCATGGCGGGACCATCACGGTCAACAGTCGCCTCAATGAAGGGGCGTTGTTTCGTGTTTGCCTGCCCTTGCAGAAAACTGTCTTGGACAAAACCGCCGAACAGACGCAACCTCTGAGAGACCCCAAGGTCGTATCAGCAGCTATTGATCGAACAAAGGCTTCTCATGAGTGAAGATGCGCAAGATGTTGTATTGATCGTCGAGGATGACCCGTCGATCCTGATGGTGTTGTCGGCCTACCTGTCGGGCGAGGGATACCGGGTGCTACAGGCCGAAAACGGTGCCCAGGCGTTCGAGATCCTGGCGAGCAAGCCTCATCTGGACATGATGATTACCGATTTCCGCCTGCCGGGTGGTATCTCCGGGGTGCAGATCGCCGAGCCTGCGGTCAAGTTGCGTCCCGAGCTGAAGGTCATTTTCATCAGTGGCTACGCGCAGGAAGTGCGCGACACTGACAGCCCCATTACCCGCAAGGCGCCGATCCTGGACAAGCCGTTCGACCTGGATGAGCTGCAGGCCATCATGCAGTCGATGTTGTCGTAGGTTTCATAAGTATTGTTTGGATTGGGCAAGGCTTTGTGGGAGCAAGGCTTGCCCGCGATGAGGCCCACTTGGTCTTCCTGAAACCGAGGCGACTTCATCGCGAGCAAGCTTTGCTCCCACAGAATCAAGGACCTTTCCACAGGGTTAAGGGCCTTCCCACAAAATCAAGGAACCGTGATCATCTCCCGGACCTTGGCCGTCAATAGATCAAACGTGAACGGCTTGGTGATCATCTGCATCCCCGGGTCAAGGAAACCGCCGCGTACGGCTGCATGTTCCGCGTAACCGGTGATGAACAGTATCGGCAGGTCCGGGCGGAGCTGCCGGCCGATTTCAGCCAGTTGCCGGCCATTCATGCCGGGCAGGCCCACGTCGCTGATCAGCAGGTCGATGCGTTGGCCTGACTGGAGGATCGGTACTGCGCCGTTGGCGTCGGCCGCTTCCACAAAGGCATAACCCAGCTCGCTCAACACCGCGCTCACCAGCACTCGCACCGCTGGATCGTCCTCGACGATCAGCACGGTCTCACCGTCCTGCGCATACGGGGCGTGTGGCGTGGTGACCTGGGGCTCGTGGATTTCTTCACCGCGAAAGCGCGGCAGGTAAAGGTTCACAGTGGTGCCTTTGTCGACTTCGCTGTCGATGGTCACATGCCCGCGCGATTGCTTGCTGAATCCATAGATCATCGACAGGCCCAGCCCGGTGCCCTGGCCGATTGGCTTGGTGGTGAAGAACGGGTCGAACGCGCGACCGATGATCGCTTCGGGCATGCCGCAACCGCTGTCCTGCACGCTCAGCACCACATAGTCGCCGGGTTCCAGGTTGGTGTAGGCGTCGGTGAAATCGGCGCCCAGGTGCTGGTTGCAGGTCTTTACCACCAGGTTCCCGCCATTGGGCATGGCATCCCGGGCGTTGAGGACCAGGTTGAGCAGGGCGCTTTCCAGTTGGTTGGGGTCGGCTTCGGCAATCCAGAGCTGTTCGTCCAGCTGCATGTCCAGGCGGATGCTTTCGTTGAGGCTGCGTTGCAGCAGCTCGCCCATGGACAACACCAGCGTGTTCATCTGGACCGCCTTGGAGTCCAGCGATTGCCGACGGGAAAACGCCAGCAGGCGATGGGTCAGGCCGGCGGCGCGGTTGGCAGAGGTCACGCCCAGGTCGATGAGGCTGTCCAGGTCCTCGGTGCGGCCCCGGGCCAGGCGCCGACGCAGCAGCTCGAGGCTGCCGATGATCCCGGTGAGCATGTTGTTGAAGTCGTGGGCGATACCGCCGGTGAGTTGGCCGACTGCTTCCATTTTCTGCGACTGGCGCAGGGCTTCTTCGTTATGGCGCAACTGGGCGGTGCGTTCTTCCACTTGCTGTTCAAGGGTTTCAAGGGTGGTTTGCAGGCGCAGTTCGCTGTTGCTCAGGTCGATCAGGCGGTCGCGGGCTTCGTACTGCCTTCGACGGCCTCGCAGGGCGGTGGTCACCAGGCTGATCAGGGTGACTGGGTGGAAAGGGCGCTCAAGGAAGGTCACGTTGCCCAGTTGCGTACCGATACGCGCCGCCGGGTTCTGTTCCGGGCCGCCGTGATGGGTCAGCAAGACAATGGGCAGGTCAGACCAGGCCGGCTGCTGCTCGATGTGCAGGAACAGCGCTTCCAGATCGGGCCCCACCAGGGCTTCCGAGGAAATCACCAGCAGGCCGGCACCTTTTTCCAGTTCTTCGCACAAATGGCCCAGATGACGGCAGATGAGGCCGGCAAAACCGGCCTCATTGAGGATCATCAAGGCGATCTGGCTGTCCCGTCCCAGCGGCGCGAGGATCAGCGCCCGCTCGAACAGGGGCTCGGCCAGCGTCACCGGTGTTCATCCCTGAGCAGCGGGTTGCTCTCGCCCATGTAAGTGGGAACCCCTCGCAAGACGCCTTGGAACGCCTCGAGCGGCTCGCCGATGGTCATGCCCAAGCCGCTGATGCGGTATTCGCGGATGGTAGACTCATGGCTGCCCGTGCGTTTCTTGATGATGGAAATCGCCCGGCGCACCTTGCCCACTGCTTCGAAATAACGCAAAAGAATCACCGTGTCAGCCAGGTAAGTAATGTCCACGGGCGCCTGCATGTCGCCGACCAGACCGTGCTGTGCAACAGTCATGAAGGTCGCCGCGCCCTTGCGGTTGAGGTAGAGCAACAATTCATGCATATGCAGGACCAGGGCGTTCTCTTCCGGCATGGCCGCCTGATAGCCATTGATGCTGTCGATGACCACGGTCTTGATATCGCCCTCATCGACACAACGGCGCACGCGGTGGGAGAACTCGCCAGGGGACAGCTCGGCGGCGTCCACTTGTTCGATCAGCAGGTTGCCGGTCCCTTGCAGGGCTTGCAGGTCGATGCCGATGTTTTTCATGCGTTCGAACAACAAGCCCAGTTCTTCATCGAAAATGAACAGCGCGGCCTTCTCGCCGCGATGCACGGCGGCTGCGGCAAAAATCAGTGCTATCAGCGACTTGCCGGTCCCCGCCGGGCCGAGGATCAACGTGCTGGAACCGGTCTCGATACCGCCACCCAGCAGGGCGTCCATTTCGCCGATGCCGCTGGAGAGTTGCTGGCGAAGGTATTGGCCACGGTGTTCGGCGGCCACCAGGCGTGGGAAGACGTGTACGCCGTCGCCCATGATGGTGAAGTCATGGTAACCACCACGGTATTTCTGCCCGCGATACTTGACCACCCGGATCCGCCGCCGCTCGGCGCCATAGCTGGGGGTCAGTTCTTCCAGGCGAATCACCCCGTGGGCGACACTGTGGACGGTCTTGTCGAGGGACTCGGTGGTCAGGTCGTCGAGCAGCAGGATCGTGGCGTCGTAGCGCACGAAGTAGTGCTTGATCGCGAGGATCTGGCGACGATAGCGCAAGGAGCTTTGCGCCAGCAGGCGAATCTCCGACAGGCTGTCGAGCACCACCCGGGTCGGCTTGACCCGTTCGACCACTTCGAAGATCTGTCGGGTCGCTTCGCCCAGCTCCAGGTCCGAGGAGTACAGCAGACTCTGCTGGTGCTCGGCATTGAGCAGGCTTTCGGGCGGGGTCAGTTCGAAAATATGAATGTTGTCGTCCAGCGTCCACCCGTGGGAGGTTGCGCCCTGACGCAGTTCACGCTCGGTTTCCGATAGCGTGATGTACAACGAGCGCTCGCCAGCCTTGGCGCCGGCCAACAGAAAATGCAGCGCGACCGTGGTCTTACCAGTCCCCGGTTCCCCCTCAAGCAGGAACACATGGCCGCGGGACAAACCACCGGAAAGGACATCGTCCAGTCCTTCGATGCCGGTGGCGGCTTTTGCACTGATCAACTCGTTAGATGTAGACAAAAATAGCCCTCTCATGACTAGGGAAGTGGGCAGCAGGCGGGGTAACGCCTGAATTCAACTGCCTGAACACTTGACCTTTGGCGCTGATGGCGGTTCCGCTTACATCGATAAAACGCGGTGTATTGCACAACGTTCGGCATGCACCGAAGGGCCTACAGACCCTGTTGCAGCGCCGGATCGTCGGGGTTCAACTGTTCAAGTTGCGCCAGCAGGATTTGAACATTCTGCAACTGGCCGGTCTCCTTCCAATAGTTGATCAGCAGCACCCGTGCCTTGCGGTCGGCGGGGTAGCGCTGGACAATTTCCTGCAGCTGTTTCAGCGCCGCTTCCACTTCCTGCTCGGCATGCAGGGTGGTCGCCAGGTCATAGCGGTAATGGCGGTTCTCGGGCTCCAGTTCCACCGCTTTTGCCAAGCCGAGCACCGCATACTCGTTCTGGCCGTGTTGCAGCAGCCACATGCCCAGCGCATGTTGCAGATAAGCCGACGCGGGCTGGGTTTGCAACTGTCGGGCGAGCAATAGTCGCGCGGCTTCGCTTTGGCCCTGTTTGTCCAGCACCTCGATCTGCATGACCAGCGCCGGCAGGTTGTCCGGTTGCAGGCGCAAGGCCTGTTCAAGGGCCAGTTGGGCTTTCTTCAGTTCGGCGTTGTGCAGGTGCAGCCGGGCGAGCTGGTAGTGGGTCTCAGCGGTTTTCGGACCGTCCTCGAGCACCTGTTCCCAGGTGTCGATGGCTAACTGCATCGCCCCGAAATACAGGCCGAGGTCATCCGGCGACAAGCCCAGCAGCGCGTTCACGGCGGCGAACCGGACATTCTGGTCGTCATCATCCAGGAGCGGGCCGAGCAACAGGCTGCGCTGACCCGTCGGCACCAGCCCGACGATGCTGCCAATGGCGGCCCGACGCACGTCCGGTGATTCGCTGTGCAGGTCCGCGTCCGCCAGCTTCAGAGCTTGGGGGCTGGGGTAGTTGGGCAGTTCGGCGTGCAGCCACACGCGGCGCTTGGGCGAAAGGTCCGGACGCCCCAATTGCTGGTAAAGCATCCGCGCTGCCCCTGGCTGCCCGTTGCGGGCGCTTCCCAAGGCTTCGCTGTAGCCACGTTTGATCGCTTCAGGGATCTGCGGCGTGGTGCTGCGTAGCCATACCGCGACAAGACCAATCACCAACAGGACACAGAGGCTGAGGAGCAGATAGCGGCGGCGAGGCGAGAGCATGCAGGGAATCCATTACCAGAAGCGTGAAATGCCGCAAGCTTCGGTCAGGTGGGGGCTTGAGTCAAACCCTGTGAAGCATCTCATGGGCCGAGGGTAAGCTTGCCCGAGTCAGTGTGGGAGCAAGGCTTGCCCGCGATGAGGGTGGCACATTTTGCAGCAATGCAACTGACACACTGCTATCGCGAGCAAGCTTTGCTCCCACAGGGTGCTCCTCCAAGAGGAGGTGGAGGTTAGCGCCAGCCGAAAAAAAGCCCCGCGTCCAAATGAGAAGCGGGGCAAAAATTTGGCTGGTTGCGGCCAACCAAAGGAGCTCGGTTGAGCAGGGGGATCAGTTGCTGGCGACGGTTTCCGGTTTCCAGCCGCCGCCCAGGGCCTTGTAGATCGCGACGATGCCGCGGTACAGGTCCACTTCGGCCTGGGCCTGTGTGTCTTCGGCGGCCAGGCGTTCGCGCTGGGCGTCGAGCAGCACGAGGAAGTCCACAGTGCCTTCGCGGTAGCGAATCTCGGCGAGGTCGGCGGCGGCGCGGCTCGATTCACTCTGGCGGATCAGCGAGATCAGCCGTTGTTGGCGTTTGCCGTAGTCACTGAAGGCGTTTTCCGATTCTTCCAGAGCCAGCAGCACTTGCTGTTCGTAGGTCGCCAGGGCGCCGTCCGCCTCGGCGTCGGCACCGCGCAAGCGAGCCCGTACGCTGCCCAGGTCGAAAGCCGCCCAGGTAATGCTCGGGCCCAGCGCCCAGGCGTTGGCCGCCGAGGAGCCGATCTGCGAGCCGCGGCCAGCCGTGAAGCCGAGGAAACCGCTCAGGCTGACCCGTGGGAACAGGTCGGCCTTGGCCACGCCGATGCGCGCCGTGGCAGCGGCCAGTTGGCGTTCGGCACTGAGAATGTCCGGGCGCCGTTGCAGCAGTTCACCCGGGTCGCCGATGGGCAGGGCCTTGGCGATGGCCGGCAACTGTTTCGGGCTCAGGTCCACGCTGAGTTTGTCCGGACGCTCGCCCAGCAACGTGGCGATGCGATTGCGTTGACGCACCTGTTCGGCCTGCAACTGCGGCACGCTGGCTTCCACCGAGGCCAGGCGCGCATCGGCCCGCACCACATCGAGCTGATCGCCGACGCCGGCATCACGCAGGCTTTCGGTGATCTTGCGCGAATCCTGCTGGTTCTTGAGGTTCGCCAGGGCGATCTTTTCCCGCAGTTGCGCGCCGCGCAATTGACCGTAGGCGTCCACCAGTTCGGCGATCATGGTCACCTGCAACTGATAGAGATCGGCTTCGATCGCCTGCTGATTGGCATCGGTGGCTTCCAGGTTGCGCTGGATGCGTCCGAACAAGTCCAGTTCCCAGGCCATGTCCAGGCCCAGGTCGTAACGCTCGGTATTGACCCGGTCGGTGGTCTGTCCCGGGATCTGGCCTTTGCCCAGATTGCTGCTGGCACGGCTGGTGATGGTCGGCATGGCGTCATTGCTGGCGTCATCGCGAATCGCCCGGGCGGCCCGCAAACGGGCGAAGGCCACGCGCAACTCGCGGTTGCCTTCCAGGGAACGGGTCACCAACGCGTTAAGGGTCGGGTCGTCGAACTGCTGCCACCAGATGCCTTCGAACCGGGCACGGTCGAAATTCTTCTGGCCGGCGGCGCCGTCGGTGGCGGTGGTGATATTCGCCGCCTCCGTTTGCGGGGCCTTGTAGTCCGGGCCCACGGCGCAGGCACTCAAGGCCAACACCAGCAAGCTCGGCACGAACGCTTTCAAACTCATTGTTGCGCCTCCAGTTTCAAAGCCCGGGCCGCTTTGCGGGCCTCGCTGCGCTCGACGAAGTTGCGGATCAGTACATAGAACACAGGGGTGAGCAGCAGGCCGAAGAAGGTCACGCCGAGCATCCCGGAGAACACCGCCACACCCATGGCATGACGCATTTCCGCACCGGCACCACTGGAGAACACCAGGGGCACCACGCCCATGATGAAGGCGAAGGAGGTCATCAGGATTGGCCGCAGACGCAGGCGGCACGCTTCCAGCACCGCCGCCAGCGGGTTCATGCCTTCGAGCTGTTTATCCTTGGCGAACTCGACGATCAGGATCGCGTTCTTGCAGGCAAGCCCCACCAGTACGATCAAGCCGATCTGGGTAAAGATGTTGTTGTCGCCGCCGGAGAGAATCACCCCGGTAATGGCCGACAGCAGGGTCATCGGTACGATCAGGATCACCGCCAATGGCAGGCTCCAGCTTTCGTACTGTGCCGCGAGCACCAGGAACGCCAGCAATACGCAGAGCGGGAACACGAACAGTGCGGTGTTGCCCGAGAGGATCTGCTGGTAGGTCAGGTCGGTCCACTCGTAGGTCATGCCGTTGGGCAGTTCGTCCTTGAGCAGTTTCTCGATGGCTTTTTCAGCCTGGCCGGAGCTGTAGCCCGGGGCGGCGGCACCGTTGATTTCAGCGGTGATGAAGCCGTTGTAGTGCATCACGCGGTCTGGCCCCGAGGTGTCGCTGACCTTGATGAAGGTCGCCAGCGGGATCATCTCGCCACGGTTGTTGCGCACCTTGAGCTGGCCGATCTGGTCCGACTCGAGACGGAACTGCTGCTCGGCCTGGACGTTGACCTGGTAGGTGCGACCGAAGCGGTTGAAGTCGTTGGCATACAGCGAACCCAGGTAGATCTGCAGGGTGTCGAAGATGTCGCTGACGGCCACGCCGTGGGTCTTGGCTTTTTCACGGTCGATGGCGGCATCGACCTGCGGCACGTTCACGGTGTAGCTGGTGAACAACCCGGCCAGTTCCGGCACGCTGCGGCTCTTGGTGATGATGTTCATGGTTTCTTTGTACAGCTCGTCGTAGCCCAGGTTGCCCCGGTCTTCGATTTGCAGGCGGAAACCACCGATCGTACCCAGGCCCTGTACCGGCGGCGGTGGGAAGATCGCCATGTAGGCTTCCTGGATCCCGGCGTACTGGCCGTTCAAGGCACCGGCGATGGCGCCGGCCGACATGCTCGGGTCCTTGCGTTCGTCGAAGGGCTTGAGGGTCACGAACACGATGCCGGCGTTCGGGCTGTTGGTGAAACCGTTGATCGACAGGCCCGGGAAGGCCACGGCGCTTTCAACGCCCGGTTGCTTGAGGGCCAGGTCCGACATGCGCTTGATCACGTCTTCGGTACGGTCCAGGCTCGCGGCGTCCGGCAATTGGGCGAAGGCCACCAGGTATTGCTTGTCCTGGCCGGGCACGAAACCGGTCGGGGTGGTGGAGAAACCGAAGAAGGTCAACACCATCAGGCCCGCATAGAGCACCAGGGCGATGCCGCTGCTACGAATCACTCGGGCGACGGTGCCCACGTAACCGTGGCTGGCGCGCTCGAAGAAGCGGTTGAACGGACGGAACAACCAGCCACCGAAGAGCTTGTCGAGGAACTTGGAGAAACGGTCCTTGGGCGCGTCATGACCCTTGAGCAATACCGCAGCCAGGGCTGGCGACAGGGTCAGGGAGTTGACGGCCGAAATCACCGTGGAGATGGCAATGGTCAGGGCGAACTGCTTATAGAACTGCCCGGTCAGGCCACTGATGAACGCCGCCGGAACGAATACCGCGCACAGCACCAGGGCGGTGGCGATGATCGGGCCGGTCACTTCGCCCATGGCGCGCTTGGTCGCCTCCACCGGGGTGAGCCCCAGTTCGATGTTTCGCTCGACGTTCTCCACCACCACGATCGCGTCGTCCACCACGATACCGATCGCCAGTACCAGGCCGAACAGCGAGAGGGCGTTCAACGAGAAGCCGAACAGGTGCATCACCGCGAATGTACCGATCAGCGAAACCGGCACCGCCACCAATGGAATGATCGAGGCGCGCCAGGTCTGCAGGAACAGGATCACCACCAGCACCACGAGAATCAGCGCTTCGAACAGGGTGTGCACCACCGCCTCGATGGAGCCACGGACGAAGATCGTCGGGTCATAGACGATGCTGTAGTCCATCCCGGCCGGGAAGCCCTTCTTCAACTCTTCCATCTTCTCGCGAACGTCGTTGGAGATCTGGATGGCGTTGGAGCCCGGACGCTGGAAGATCGGGATCGCCACTGCCGGCTGGTTGTCCAGCAGCGAGCGCAGGGCGTATTGGCTGGAACCCAGTTCGACCCGGGCGATATCCTTCAGGCGAGTGATCTCGCCGTTGGCGCCGGAACGAATGATGATGTTCTCGAACTCTTCCTCGTTCACCAGGCGACCCTGGGTGTTGATCGAGAGCTGGAAAGCCTGGGCGTTGGGCGCTGGCGGTGCACCCAGGGCGCCGGCCGCCACCTGGCGGTTCTGTTCACGGATCGCGGTAACCACGTCGGTGGCGGTCAGGTTGCGCGAGGCGGTCTTGTTCGGATCCAGCCAGACTCGCAGGGAGTAGTCACCCATGCCGAACAGCTGCACATCACCCACACCACCCAGGCGCGCCAGCTCATCCTTGATGTTGAGCAGGGCGTAGTTGGACAGGTAGAGCATGTCGTAGCGTTTGTCCGGCGAGGTCAAGTGCACGACCATGGTCAGGTCGGGCGACGCCTTGTCCACCGTGATGCCGATCCGGGTCACTTCTTCCGGCAGCTTGGGCTCGGTCCGGGTGACGCGGTTCTGCACCTGCACCTGGGCGTTGTCCAGGTCGGTGCCCAGGGCGAAGGTGATGGTCAGGGTGATCTTGCCGTCAGCGGTGGATTGCGAGGACATGTACAGCATGTTCTCGACGCCGGTGATGGCTTGTTCCAGGGGCGCGGCAACAGTCTCGCCGATGACCTTGGGGTTGGCGCCCGGGAAGTTGGCGCGCACGACCACGGTCGGCGGCACGACTTCCGGGTATTCGCTGATCGGTAATTGGAACAGCGAGATGGCGCCGGCGATCAGGATCAGCAGCGAAAGCACTGCTGCGAAGATCGGCCGCGAAATGAAGAACTGGGAAAATTTCATCTTGGATTCAGTCCCTTAACCGCGTGGGGTCGCAGCGGCCAATTTGCCTGCCGCCCCTGACGCGTCCTTGGATGGCGCGACTTGGGGCAGGTTGCTGGCTTCGAGCGCTTTACGTTGTTGTGCCAGGGCGGCAATGGTTTCGTCGCTGGCCATCGGCACGGTTTCAGGCGTGACCGGTGCACCCGGACGAGCCCGTTGCAGCCCCTTGACGATGATGGTGTCGTCCTTGCTCAGGCCGCTGCGCACGATGCGCAGGCCTTCGATCTTCGGACCCAGTTCGACGGCGCGGTAGGCCGGCTTGTTCTCGGCGTCCATCACCAGCACGAATTTCTTGCCCAGGTCGGTGCCGACGGCTTCGTCGTTGATCAGCACGGCGGCGTAAGTGCCGCTGCCCACCAGTTTCAGGCGGGCATACAGGCCTGGGGTGTAGGCACCGTCCTTGTTATCGAACACGGCACGACCACGGATGGTGCCGGTCTGCGGGTTGACCTGGTTGTCGACGAAGTTCATCTGGCCCTGGTGCGGGTTGCCGTCTTCGTTGGACAGGCCCATGTAGACCGGTGTGGCCTGGCCACGCTGGCCCTGGCGGGCAAGTTGGGTGTACTTGAGGAAGACGCGTTCGTCGGCATCGAAGTAGGCGTAGACCTTATCCGTGGAGACCACGCTGGTGAGCGGGGTGACGTCAGCGGTCACCAGGTTGCCGGCGGTGATGTCCGCCCGGCTGACGCGACCGCTGATGGGTGAGGTCACCCGGGTGAAGCTCAGGTTCAGCTTGGCCAGGTCCAATTGTGCCTGGATGGCCGCAGCGGCGGCGCGGGCTTCCTGGGCGGCGCTGGTGCGCGAGTCGGCCAGCTCGGCGGAAATGGCATTGCTCAAGCGCAGGCGTTCGCCACGCTGGGCTTCGTTCTCGCTGCGGGTGGCGGTGGCGCGGGCTTGGGCCAGTTGGGCTTCGAGACGACGTACTTCAGCCTGGAAGGGGCGTGGGTCGATCTGGAACAACAGGTCGCCTTTCTTGACCAGCGCACCTTCGGTGAAGGCCACTTCGTCGATCTGCCCGGAAACCCGTGGGCGGATCTCGACGGTTTCCGGCGCTTCAAGGCGCCCGGTGAACTCATCCCATTCGTTGACGGGCTGCTCCAATACCTTGGCCACACTGACTTTGGCCGGCGGCATGGACGCTGCCGTGTCGGGAGTCTTGCCGCAGGCGCTCATCACCAGCACCGCCAGCAGCGCGAGGGGAAAACGCAGTTTTGAAAGTGAATGTTCCATGGATAGCATCCGCCAATGTATTGAGAATGGGCGGATGATGCGTGGCGCAAGGCAGAGGAACGAATCGAATGAAGCAAAGGTAACTATCATTCAGAATGATATAAGCCATCGATAAGGCCTCTAGTCCGGCGATGCTATCCATTGGATGTTGAGTTTATTGTGGCGAGGGGATTTATCCCCGCTGGGCTGCGCAGCAGACCCCAAAAGATTCAGGGTTGCTGCGCAACCCAACGGGGATAAATCCCCTCGCCACAGCCTACTGCGGCAAATAGATGTCATGGACTCGCTTGACTGTCCCATCCGCGCGAAGCGCTTCAACCGCTTCGCGCAAGTCCTCGACCATTTTTGGCGAACATTGCTTCGAGCAGGCCAGGTAAAGGTCAGCGCTGCTGCCGACCTTACTCATGAGCAGTTTGCGCTTGGACACCTTCGGCCAGATGTACAGACTCTCCGGCACGCCGTTGAACCAGGCATCGATACGCCCCATCAACAGCATCTGGGCGGGGTTGTCGCCGATGGCCAGCGGATAGATCTGTTCATCGCTGAACCCTTCGGTGCGCAGGATATCTTCCTGTGCACTGCCCAGGCCGACGCCGATCTTGCGGTAGGTTTCCTTCGCTTGGGCGAAGTTGCTCACCCGTCGCTCAAGGCTGAAAAAAGCACGCTCCATAGGCATGATCGAAGCGATCCAGGTGAAGCGATCCTCGCGGGTGGGGATGCGCGACAGTGGCGCGATCAAGTGGTCATGTTCTTCACTGACGTGTTTCTGTGCCCTGGCCCAGGGGAGTAGATGGATTTTTACGGCGTACCCGGCCTTGGTCATGGCCGCCACGGCGACATCGCCAACGATTCCGTGGCCCCTGGGGTCGTTGACGAATGTCAGCGGCGGCGCGTCGAGGATATGCAGTTCTATCTCCAAGGGTTCACCGCGTGCGTTGTTGACAACCAACAGCGGTAACAACAGACAAAGCCTGGGTAGCGCTCTGGTGGGGGCATTCAAGACGCGTTTGCTCGGGCTCATGATCAATACTTCAGGCATTGGAAAGTGGTGCGCCATTCAAAGGGGGCGCGGAAACAGCGTCTTGCAGGCCGACGTTTTTATGTCATGCAGCGCACCCGAAGCGGGTTTGCCACAGTCGTCTTATCAGGACACGCCAGTCTGTTGCCTTGGCCTGACTGCGTGTACTTGAAGGTATAGATCATCCGCTCGACAAAAACCTTGAGCCAGCGCACGGGTTTTTGTTTCGGTGCAAAGAGGTGTGACTCATACGGGGTTGGCTCGGGCCTGCTCGGCAATCAATTGCACTAGTATCCCCGCGGGTTCGGTGATGCTTTGTCGAGGTCGATGGACGAGCCCGACGTCACGGTGGAAGGTGTGCTCCGCCAGGTCGAGGGCGCGCACACCCTCTGGCCAGTTGTGGTGGGTCGCGGTTTGCGGCACCAGGGCCACACCGACGCCGTTTCCAACCAGCTTGATGATGGCCTCCAGTTCATCCAGCTCGCTGACTTCGTGCAGGGCGAAATGCATCTTGCGCAGGAAACGGTCCACCTGCCGGCCACCGAACGACGCCCGGTCGTAACGAATGAAGGGTTGGCTGCCAAGCAGTTCGGCCCAGTCGTCTCCGGGAAGTGCGCTCGGAACGATCAGTCGATACGGCTCCAGCGCCAGGGTCATCCAGCGCAGGTCGCTTTGCAGCGAGAAAGGCGGGCGGATGATGGCGGCCATGTCGATTTCGCCGGCATCCACCAGGTTGATCAACTCCATCGACACGCCAGGAAGGACCCGCGTGCGGCACTGCGGACATTGTTGGTGAAACCTGGCGAGCGCGTCTGGCAGGAAGGAGCGCTGCACCGAAGCGATAGCGCCAATGTTCACCAGGACGCTGGGGGCAAGCCCGGCAGGACTCGCGCCAAGATTGTCGTAAAGGCGCAACAATTCCTGGGCTTGCAAGAGTATTTGATGGCCCATCCGATTGAGTTGAGCCGAGCGTCCCTTGCGGTCGAAAATCTCGAAGCCAAGCTCGGCCTCCAGGCGCTGGATCTGCGCGCTGACCGCCGCCTGGGTGAGGCCGATTTTATTGCCTGCGGCAGCGAAAGTACCTTCCCGTGCTACGGCGACAAGGGTCTTGAGTTCTTTGATCATTCATAAATATTAATTGTGTTACTGAGAGAAATATATTGTTTTTCTTGTTTTGAGCCCGGCCTTACGATGACCAGGTCCTTACAAAAAGCAGCAGGAGCCATGATGAGCCTTTCGCCTTTCCACCTCGCAATCCCTGTTTATGACCTTCCAGGCGCTCGAGCCTTTTATGGCGAAGTGTTTGGGTTGCAAGAGGGTCGCTCCAGCGCGCACTGGGTCGACTTCAACTTCTACGGCCATCAGTTGGTTATCCATGAACAGCCGAAGACCGCTTCCCAAGAGAGCGCCCACAGCAATCCGGTCGATGGGCACGACGTGCCGGTGCCTCACTTCGGCATCATTCTGGGTTGGCAGGAGTGGGAAGCGCTGGCCGAGAGGCTGAAATCCTTTGGCACCGAGTTTGTGATCGAACCTTACATACGTTTCAAAGGACAGGTTGGAGAGCAGGCGACAATGTTTCTGTTCGATCCTTGCGGTAATGCGCTGGAATTCAAGGCGTTCAAGGATATGAGCCAGATTTTCGCTAAATAGAAGGAAGGGGCGTGCCGGCAGCTTGATAGTGGCTGGCTTGTGACGCTATTACTTAATGGTCACAAGTTGTCAACGATCTTCAGGATGCGTAAGCTGCCTCCATGAACCAGCCCTCAATACCTTCGCCCAGCACCCGCGGCCCCGCCGATCACGACATTCGAAACCAGATTGTCGCGGCGGCCAACGAGCATTTCAGTCAATACGGCTACGGCAAGACCACGGTGTCCGACCTGGCCAAGGCCATCGGGTTCTCCAAGGCCTACATCTACAAGTTCTTCGACTCCAAGCAGGCGATTGGCGAGGCCATCTGTAGCCAGTGCCTGGCAGAAATCGTCGCGGCGGTGGAGCAGGCCATCAGTGAAGACGGGCTTTCAGCGACGGAGCGTTTTCGCCGCTTGGTCAAGGCGCTGATCACCACAGGCGTTAACCTGTTTTTCAATGATCGCAAGCTCTATGACATTGCAGCGTTTTCCGCGTCTGAGCAATGGCCCAGTTCGCAAGTCTACAACGCACGGATCAAGAGCTTCGTGTTGCAAATCGTGCGCGAGGGGCGCGAGCTGGGCGAGTTCGAGCGCAAGACGCCATTGGACGAAACCGTAGACGCGATCCATCTGGCGCTGCGGCCTTTCGTCAATCCCTTGCTGCTGCAGTACAGCCTCGATTACGTCGAGGTTGCCCCAACGCTCACCTGCAACCTGATCTTGCGCAGCCTCATGCCTTGAGCTGTGGCTGAAGATTGCACCCAGGCCATTGCAGGCGCTTTACCCATCCGATTCACCTCTCGCTCCAGCGGCTGATGGCCGCCTGGATTTATTCAGCTTGTGACCATTTATGCATAAGGTCACATTTTCGGGGTGTCGTTTCCCAGGGTAAAGCTGCCTTTGTGCTTGCTCAGACGCCCATGATGCGTGCCATGAGTCCCTGATGAAACCAGCGCGGAGTGGCCCAGGTCAGGACGGTGATTGCCTTGTTGCCAAGCCCCGGAACGACACTCATGCGTCCGGCTTGCAGCGCTCGGATTCCCCTGCGCACCATAGGCTGGGGTTGCATCATCACCATTTTCAAAGCCGGTGTCCGACATGCCCGGGCAAAGGGCTGTCACGGCGATGCCATCGCTTTTGAGTTCGCGATGAAGGGCTTCGGAGAAGCGAAGCACGTAGGCTTTTGCGGCGGAGTAGCCGGCGAAATTCTTTACTCCCTGAAAGGACAGCAGGCTTGCGACACATAAGGATGTGTCCACGTTGCCGGATTCGCATGTCAGTTGCGAAGAGGTGGGTCAGGGCCGTCACACTGGCAATATCCAGGGCGATCATCCCAGCATTGGATCTTCAGCAGACACAAAATCCATGTGCAGCGCAAAACCTGTGGGAGCGAGCTTGCTCGCGATGAGGGCGGCAAGCCCAACAGCCATGTGACTGAACCATAGCCATTGGTGGGGCACTTTTTGCGCTTTTGCCGAAAGTTTAAGTGGCCGCAGAAACAGAACTGATTTATTCAAATGCCGGAAGCAACGCCGCGATCGATATTATTGATGTCGATCAGCATCAAAATAATTGACCGCTACGATTATGATCATCATCATAAGGCTGCCAGTCGATGATCCAGGACCACAGTTGCGATCTCTGACCGGATAACGTCGATAACCGGAAGGACATTCATGATGATCAACAAACGTGTAGCGTTAGTGACCGGTGCTTCATCCGGTATCGGGGAAGCCATTGCACACAAGCTCGTGGCCGCAGGCTACAGCGTCTACGGCACCAGCCGACGAGGCGGGCAGGCGGGGCCGCAGGGGTTTCCGCTGTTGGTGCTCGATGTCACTGATGATGCCAGCGTCGAAGCGGTCATCCAGGAACTGCTGACGTTGGAGGGGCGGATTGATCTGCTGGTCAACAATGCCGGCTTCGGCATCGCGCCCGCCGCAGCGGAGGAGAGTTCCGTCGAGCAGGCCAAGGCCCTTTTCGATACCAACTTCCTCGGCATCGTACGCACGACGCGCGCGGTGGTGCCGCACATGCGCCGCCAGGGTGCTGGCCGCATCATCAACATCGGCTCAATCCTCGGCATCGTGCCTGTTCCTTACGCGGCCCTCTATTCAGCCAGCAAGCATGCGGTGGAAGGTTATTCGCAAGCGCTGGATCACGAATTGCGTACCCTCGGCATCAGGGTCACGGTCGTCGAGCCCGGCTATACCAAGACTCAATTCGAGAGCAACAACCTCCAACCCGATGCCAAGCTCGACGTGTATGAAGACATTCGGATAAAAGTGACGAAAGTGGTGAACCAGGCCATGGCGACCGCCGACGGCCCCGACGTGGTGGCTGAAGTGGTACTCCAGGTCGCGCGTGCCGAGCGTCCGAAGTTGCGCTATACCGCTGGCAAAGCGGCCGGCCAGTTGCAGTTCATGCGCAGCTTTGCTCCGGCGCGCTTGCTGGACACGGGCATCCGCAGGGCGCTGCAACTCGAAACCAAACGGCCTTCTCAGGCACACTGACTCGGCCTGGCCATACCCGTTGCCGTGTCTGTTGCATCTGCAGGGCAGCGATGACGATCCGTTTGAACGAACAGGACAAGAACAATGACATTCAAGGCGCTGCTCACGACCAAAACCGGCGAAGCGATTTCGACCCATCTGGTCGACTTCAAGGACGAGGACCTGATGCCCGGTGACGTTACCGTCGCGATCGAGTTCTCGACCGTGAACTACAAGGACGCCATGGCCCTCAGTGGCCGTTCACCTGTCATTCGCCAGTTTCCGCTGATTCCGGGCATCGACTTCGCCGGTATCGTCGAGACGTCCAGTCACCCGGGGTTCGAGGCCGGCGACCGTGTGCTGGTCAACGGCTGGGGGCTGAGCCAGACCCACCACGGTGGCTTTGCGCAGAAGGCGCGGGTGAGCGGTGACTGGCTGGTAAAAATCCCGGAGGTATTCTCGACCCAGGCGGCCATGGCCATCGGCACCGCGGGCTACACGGCGATGCTCAGCGTCCTGGCATTGGAGCATGGCGGGCTGACCCCTGATCGAGGCGATATCCTGGTCACTGGTGCCAGCGGTGGCGCCGGCTCGGTGGCCATCGCACTGCTGTCGGGCCTGGGCTATCGAGTGATCGCCTCGACCGGACGGCAAGAGGAGGGCGACTACCTGCGCGACCTTGGGGCGACGCAGGTCATCGACCGCAACACCTTGTCGCAGCCGGGCGCACCGATTGGCAAGGAACGCTGGGCTGGCGTCATTGATTCGGTGGGCAGCCACACCCTGGCCAATGCCTTGGCTCAAACCCAATATCGCGGCGTTGTCGCTGCCTTCGGCCTGGCCCAGGGCGCGGATCTGCCTGGCTCGGTGCTGCCTTTCATCTTGCGTAACGTAACCCTGGCCGGTATCGATTCGGTCAATGCTCCGCAAGCGGTGCGCCTGCAGGCATGGTCGCGACTCGCCCAGGACCTTGATTTGAGCAAGCTGACCCGCACCACCCAGATGGTTGGCTTGGCAGAGGTGCCTGCCGTTGCCGCTCGGGTACTGGAAGGCAAGGTGCGCGGGCGCACGGTCGTAGATGTGAACGCATGAGGGCCGGGTCACTTCATGTCCCTGGCCTGCACCCACAGCACCGCGTCTTGCGACAGGGGTTTGCCCTTGTAGGTTTTCGTCGCACCGATGTCGAGCGCGGCAATGCCCCACCAGCCGGCCCGGGGCAGGCCGATGGTCACGATACCTTGGGCGTCCGCGTAGGTACTCTGGGCTTTGAATGACGCTTGGGGGGCGGTGACATAGTCTTGCTGGCCGAAGGCGTTTTTCTCGAGATCAACGGAATGGTTGACGTATTCGATTTCGACTTCGGCGAACGGAACCGGCTTGCCGTCGGCCAGCACCACGGCGCGGAACACGCCGCCGGTCCAGTTTGCATAAGGCTTGTTCAATGGCTGGATCTCCACTGGCAACCCTTGTGGTTCTGCCCAGTTACTGGGGACCCCGCCGACGTTCACGATGAGCTTGGCGAACTGTTGGATATAGACATCCTCCTCGGTCTCCAGGTAAGGCTCGGGTTCGAGGACGAAGATATGGTCACCCAGTGAGCGCACCAACTCCCGTGGAATCGAGGCACGATAGGCTGTCGTTCGGTTGTCGCGACTCTGCCACTCGACGGGGCGCAAGTATTTGCGCAGATCGATTTTTTCCCCGCCGTGGGAGCTGCTGTGGCTGAAGGCGCGAGGTTCATTCATGGCCATGGTAGGGCCGCCGGAGAAGGGGTGGGTGAACACCAGGGCGAACTCGAGTTTTTCTGCGCGCTGCAGCGCTGTTTCCTCGAGGTAGAGCATCTGGAAATGGGCCTGTGCCGCGCCGGTCAAGCCAGTGAATGTCGTAGCGGCAAGGGCTTGGAGCAGTTTTCGTTTGAACGTCATGGTCGCTTTCACCTTGAAATGTCGGAAGACTGAATCGTGATTTCATGGCCGGCGCCACCGAGGAACACCACGGAGTAGTTTCCGGCGGGGGGCTGGAACGTGTAGGCGTTGTCCTTGCCAACCTCGCCTTCGAGCAGCACCTTGTTGCTCGGGTCTTGGACATGGATTTTTCTGCCGGTGGCCGAGCTGCCATCGGTGAAGCCCGCCTCGCACTTCACCTGGTTATCGCCCTCGATGTAGCAATCGAAGACGGGGCCATGGGCGAAGGTTGGCTGGCAGAACACCAGAGCGCCTGCCATCGCTAGCCGCAGTGCTGAACCTATGGGTTTCATAATGTCTCGCCGTCAAGATTGGTCATTGGGAAGGCGACTGACCATCGCCCCTCGTGTTGTCGTTGCCAGTCGTGGCGAAGGCCGTCAGCAGGGCCTCCAGGTTCGAACCCAGGAGAGCTTCGTATCCGTTGGCCTTGTCGGCGAGCATTCCCGGGTTGCCCGTATCGAGTATCAGTAGCCGTGCGCCGCCGTCCTCGATGGCCTTGGCGATTTTGGCGTCCGGTGCCCACTTGTGGACCACCACGCGGATGTCACGCTCGCGCAGGTATCGGGTCAGTGCGGCGCGGTCGGCGTCGCTCCAGTCGATGTCCTGTTGGACGAACCAGCCGTCGACAAAGACGCCGAACTCGCCGAACAGGTAGATGAACTCATTGGCCAGTGACAGCACGCGCAGGTCCGGCACTGCCGTCAGCCGGGCACCGTAGTCGGCCTTGAGCCGGCGCAAGCGGCCTTTGAGCGCGGCGAGGTTGCGCTCTATCCGTGGCGCATCGGTGGGGGCCAGGCGTGCCAGGTCGGCGGCGATCAGCGCCGACATGCGCATGGCGTTGACAGGGCCGAGCCAGGCGTACGGCGACTGTCCCTCATCGACATCGCTCGCGGCGGCCCAGGGAACGTCGTTCGATGGCGCGCGGGTCGCGGCCACGCCGGGCTTGATGGTGTCCCATGAGCGCGAAGCGTCGATTTCGACGATCCGCAGATTGTGGCGGCGTGCCGTCGCATACAGCGGATCCGCGCGCCAGAGACTGCTGAGAGTGACCACGGCTTCGGCCTGCTGGAACACCGCGGCGTCCAGGCGTGACAGCGCGTTGGCCTGGCTTTCCATGGGCACGGCCGCGTCCGTCGGAACACGGACGACTTCAAGGGTCGTGCCGTCGCTGAGCGCCGAGGTGAGCGCATACACGGCAGGCAGTGCGACAAGCACCTGTTGCCTGCCGGTATCGGCAAAGGCCGAAAGCGGGATGCCCAGCAGCAGTGCCAGCGTCGTCAGCCAGGACCTGTAGAGCCATTGCCTGTTCATACGCTGGCCCCCCTGAACCGGGACGCGGTAGCGCGCCTGACGGTGGTGGCGATGAACACCAGGGCGGCGACTATCACGATTGCGCCGCCCGTTGGCACGGGAATATGAAACTGCATCGGCGCCAGGATGCCCACCACGCAGGAAAAGGTCGCAATCAGGATGGCGCGCGCCACCAGCCCCGGGAGTGAACGACTGATGTTGCGTGCTGCCGCTGCCGGTATGAGCAGAAGGGCTTCGACAAGCACGGCACCGATGATTTTCAGGCAGGCGACGGTTACCAGGGTGACCAGCACCACAAACAGGTACTCGACGCTTCGCACCTGCACGCCGCGGGCATGGGCCAGGCTCGGATTGAGGCTGGCCAACAGCATGCCGTTGTACAGCGGCAGTCCGAGCAGCGCGCACATCGCGGTTACGCCAAGCAGCACATTCATGTCGGTGTGGTCCACCGCCAGGATGGAGCCGAACAGCACGCTTTCCATCACGTGGGTGTTGATCTTCGCCGACACGAACAGTAACAGCGAGGCACCGACCGCCAGCGAGATGGACAGGAACACACCGATCAGCGTGTCATTGGCCAGCGTGGTGCGGTGCTGCGTGTACTTCAGCGTCAGCGCGAACAACAAGCAAAAGCCGAACATCGAGAAGTAGGGGGATGTGTAGGATTCGCCGATCAGCACGCCAATGGCGACGCCGGTCATCGCCGCGTTGCCGACGGACTGACTGAAGAACGCCATGCGCTTGATCATCACCATCGAGCCCAGCACGCCCAGCAGCGGTCCGATGAGCACCGCGCAAAGCAGTGCATTGATCACGAATTCGTACTCGAACGGCTGCGGCAGGATGCCACTCGCGGCGAGCGCCTGCAGGTGGTTGCGAATGAAGTCGTACAGGGCACTCATTGGGCACCCTCCAGCGAGTAAGCGACTTGGTCGGGGGCACCATGGAACAGCACTCTGCGGTTGATAACCGTCACCGATTGGGCGATGCGCCTGACTTGTTCCAGGTCATGGTTGATCCACAGGACGGTGACGCCACGGCCGTGCAACTCGGCCACCAGCGCCTCCACCAGCCGCACGCCCGATTCGTCGATGCCGGCGGTTGGTTCGTCGAGGATCAGCAGCCAGGGCGCCGGACTGATCGCCTGGGCCAGCAGCACTCGCTGGCGCTGGCCACCGGACAGGCTGCCAAAGGGTTTGGTGCCCATTCCGGCTACACCGGTGCGAGACAGGGCTTCGGCGTTGGCCGCCTTCGCGGATCGGCTAGAGCCCAGGAAGGCCGGCCGGCGTTGACCGAGAAGGGCCATGAGATCGTTGACCGTCATCGGTACGTTGCGGTCGAAGTCCGGCAATTGTGGAACATAGCCCATGGGGGCAGTGACCTCGCCCTCGAAGCGGACCGTGCCCGAATGCGGCATCTGCCCCAGCAGCGCGCGCACCAGGGAAGTCTTGCCGCCACCGTTCGGGCCAACCAGGCAGTGCAGGGCTCCGGCTTCCACGCGAAAACTGACGTCTTCAAGCACTTGCGTGCCTCCCAGTCGCAGGGAGACGCTATCGAACACTATGGCGGGGCCGCGCATCGCTTGTTTCTCCTTCATCGCTGCATGAACTCAACGGCTTCGGCCAAGGTCTCGAGGTTTTCGCGCATCGCCACCTCGAATTCGTCCGCGCTGTAGGTATCGCCGGTGATGTGAGACAGCGAGAAGACCTTCACGCCAGTGGCGGCCTCGATGGGCTTGGCGAGATCGAGGGAGAAGTTTTTCTCGGCGAACAACACCTTCACATTGGCCTTCTTGATGGCGTCGATGGTGTTGGCCAACTGGCGCGCGGTCGGCGCGACGCCATGACGGGGCTCGATCACCGCGCTCACGAACAGGCCGAACTCCTGCATCATGTAGTCGTAGCCGGCATGGGTGGTCGCGCAGCGGAACGAAGACAAATCCAGCGCGGCGAAGCGGGTCATGAAGCCGGCCCTTAGTGCCCGGATGCGCGCGGCGTAGGCCAGGGCGTTTTGTCGATACGCCGCAGCGTTGCCCGGGTCCAGTTCCCCCAACCGGCGAGTGATCTCGAAGACCTGCTGTATCGCTGCCGTGGTGGAAACGAAGGTATGCGGATTGACCACCTTGGCACCGCCCTGGTCGCCGCCGATGGGAATGAGCGCCACCGAGGCATTGGCCTGGATGATCGGCAGTGTCGCCCCACGGCCGGCGGCCTTGATGATCTGGAAGGCCCATTCGTCGTGGCCGATGCCGTTGACGACCAGGGCATCGAGGGTCATCGCGCGGGTGATGTCGTCGGGCTGTGGCTGATAGTTATGCGGGTTCGCCTGCGCCGGAATGAGCGCAACGACCTCGGCTCGATCGCCGACGATATTCGCCACGAAGCTGTAGTACGGGTGCAGGGTGACGCCGATCTTGAGCTTCTTGCCCAAGGGCGCAGTCGGGCCAGCGAGTGCGATGGCGGGTATCAGCACCAGCAGCGCAAGGCAACGACGCCACAGTGCGCGGTGTCGGGTAGAAACGGTCATGGCTGGTTTCCTTTTACACGTTCGACTTCGCTGGCACCGTCGTAGGGGATGACCTGACGCCAACCTTTACCGACCAGCGATTCAGGCTTGACGATGCCGGGGTAGGGCGCGTTCGGGTCGCGATGGACCCAGATCGTGGCCTGGTTGGCCCACATGACGCCGGCATGGGCGTGCCCAATGACGAGCAGATAGGCGCTCTGGCCGGGCGCGCGGCCGCCGGAGCCGTAGTAGACCGTGGCGCCCTGGCCCTGGGTGGCTTGCGATACGTCGCTGGGGCTCGGGGCCGGCGGGGCGTCGGCGGCGTCGTGATCATCGACGGAACCGGCATGAGGCAGGTGGGTGCCAGGCAGAATCAACTGCCAGTGCACCTCGCCATTGGTCTTCCAGAAGGCGTCCCGGTAGAAGGGCGGCAGCAAGATCTTCTGGGCCTGCTCCAGCGTGATCCAACCACCGGTGTCATTGTTGTTCCAGATGATTTCTTCACCGGCGGGCAGCAGGGCACTGTGGATGGCCTGGTCGACCGCTCCCAGGCCATCGAAGGAGCGCACCTGCCAACTCAAGGGCGTCGGTGGGCCGGCGTGCTGTGGGCGCAGCAGCACATAGCCGGTCACGCTGGCGATGATTACCAGGGCCGCAAGCAACAGGGCCAGCGATTCCCAGCGGCTGGAAGCCGGGCGCACGACCTGGATCGCGCCGTTGGCGTCATCGCCGGGGCAGGTGTGCGACAGGCGAGCCATCAGACGAACCCGATCCAGCGGCCAAGGCATATCACGCTCACCCACAGCGCCAACGAACTGAATCCAGCGATACGGGCCTGGCTGGGAGGTGGCAGGGTCGTGTCCCATTCGTCGATCCGGCGATAGGCGCCCAGATGGAATATCCCCATGTTCACGCCCGCCAGCAGCAACAGGCCCATCTTCCACCAGAAAACGCTGTTCTGCGCATAGGTAGTGGCATTGGAGGTGAACATGAGCAGGCCGGTGACCACGCAGGCTGCGAAAGCGACCCAGGTGAATGGCAGCAGTTCCTGGATCAGCCGTAGCGCGCTTCGACGATGGGAGGCAACGCCGAGCAGGCGCAAGTCGACGACGGCGATGGTCCCGAACACAAGGGCGATGCCGATGACATGCACCGACTCCAGGTTTGGGAAAAACGAGCCCGACTCTCTGATGTAGGCGGCGACAGAGGTGTCCTCGAGGGCTTGCAGTATCGATTGGATGTCCATGGCGAATACCTGAGAAAAACGTTCATTGAAAACGCTGGGATCAGTAGGCAATCCAGCGACCGCAGAAGATCACGCCGCACCAGAGGGCGATCGACAGCCAGGCTAGTGCCTTGATGGCAGGCTTCTCCTCGTCGCCTTGCGCTTGAGCGGCGGGGCGCAGCAACGGACGTCGGATTGACCAGGCCAGCGTGAACACGGCGACGACCAGGAACATCTTCAGCCAGAACGTCGTGTTGACCAGTACGCGGTCTGGCTCGCCGATGATCATGACCAGCCCGGTGAGGAGCAGGACGATGAGCGCGGCGCGCATCCACGGGAAGTAACGGCGTACCACGCCAGCCATGGGCTCGTCGGTGGCGAACACGCCGGCCAGGCGCAGATCGGAGATCACGGCGGCGCCGAAGATCACCGCGATGGCGACGATATGCACGCTCTGGATGGTCGGCACGACCCAGGACAGGTCCCTGATGGCGGTGCTCAACGGTGATGCATAGATCCAGGCGATGATGAGTTCTGATGACATTTGCTTTGCTTCCGCATGGGGTTAGAAGTCTTGGGGTTTTGCGATCGGACGCAGGCCCGTTGCATCTTCCGGCAGGAGATAGCCTTGCTTGATCGAGAGGCGCTTGGCGTCTTCGAATGCCTGTTCGTAGTGACTGAAGCTGCCGTAGCGTTGGCGCAGCACGTCCTTGGAATAGGGCTCCTTGGTGTCATAGATCAGGCCGCAACCGGTCTCCTGGTCCGTGAGGTAGGCCGCGCTGGGCACCTGGATCCACGGCGGACGCACGCCCCCTTGCAGGTTGCCGCTGGCGGGGTCGCGCACGGCGGCCTTGCCCTCGCGCACGACCCGCGGCGCCTTCGGCATGGTCTTGCCCTCGCGCACCCATTGGTCCATGCCGTCAAGGAGCGCCGAGACGACCAGTTCCGCGGGTTCGTCGTACAGCGTCCGGCACCGTGGGTCGTCGCCCTTGCCGATGTCGGCGGCAAACAGTTCGGTATGTTCCGTACCGAGGTCGGCCAGCCGCAGATGCGGCATGCCAGTCACTTCGTAATAGCGAAGCTGCGGGCTGTCGCTGTCTGGCGGCAGGTCGATGCCTTCGATCACGTCGTGCATCAGTTCGGATTGGCTGTAGACGGTCACGAACGGCACGCCGTCGGGCATCTTGCGGGGTAGTCGGATGACGTCGCCACCCACCTCGCCATAGGCCATGCGCCCGGTCATGTAGGCATCGATCAGCGGCCTTGCGTCGGGCATGCGCCATTGCTGGTGGCGGCCCTGGTCGAGGTAGTCCATCCAGACTTGCGCGGTCACGGCCCAGCTATTGACGTAGACGCGTTGCACGTCGAGGCTGGCCAGCGGCCCTTGCGCTGCATTGGTTTTGAGCAGCAACGCCAGCTGCGCCGCGATCCCCTGTGACTGTGGAACGAACGGATCGGGGCCTTCACCGCGGGTAAAACGCTCCGGATCGTAATAGCTGCCCAGTGGCGCATAGCGTGCATAGTCGAAGCGGCGCATGAACTCGAAGTTGACGATCCGTCCGTACTGGGCGATCTGCTCGGCCTCGGCGACCGGGGTGTCCGAGATGAACTTGGGATCGACGGCCGGCTTGTTCATGTTCAGCGTGTAGCCGACGTACGCGTAGCCACGCCGTAGCAAGTAATCGCGGGTCAGGATCCATCCGGCGCCGCGCTCGCCAAACCAACTGAACGGCTCGATCACCACCGTGCCGTTGAAGCGCGCCGGGTCCGCCGGTTTGCGCACCAGGATGCGCGTGGTGTAAGGCGCCTCGAAGAGGGGCTTGCCCGCGGCGGTAATGGCCGGGGCGACACCTTGCAGGTAAAACTCCTCTTCGATGTAGCCGTACTTGTCGAGGTCGCTGTGTTCGGTGCCCGGACGCTTCGCCGACGACAGCGGTGCCACGCTGGAGGGCGGCACGGCGATGGCCGTGGGCATGCGGGGCACCTCGGCGAACGTGTTCGCGGTGAGAGTCAGCGACAGCAGGGCGCCTTGCAGCGTCGGCCGCAGGAGGCTGATCGTTATTGGTCGTTCCATCCGGTCACCTCCAAGGGAGCAAAGTCAGTCTGGTTTGGGGGCGCTTCGCACCCCAGCGGGAGCAAGCTCCCTCGCCACGGTTTTGTGTTTGGCTGGGTGGTGTGGGGTATTCAGGCATCCATGATGTTGCTCACCAACCTGTGGCAAACGCCGCCCTTTGTGGCGAGGGAGCTTGCTCCCGCTGGGCTGCGCAGCAGCCCCAACACTGACCTCGCGGCGGGGCTTCACTCACGGCTCAGGGACGCCTTGCCTTCGCTGTCGATGACGATCTGGTTGTTCTCGCAGACATACTCTTGGATGGCGTAGTTGGAGCGCTTGTAGTCGAACGTGAACCGATACGGGGTGTTGAGCACCTGCGGGTCCTCGATCACCACCTGGTCTTCCAAGTGATTCGGCCCGCGTAGCCTGATGCGTTCGGTGATCTTCATCTCCTCACTGTGGGGAACGTCATAGAAGGTCACGTCCGTTCGCACGCGTTGTGTCTCTACCACGAGCGTGTCGCCTTCCCAGTGGCCGCGCGAATGGCCCTGGTACTTGGGGTCGAGCTTTTCCTTGGGCGGCAATGCCTGGTTCAGGAGAATCCGGCGCACCTGCTGGAGGTACTCGCCGAGGACGATCACTTGCTTGTCGTCGTGAATGATCTGGATCGGGAAGAGCGCCGCCATCAGCGTCGGCATTCCCTCGGGCAGGCACTTGGAGCTCGTCGTGGCCAGAGGCGTCCCGGCTTCGTTCGCTGCGGCTTGTTTCTTCTTCAGCGCGGCGTATTGGCGGGCATAGGGTTCCTTCAGGTCCATCGGCCCGCCCGGGTGCACCGGATCGTCCGGGTTCTCACCGAACCAGTCGTCCGGGGTTCTTTCCCAGGTGCCGCTGATGTCCGCACGTGCGTTGTTCTGGGTCTTGGACGATGCCGCGTTACACCCCCCGGCGACGGTCACGAGGACCACGCCAAGGAAGAGCGTTGCGGCGCTCAAGGTTCGTGTCGGTTTCATTGAAACGTCTCCACGCTGCTGGCCTGTTTGGTTCGGTTTGATTCGAAGCTCATGAAACTGGGGGAGGGGCTTGGCCTATCCGCCGCCCGAGAGCACGACGTCACCGATCTTGATCTCCACGAGCAGTCCGCCCGGGTCACCGTTTTTCAGCGGCCTGAAGGACACCTCGGCACTCTCGCCAGCCTTGACCGAGTCGGCGCTCCAACCCGCGCGCTGCAAAGCGTTGACGCTGCCGGTCTCGATCTTGAAGCGCTGGGCCGGCGGGCCGGGCGTATCGAGGTAAATCGTGATGTGCGGATTGGTCCAGGCGAAGCGCTCGACGACGCCCTGGACCGTGACCGTCTTGGTCTGGTCGAACAGCGCGAATGAATGGTGGGCAGTGGCCAGGGATGGCAGGGCGCTGCAGGCGGCGAGCATCAGCAGGCAAAGCCCCTGACGTAACGGCGGTAATGGGGTCATGACGGATGCCTCGTTCTTATGCGTTCTTATGGCTCCAGCATAGGGGCGACGCATGGGCAGGCCGTAGCCCAAAACGGCAACCGTTCAAGTCCCTGGACATGTTTTTCGGTGGGGAGAAATGACGCCAGGGAAATGCGCGGCCAACCCTTTGCACATGCTGATTTGGGCTACCGCATGGGCGACCCGAATCGGAACACTCATGACTCGCCTCATAAATATAAGAACAGGAGAGACGTCATGCGCACCCCCCATTACGCCCCATTACTTTCGCTGGTTGCACTCTGCACATTGGAGCCGCAGGCGCAGGCCTATGAGCTCTACAACGAAGACGATGGCGCGACCGTCCTGAATGCCGATCTCTGGGCGGGGTTTGGCTGGTTCGGCAGTGAAAAGAACTACCTCGCCAACCCGCAGGAGGAGCCCGGCAGGATGCGATGGCAGGAAGGCTTCGCCAAGTACGGCGTAAACGGTACGACGGACAAGATCGGTGCAGGTTCGGTCTACGGTGGGTTCAGCCTGATCAGTACAGGGTCATGGGGAGATGGGGACGCGGGAGCAGTCACCGCCGGGAATGAAAGAAGAACGGCAGTGGAAGACGCCTATCTCGGTTGGAAGTCGGGTGACCTGATTCCTGCCTTGGGCGTGGATGGCGTGGACTTCTCCTTTGGCCGGCAGCTGGTGACGGTGGACGGCTTCCTGATCACCGACGACGGGTTCGCGCCCGGAAAGGCCTTTAGCCCCATCCCGGGCGTCGCGGACGGCCGGTTCAATCGCGGCGGCGCCTTTTATCTGGGCCCGCGGTTGGCGTTTGGGAATACGGCAGTGTTGAAGCTGGGCGGTACACAGGGTCTTCACGGCAGCCTGATGTGGCTGAAGTCGGATAACCCCGGACAGTCGGAGACCGAAGTGGCGGCCGCCACCGTCGACTACACGACGCCCATCGGCTCGATCGGCTCGACGTACGTGCATGGCCTGGATGTCAACGAGCGATATGTCTTCGCTGATCGGGGTGAGCGCAAGGGCATGGATATCTACAGCATTCGTGGCCAGGGCAATGCGGGTATCGACAATGCCGATTTCGCGTTCGAGGTGGCGCGCCAGGAAAAGCGTTCAGGGTCGCAGCGGGCGATGTTCTTCGACGCTGGCTACACCTTCGCCGACGTCAAATGGCAACCGGCGGTGAGTTACCGGTATTCGCGTTATTCCGAAGGCTGGGACTTCCTGTTTCAGGGCGGTTTTCGCAAGCGCTACCAAGGTGAAGTCGCAGCGAACTATGCCGGCTCCGTCACCTCGAACATGCAGATCAACGATGTGTTGTTCTCGGTCCAGCCAACCGACAAACTGACGCTTAACGCGATGTATTTCCACTACCACCAACTCGCCGACCGGGATGCCCAAGACTTCAGTGCACGGGAGGTCGACCTGTATCTGGATTGGATGGTGACCGATAACGTCACGCTTTCGCCGCTGGTTGGTCTTTATAAGCCCAGGAAGTGGCTCGGGGATGGTGGCCTGCAGAGCGGGAGCGCCTCAACCAACACTTACTTGCAATTCATCGTGTGGGTGACGTTCTGATACGCCGCTCGCGGCATCTGTTGCAGATAACTTGATCCGGAGGCGCCACCAGCGGTGGCGCATTCCCGGCGGGAGAGGTGATTAATCAGGGGCTGTCACAGCATACGGCGCAGGACGTCGCTTCGAGGGTCCCGGTCGAAGAGCCGGTGTTTGAGGGCACCGGCAATATGCACCACGATCAGGCCGAGCAGGGTGTAGGCGAGCACTTTATGCAGCCATTGGAAGACAACGAACCAGTCGTCATTCTTGCTCAGCAGCTCGGGAAGGTTCACCCCAAAAAAGAACACCCCGTCACTCATCGTGTAGGTGCTCGACATCGAATAGCCCATCAGTGGCACGATCACCAGCAGTGCATACAAGGTGCGGTGCGCAAGCCATGAGCAAACTCTTTCGTAGCGCGCCAGCGTCTCCGGCGGTTGCGGCAGCCTGGGGGTGCGCACGCGCAAGGTGAGCTGAATCAGGGCCAGCAGGAACGCCAACACCCCGAAGGATTTGTGCCACGGGTAATAGAGCTCATATTTGCTCGCCACTTCGTCATCGAGCCCGGTCATGTGCCAGCCTGCCCAGAGGAGGCCGGCGATGAGCACGGCGCGCACCCAGTGCAACATACGCAGGGACGTCGGATACCGATCAATTATTGTTTGATTTTCCGGATTCATCGCGGTCTCTCCATCGATCATCAAGGTATCGAAAATGCACGTTTGAACGGCCACCCTCTATGACACAGGGGTGGTCCGGTCAGTGCGGTTTTTTGTTCTCAGTTGGGTAGCAATACGGTAATGACTTTCTCTTCGGTATAGGCCAACGCGCCGCTAAATCCGCCTTCACGGCCAACGCCACTGGACTTGACGCCGCCCCAGGGCAAGTTGGCGTCCAGCGGGCTCCAGCAGTTGATGCCCACGGCACCGGCCTTGACTGCTGCGGCGACGCGGTGTGCTCGCACCAGGTCGCTTGTCCAGACCGTGGCCGCCAGGCCGTAGTTGGAATCGTTGGCCAGTGCGATCGCCTCGTCCTCGCTGTCGAACGTGATCACCGTGCCGACGGGGCCGAAGATCTCGTCCCGGGCGATCGCCATGTCATTGCTGGCATTGGCGAAGATCGTCGGCCGGACAAACCAGCCCCGCTCAGGGCTCGATACGCCGCCGGCCAACAGGGTGGCACCTTGGTCTATGCCCAGTTGGATGTAACGGTTGACGCGATCCAATTGCGCCTTCTTGGCCACCGGTCCCATCTGTACGTCGGGTTGCCGAGGGTCACCGACCTTGACGGCTCGCGCGGCATCGGCAAGCGCTGCGGCGAAGCGATCAGCGATGTTGCGTTGGACCAGGATGCGCGAGCCAGCCGCGCAGATCTGTCCCTGGTTGGCGAACAGGCCGAGCGAGCAGCCGAACAGCGCGTCCTCGAACGAGGCGTCGTCGAAGACGATCTGTGGGCTTTTGCCGCCCAGCTCCAGTGCCACGTGCTTGAAAAGCACGCCGGCGGTGCGCTGGATCTCGCGTCCGGCCTCGGGGCTGCCGGTGAAGCTGATCTTGGCGACGTGCGGGTGCTCGCACAAGGCGCGCCCCACCTCGGTGCCGTAGCCGGTGACCACGTTGATCACGCCGTCAGGGAAGCCCGCTTCCTGAGCCAGCGCCGCCAGGTGCAAGGCCGACTGTGGCGTCTCTTCCGAAGGCTTGATGACCACGGTGCAGCCGGCCGCCAGCAAAGCGGCGAGCTTCCAGACTGTGATCATCAGCGGCGAGTTCCAGGGAACGATGGCGCCAACCACGCCCACCGGCTCCCGGATCGTGTACGAGAGGGCCTTGGTGCCGAAGTAGCCGCCGGTGGGAATGGTGCGGCCCTCCAGCTGGTTGGCCCAGCCGGCGGCGGCGCGCAGGTTGGCGATGGCGTTGGGTACGTCCAGCCGGCGCGGCTCGATCGGTGAGCGCCCGATGGCATTGGCGTCCAGGTCAGCCAGCACGTCGGTGTCGCGCTCCACCAGGTCCGCCAGCTTCGACAACAGCCGGCCACGCTGGGCGCCGTCGAGCTGGCTCCAGGCGCCACCTTCAAGTTGGGTGAGTGCCGCCGCTACGGCACGGTCCACGTCCTCGACGGTGCCGCGTGCGGAGCTGCCGTAGATCTGTTCTGTCACGGGGTCGACGAGTGTCATGCGACGGCCGTCGGAGGCCTCGAAGGACGCGCCTTCGATGAAGTGGTTCAGGTGTTGAGTCATTTTGCAGTCCCTGATTGATGTGGAGTAGTCGGGGTATACACACCTCATCCCTTGAGGGAGGCCAGGGCGTCGCCAAAGATGTCCAGTGCCTTGAAGAACAGCGCGCGCGAGATCGTCAGCGAGGGCATGACGCGCATCACGTTGCTGTAGCGACCGCAGGGAATCATCAGCACCCCGTGGTTCAACAGGTAGCCCATGAGTTGGCCGATCTTATCCGGTGCCAGTGGCGCCTTGGTGACCGGGTCCTCGACCAGCTCGATCCCGATCATCAGGCCGCGACCACGGACTTCACCGACCAGCGGGCTGTCGAAGCCACGGATACGTTCCTGCGCTTGCAGCCCCAGCGTGTGGGCGCGGTTGAGCAGATCGAGCTCCGGGTCCTGGAGGATGCTGATGTTGGTCAGCGCCACGGCTGCGGACAACGAGTTGGCGGCGAAGGTGTTGGGCATCGATCCGTCAGGAATCTTGGCTGCCAGGTCTGAACGCATGATCAGGCCCGCCATCGGCAGGTCGCTGCCGATGCCCTTGCCGAAGGTGAGCATGTCGGGCTTCACGCCCGAGTGCTCGACCGCCCACATCTTGCCGGTACGCCCCGCGCCGGACTGCACTTCATCGACGATCAGCAGCGCGCCGCTGCGGTCGCAGGCCTTGCGCAACAGTTGCAGGAACTCGGGTGAGGGGGGCACGTAACCGCCTTCGCCCTGCACCGGTTCGACGATCACGGCGGCCACGTCATCGGCGGCGGTGTAGGGGGTGTTCAGCAGGTAATCCACGTAGTCGCCGGCAATCTGCTCGGCGCTTTTGTCCGTGGTGTCGAAGGGGAAACGGTAGGCATAAGGGTAGGGCGCATGAATGACCCCGCCCATCTGGGCGCCATAGCCCTTGCGGTAGGCCGTGCCTGTGGTCAGCGCACCGGAGGCGTTCCACACGCCGTGGTAGCCGCCGTGGAAGGCGATGATCTGGTGCCGTCCGGTGACGCGTTTGGCGAACTTGATCGCCGCCTCCAGCGCATCGCTGCCGCTTTGCGTGAAGAAAGTGATGCAGTCGCCGCGCAAGCCGTCGGGTGCGATCTCGGAGAGCTTGGCGGCCAGTTCGGTGCGCCGGGTGCTGTTGACTTCCAAGGCATGCATCAGCACTTCGGATTGCTCGCGAATGGCCTGCACCACCTTCGGATGGCAGCGGCCTACGCTGCTCACGCCCACGCCAGCGGACAGGTCGATGTAGGTGTTGCCATCGGCGTCCTTGAAGGTCGCGCCGAAGGCCCGGTCCATGGCGACGGGCATGCGTCCGCCGCCGCGAGCCATCGACTCGGTACGTGCCGACAATGCCAGGGCCTCGGTGGCCCTGGGGCCAGGAATGGCGGTGTTGATCCGCGGGGCATCGGCGAAATGGAGGGATTCTAGTTTGGCTTCACTCATGACGGTCTCTCAGGATGTCGGTTTCAGTGTCCCGATCATCCTCGTGGCCCGTTCCAGGCCGGTAGCCCGAATCGGCACATTGGGCGGGCCGCCTCGAGCGTCAGCACCAGAGCACTGCCATGATCAAAGAGAATTTGCATAATTCTCTTAATGTGAGAATATCGCGCAACAAGGCATTCTAAGAACAAGAATATTGGCCGAGGCTCTCGTCATCATGAAAAATCAGAACATCAGCCATTTTCGTGACATCCACGTCCACGCCGCCACCGTCCAGGAGTGGAACCAGGACTACAACCAGCTAACCGCCGGTACGGCCGAGAGTTCGCTCATCCAGTTGACGACGGGGCGTTGCCACGTATTCCGCGAGCAGATCAACCAGCGCGTGGTGCAGCATGGCGTGGCCCCCCGAGGCAAGATGTGCTTTGCCGTGCCGATCACCGTCCCGGGTTCGATTCGGATGCAGGGTCGAGAGGTGGACGAGAGCAGCCTGTTCTTTCTTCATGGCGGTGAGGAGTTCATGTTCCACATGCCGATGGGCATGGAGCTGCTAGCCATTACCTTCGAACGCGAATTGTTCGAACAGGCGTTGGCGCAAACCGCGTCGGCCAAGGAAATCAGCCAGTTACTCCGTCAGCCAGTGATCAGGCTCCCCCCGCAACGCTACGCTGACGCTCGACGTCGGATGCTGGCTGCATTCTCCCAGGCGCTCTCGAACGAAGAACTCGACAATGGGCAGGACCGGGAGCTGGCATTTGAACAGGCCATGCTCGACGAGTTGCTGCAACTCATGACTGACCCGGCCTGTGACAAGCAGCAGCGTTCGCCAAGCTCCACGCGCAGCTTCATTGTCGAGAAATGCCATCGCCTGGCGACCGCGGAACTGAACAACGTGCCCAGCGTCGACGAGTTGTGCCAGCGACTCCAGGTGAGTCGACGTACCGTGCAGAACAGTTTCCGCTCGGTTGCCGAGACAACCCCGATCAATTACTTGCGCTCCGTGCGGCTCAACGGTGTACGCCGGACCTTGATGACCACCCAGGCGTCGCGTCTTTCGATCGGCGATGCCGCCGCCCAATGGGGTTTCTATCACCTCAGCCATTTTGCCGCGGAATATCAGGAACTGTTCGCCGAACTGCCGTCTCAAACCGCGCGTGCTGCCATCAGCGATTGCGTGCTTGCTTGAATATCTGCCTGCTGCACTGCGCACGGGCTGGCTTGATTTCACAAGGATGTAGAAACGATGAATAGCCTTCGGCGCCTGCTCAGAGTCTTCGACTTGTTTCGCCCTGAGCAGCCGGTCATCGATGTGGACATCATTTGCCAGGAGCTCGGCTACACGCCTGCCACCGCCTATCGTTATCTGCGCGAGCTCGGCGACGCGGGTTTCTTGAAGCGGTTGCCGCGCGGCTACGCACTCGGCCCTCGAATCGTCACGCTGGAACATCAGATGGCGAACTACGATCCGTTGCTGGCGTGCAGCCGGGACCTGGTCGACAGGTTGGTCGACGATACCGGCCTGGATGCGCTGGTCAGTGAGTGGCATGGCGATTCAGTGGTCAACGTGCTGATCCAGCGGGGTTCCGATGTCGGCCCGGTCGGTGGCGACAGGGGGCGGCCGATCGACCTTTTCCATAGCGCCACCTCGCGGGTCGTGTTGGCGTATCTGCTGCCGCGCCAGATCCGACGCATCTATGACACTCACGCGATCCCGTCCGGATTGTTGCACCTGGGGTTGGCGTGGAAGCCGTTCACCAAGAGCCTGCTCGCCATCCGCAAGCAGGGCTACTGTATCAGCGAAAGCGAGTTGCACCCGGGACGCAGTGGCGTTGCGGCGCCGATCTTCGACGAAAAACGGCGCGTCCTTGGAAGCATGACCCTGGTCGGGCGCAGTGAACGGTTCCGGGCGTTTCAACCGGGCTACCTGTGCGACCTGGTTACCGGCGCGGCATCGGAACTGACGGCACGTATCGCCTTGCAATGAGGGGGTAGGGGGGGATGGATGATGACCCGCCCGGTTTTTTCCGAGCGCAGGTCTCTGGTTACCGATTTGGGATAGTGGGAGGTTCAGGGAGAGGCATAGGATCGAATCCAGCGTGCGACAAGAACAATAACGCTATCCGGTGACGGTGAGCGGTTGACTGCATCGATCCTACAACACCTGCCTCATACAATAAGGTCAAGAAAACATGAGTGTACCTCTCCCGGTCAACAGCTCCACGGAGCTCAAGCGTGGGGCCCTGGGTGTCGGCTTCATCATCTTCTTCGTGGTTTCGGCGGCGAGCCCCTTGAGTGTCATCGCCGGCGGCTTTCCCATTGGCATCATGCTGGGCAACGGTGCCGGCACACCGGCGTTGCTGATCCTGGCCCTGCTGGTGTTACTGGCGTTCTCGGTCGGCTACACGACCATGTCCCGGCACGTCACCAACGCCGGCGGTTTCTATGCGTTCACCTCGCGCGGCCTGGGTGGCCTGGCCGGTGGCGCGGCGGGGGTGCTGGCGATGTTTGCCTACAACATCCTCCAGGTCGGCCTGTATGGCATGTTCGGTGGGGTGGTCAGCGGCACGATGGAAAGCGTGTTCGGCCTGGTGTTGCCTTGGTGGTCGTACTCGCTGATGGCGATGGCCAGCGTTGCGATTCTCGGCTATCGCAAGATCGACCTGTCGGCGCGGGTGTTGTCGGTCATTGTGATCGCCGAATATCTGGCGATCCTGCTCCTGGACTTCGCCATTCTCAGGACCGGCGGCGACAGTGGCATCAATCTCGACGCGTTTGCGGGCCGCCACGTGTTCAGCGGCACCCCGTCGATCGGCCTGCTGTTCTGTTTCGCCGCGTTCATCGGCTTCGAGGCCACCACCATCTACGGCGAAGAGGCCAAGAACCCGCAACGTACGATCCCGATTGCCACCTACTGTTCGGTCTTGCTGATCGGTGGGTTCTACGCGCTGTCGGTCTGGTCGATGGTGATTGGCGTCGGGGCGGACAAAATCGTCTCCACGCTTCAGGCCTTGCAGGACCCGACGACGTTTATCTATGGCATGTCCGATCACTTTGTCGGCCCGCACCTGACCCAGGTCATCCGCGTGCTGTTCATGGTCAGCATCTACGCCGGGCTGCTGGCGTTCCACAATGCCGCGGCCCGTTATTTCTACGCCATCGGGCGTGACGGCTTGCTGCACAGCCGGTTGGGGACCACCCATCGCGTCCATCAGAGCCCGCACATGGGCTCGGCGCTGCAGAGTTTGATCTCCGCCGTGGTCGTGCTGATTTTCGCCGCGATGGATGCCGATCCGATCCTGCAACTGTTCGCCTGGCTGTCCAACCTGGCGACGCTTTGCGTGATTTTGCTGATGGCGCTCACGTCCGCCGCGGTATGGGCCTTTGCCCGGCGCCACCCCGAGCTCAAGCTGGGGATCTGGCGTGGGCGGATTTTCCCGGGGTTCTCTTGCATCGCGCTACTGGCGGTCCTGTTTATCGCGGTGGTGCATTTCGATGTGCTGACGGGCGCGAGCAAGGCCTTGTCGTACGGCCTCTGCGCCATCATTCCCGCGGCCCTGCTGGCTGGCGTATTCCTCGCGGCGCGACTGCGCAAAGTAGCGCCGCAACGGTATCGGGTGTTGGGCAGTCACAAGCTATAGGCGCCTGCGCAGTATCGATGGCGCTTGACGAGGATAAAGCTAAGCTCATTGATTCCTGCGTTCCAGTGCCCCAGAGGTCGGTGTGCCAGGCTGGGCCGCAAATAGCAGAGGAGTCTTGCGATGACGCTTCCACGAGCGTTGGCATTCGATGTGTTCGGTACCGTGGTTGACTGGCATTCAGGCATCGCACGTGAGGCGAGTACATTCGTGTCGACCTACCTGCCCGCTGTCAGCCCCGCCGAATTTGCAATGCAATGGCGCCGGTTGTATGCGCCAGCGCTGCGCGAGTGCATCAAGGGGCATGGAGGCTTCGTCGTGCTGGACACATTGCACTACGAGACGCTGGTCCAGTTGTTGACAACTTACGGCCTGGAAGTCGACCAGCTTGCCCCCGAGGCATTGCACACGCTTGCCCATGCCTGGCGCCGCCTGGACCCCTGGCCTGACGTGGCCGAGGGCCTGGCCCTGCTGCGCCGACGCTTTGCGGTGGTGACCTTGTCCAATGCCAATGTGGCCTTGATGATCGCTATGAACCGCTACAACGGTTTGCAGTGGGACGCGCTGCTGGGGGCGGAATTCGCGCAAACCTACAAACCGGATCCTGGCGCCTACCTGTCCACGGCAAGGGCGCTGGATCTCAAACCCAATGAACTCTGCCTGGTGGCCTGCCACCACAGCGATCTCGCGGCCGCCAGGGATTGCGGGCTGATGACGGCCTATATCGACCGGCCCATGGAATATGGCGGAGCGCCTGCACCCGATGCAGCCCAAGCCCAGGATTGGGACTGGCAGGCGGACAGTTTCATCGATCTTGATCGCAAGCTTCAGGTGATGTCTACCTGATCAAGCGGTGACTCAAGGGGAGGGAGCGGGTCCTTGAGTCCACATGCCCACAGCTCGAAGTCTCTACCTGTAGCGCGTTGCCCCCTCAGCGGGCGGCGCCATGGCGCACCACCTCAATGCGATCCTTCTCTTCGAAGACGAGGGCGAACCAATAGCCCTTTGGCTTCGCATGCGTCGTTGAATGCCTGACCGACGAAAGTACTTGATATATATCAACGCCACGGGTGCCCTGACAGAGGATGGTGGATCTACAACGAAGGTGCCCGTTGCAGCGGCAGATACGCCAGTGGCCCGCCGTGGCAGGCAGAGACAAACGTGCAAGTTCCATGGAGTCCGATCATGAGCCAGTATCAACGGTTATTGCTGATCATCAACCCGGCCCTGCGCCACTCCCATGCCTTGGGACACGCCGCGGCCCTGGCCAAGGCCTGCGGTGCGAGCTTGCACATCGCCGCCTTGATCCCTTCCTGGAAACTGTTGTCACTGCTTGAAGAAGGTGACCGGGAACAGGCGCGCGAAGGCTACCTGCAAGACCATCGCGATTGGCTCAAGAACCAGGCGAATCACCTGCGCGACACAGGCATCGACGTGACGACGGAGGTGACCTGGGCCGATGACATGCAGCAAGACATCCTCGATCACGTCGCCGAAATGCAGCCTGACCTGCTGATCAAGCAGGTGCGGCACGAATCAGCGTTCAAGCGGGCCTTTCTCACCCCGCTGGACTGGCGCTTGCTGCGGCACTGCCCGGTACCGGTGTACCTGCTGAGTGAAGGTGACCTGCCCTTGCCGCGCAAGGTCGTGGCGGCGGTCGATGCGTCCAATACCCTGGCGCAGGACAACGAGCTCAATGAGCGGATCATCCAACAGGCATGCGGGCTCGCCATCCAATGTGATGCCGAGTTGCACTTGCTGTACGCCTGCGACATCTCGATGGTGTACATGGGCGATATGGGCGGCGGCGGTCTAGCACTCTCGGACCTCGGCGCGCAGTTGCGCAAAGAACATGAAACATCCTTTTTCGACCTGGCTGACCGATATGGCGTGGCTGCTGAGCGACGTCATTTCATTGAAGGGCACCCAGTGGCGGTGTTGAGTGCGTTCGCTGATGAGCAGCATATGGATGTGATTGTGATGGGCAGGGTCCAGTCCCATGGCCTGGAGAAGCTTTTGGGCAGTACGACTGAACATACCCTCTACCAGGTGCCTTGCAGCGTTCTAGCCATCTAGCGCGGCCAGGATCGTCCATAACGAAAGCACTTATGCCGGGATCGTGCGCCTGGCCGAGGCGGCACGCCGTTCTCGCGCGCCTTTCGTACGCCTGGCTGACCGTTACGCACTGTTCTTCATCCATGCCCGCTTGCAGTCGATCGAGACGAACGGCCCCATCGATCCGCAACGCCTGCTTGGCCTCGCCGCTTCGCTCGCGCAGGCTTCAACGCATCCCATCTCCCAGGCCATCGTCGACGCGGCGCATCAGTGCAAACTGCCACTCTGCGTCCCGCAAGGGGTAGAGGAGAGTCCCGGTGCAGGGCTGTCTGGGCAGGTCGACGGGGGTAACGATGCGCCCATGACCGACTGGGCCACCACCATGCTGCGCCACATGGATTACCAGGCATGCAGCGCAAGCTTCATTGCAGTGGATGGCGAGCTCGCTGGCCTGCTGGTCTTCCTCGACACCGTTCGGCGCGAAACCCCGCAAACCCTGCGTCGACTGCGCAATAGAGGGATTGAACGGATCGTCATGCTCACCGGGGATCGCCTGGAAACTGCCGAAATGATTGCCCTGTCCGCCGGGATAGATGAACTGCGCGCCGGGTTGACCCCCGAGGACAAAGTGCAGGCTGTACAGCAGGGTTGCCAGCGCGCCAGCACATTGATGGTCGGTGATGGCATCAACGACGCCCCGCGCTGGCGGCGGCCAACGTTGGCGGTCGAGGCATTGGACATCGCCCGGCATACCCGTTTTATCGCCCGCCAAGGCGTGCTGGTGGGGATGGGAATGTCCTTGCTGGCCATGGCGCTGGCGGCCCTCGGTTATCTACCGCCGTTGATCGGTGCCGTGGTGCAGGAGGGCATCGATGTGGTGATCATCGTCAACGCCTTGCGCGCCTTGGGGCCGTTCTGGGCGCAGGGGAAAAGAAAGCTGGCCGCTGAGCATATTGATCACCTGCAAGCTGAACACCAGCAACTCGGTGCCCTACCGAGCGATCTGCATCGACTGGCCAACGACTTTGCCCGACGAGCGCCTGAGCAGGCGCGGACTGACCTGTCGGAGTTGGTCAACCACCTGCAGACCTCACTGGCGCAGCATGAGCGCGAAGATGAACAGACACTGTATCCACTGCTGGTGCGAAACATGACAGGTGAGGACCCGCTATCGGCCATGAGCCACGTCCACCGGGAGATTTTCCGCCTGATTCATTTGCTGGCGCGCATGAGTGACGACTTCAGTTGTGCCCCCGCCACGGCAACTGCCGATGAGATCCAGCATCAACTGATCCGCCTGGACATCTTGGTGCAACTGCATTTTGAACAAGAGGAGGAGCTGTTTCGTTATCTGGATTGGCGTTAGCGCTCAGGACCACTCCGGCGATGTAGGCCGGATCAGCACACCTCGCCATGGCCGTTACAAGGCAGGATCTCCTGCGCACGCCATTCCTTAATAAGCTGGCGCCGGTTACGACTGTAGCGCTCGACATGTACCTCCAGTTGAGCGATGTCATCCAAAGCAATCACTCGGAACTTATCGTCTGCCTCACACCAGGCCGCCAGGAAGCGCTTGGCGTCGATAAAGCCCAGCATAATCGGCCAGATAACTTGTTTGTCTACAGGGGCATTGGCCGTCGACAAAGTGATAAGCAGTTTGCGCTGGTCGCGCAAGGCAAAGCGGATTTCACTTAGGTCGATTGAAGTGCAGGGGGTGGCGTGGGCGCCTACGTAGAATGTTTCATCTTCGAAGGTGTGACGCATATCCAAAGGCAAGACGGCGTTAATTTTGGCCAAGGCGTTTTTCACGGCGAAGGCAAATTTATCGTCTGTCTGACGACTGACCCACTGAGCACCGACTACAAGTGCCTGTATTTCTTCTTCTGTGAATGAAAGCGGGGGTAGAAGAAATCCGGGCTTCAAAATATAACCCAACCCCGGCTCACCATCGATGTCCGCGCCCATTCCCTGCAATGTCAATACGTCGCGACGTATGGTGCGAAGTGACACCCCCAGCTCCTGGGCAAGTGTTCGCCCCGATACCGTCCTGCGATGTCGGCGAAGCACTTGCATCAGCTCAAACAATCGGTCACTTCTGGCCATTCCTACTCCATCTCGATCACGGCCTTGCCGCCGAGTTTTCGACCTTTTTCGAGTTCCCCGATCAGTTTTCCAGCATCGTTCAGGGAAACAGTTTCTGCTACCGGGATTCTGAAGCGATGCTCACTGGCGGCTTTTGCAAGCTTATCCAGGATTTCACCGCGCGGCGATCCGATAACGGGTTTGAGTCTGCGATCAAAAATAGCTCGAACAAACTTACCCAGGCCGGGGTTCAGGTCCAGAAACACGCCTCCTGCCCGCAACATCGCAACGCCTGTCGAAACCGATAGCGTTGCCGCCGTGTCGTAAACCACGTCGAATCGGGTGGAGATACTCGATGCCTGGGTGTTTCGATAATCATAAACGGTCTGCACACCCAATGACTTTGCTCGCTGGATGTCCTTGGCGCTGCAACTGCCCGAGACTACAGCGCCATGCATCAGCGCAATTTGTACGGCCGCTTCACCAACGGCTCCCGCACAACCATTGACGAAGACGTGCTGGCCCGCTTGAAGCTTAGCCTTGTCTATCAGACCGTTCCAGGCGGTTACACCAGGCGTACCCAGGCAGGCGGCATCCTCGAATGAAACGTCATCAGGCTTACCGGCTAAAAATGCCTCTTTTGTGATAACGGCTTGGCCAAACGCGCCGCTTTCTTTAAATCGGGCGAGTCCAAACACTGGATCTCCGACCTTAAACCGGGTGACCCCCGCGCCGACCGATACAACTGTGCCGGAGAAATCCATACCCATTGCGCGAGGGAATTTCCGACCGGTGACAATTTTCATTTGTCCGATGCGCAGCTTCCAGTCAATTGGATTGATTGCTGCAAACTTGACGCTCACACCGACCTCACCTTCGGCAGGGGAATCCAGCTCAAAGTCATCAATTCGCATGACCTCGGGCCCGCCATACTTGCTGTACTGAATGCGTTTCATGAACTGTCTCCAAACACCAGCATAAGATTAGGGTGATCACGGGCAGAATCTACAGAGCTTGGCGGACAGTTTTTGTCACCATTGATCAGCTAGCGGGCAGTTAGCACCGCCATGAGTGAATCCTAGAAAGCGACCGCCAGGGTTCCCGGGGGCAGCGACGCGTTATGGTGAGAGGACATCAGCGATTTTGCTACATGAATAAAGTGTGTTCACTGGGTATTAGCAAGCGCTGCTTTCTTGCTAAGCATTAATTGTCATCTTGAGCGCTACATAATCAGGATGAACTTTCCCCAATGTTCAATAGCGTTCTACTATAAAGTCTTCTTGTTTGCTGGAAATTAACTGCGTGTTGAATGGGTAATATCGAGCTATCGATATAGGCCGTATTGTTGCGCTGAACATAACCACTGTGCTGTCTTTAAATATGAGCATTCCAAATGACTATTGAAGCATCTCAGCTCAAGCCTGTACTTTTTGTGGTCACCAGTAATAGGTTGAAGGGGGCAACCGGAATTCCGACTGGCTTCAACTTGGCAGAGGTGACGCACCCGCTGGAAAAGCTGCAGACAGCGGGTATTCGTGTAGAGATTGCATCGATTCTGGGGGGCGCCGCGCCTCTGGACGGCCTGGAGGATATGACTGATCCGGTTATTGCTCGCTATTGGGCTGACAGCGATTTTCGCCATGCGTTGGCGAATACGTTAAACATCGGTGAGATAGACCCTTGGCGTTATTCTGCGATTTTTTTCGCCGGCGGCCACGGCACGATGTGGGATTTCCCCGACAACATCGCCGTACAAAACGCCATCCAGAAAATTGATGAGGCCGGTGGCATTGTTTCGGCGGTCTGTCATGGTCCGGCGGCCTTCGTCAACGCGCGCCGTGCCGATGGCACCTTGCTTTTGGCAGGCAAACGCTTGGCTGCGTTTACCGACGAAGAGGAAGAGGAGGTGCAGTCCACTCACGTCGTACCTTTCTTGCTCGCCACAACGCTCAAGTCACGCGGTGCATTGCATCAAAGCGCAGCCAATTGGGCTGATAACGTAGTTGTCGACGGTCGGCTCATTACTGGTCAGAACCCGCAATCAGCAGCGAGCTTGGGAGAAGCGCTGAGAGACGCATTGCTTGCATGATTGACCTCGAGTTTGGGCGTAGGAGCATTCATATGAAGTTAATTTGTGTCGAAGAACATGTCTTGAATCCCGCTATCGGTGCGGCAGCCCAGACGCTTGTGAGCGCAGAAGCCCCCTATCTCTCCGATTGGGGCAGCCGGGTAGTGGATGGCATAAGCACAGTGACTGACCCAAGCAGGCCTCATGTCATTGCGCCTAGCGAGTCTGCTCGCAAAGGGTTCGAGATGGGGGCATCACGCCTTGCTGATATGGATTCAGCCGGCATCGATATGCAAGTCCTCTCCTATGGTGGCTTCCCTCAACTGCTTCCAGCGCAAAAGGCCATTGATTTATGCCGCGCGGCGAACGACAAACTGGCGGACGCAGCGCATGCCAATCCGGAACGCTTCGCAGGTTTTGCCACACTTCCATGGCAGGCGCCGGAGGCGGCAGCGATCGAGTTGGAAAGGGCGGTGACAGAACTCGGCCTGAAAGGCGCGTTGATCAATGGTCGACCTGGCGAAACCTTTCTGGACGACCCGCGTTACACCCCGATACTCGATGCCTTCAATGAGTTGAATGTTGCGCTGTACCTCCATCCAGGCCTTCCGCTGCCCGCTGTACAAGCACCGTATTACGGTGGTTTTGAGCGCGAGCTCAGTGCTCGGCTATCCATGTTTGCGTGGGGGTGGCACAACGAAGCGGGGATCCAGGTAGTCCGTATGCTATTGGCGGGTGTATTCGACCGCTATCCCTCGCTGCAAGTGATCAGCGGCCATTGGGGAGAGATGGTGCCTTTTTTCCTGCAGCGACTTGAAGATTCGATTCCGCAAGAAGCTTCGGGTCTTAAACGGCCGATCGTTCAGACCTATCGTGAGCATGTGTATGTTTCGCCCAGCGGCATGCTGACCATCCCGCATTTTCAATTTATTTATTCGTTGATGGGGGCGGAACGCATCTTGTACTCCATCGATTATCCCTACCAGAGCCTGGACGGTGCGCGAGCATTTATTGAGAACCTGCCAATCAGAGAGGCAGAGAAAGCGCTGATTGCCCACGGCAACGCCGAGAGGCTGCTCAGGCTTTGAATCTGGCCTTGCCAATGCGCGCGTCAATGCCCGAAATCATCGAGGGTTTAAGATGTCTGCCAAACCTCCCGCCACCGACCCAATGCCTCAAGTTGATCATGGCGACAAGGCGCTCGCACCTCTTATTCGTATTGCCCAAATCCAGGTAGATCCCAAACAGCTGGAGCAATACCGGGAGGCTTCCAGGCGTATTGTGGAAGACTCGGTCGCCCAAGAGCCTGGCATCCTGGCTTTTTACGCATTGGAGCGACGCGATGTGCCCGGCAGCTTCTTCGTCGTGGAAATCTATTGCGATGACGAAGCGTATCGGGCGCATCTAGAGACGCAATCGTTCCAACACTACAAGTCGACGGTAGTGGGCATGGTCCAGTCTCTGGAGCTGATCGATACAGACGTTGTAGCGCTGGCAACGAAGCCGTTCAGCCTTGATCAAGTTTGACGAAGCGACCGCTTCCGGCCGCAGCGTATCCGAGTCACCAGGGAATGCGTTTGGCATCCCCAGGAGCCTCTTCTTCACGCGTTCAAGGAGGCCATGTCGATGACGAAGCGATATTTGACGTCGCTCTTCAACATTCGCTCGTAAGCCTCGTTTATCTTTTGAATCGGGATTATTTCGATGTCAGAGACGATCCCGATTTCGCCGCAGAAATCGAGCATTTGCTGGGTTTCTTTCACCCCGCCGATAAAAGAGCCTGTAATGGCTTTTCGACCGCTTACCAGCAAGCCCGCGTTTACAGATGTAGACAGTGGCCCCATATAACCCACTAGAACCAATACGCCTTCCAGCGCAAGGGTGGGTACGTAAGGATTGATGTCGTGATCGTAGGGCACGGTGTCGATGATCACGTCGAATTGGCCAGCCACAGCGCGCATCTGTTCTGGATCGCTCGATACCACGACATGGTCGGCGCCCAGTCGAAATGCATCGTCGGATTTTCCCTCGGACCGGGTGAGCAGACTGACATCTGCACCCAGTGCCTTTGCGAGCTTCAATGCCATATGACCGAGCCCGCCAAGGCCAATGACAGCGACCTTGCTGCCGACACCGACATTCCAGTGCAGCAGCGGTGACCACGTCGTGATACCTGCGCAAAGTAACGGGGCAGCCCCTGCTGGATCGAGGCCAGGGGGAAGGGACAGCACGAATTCTTCGCGTACTACGATGGCCTGCGAATACCCGCCAAAGGTCACGCTGCCATCGCGCCTGTCCTTGCTGTTGTAGGTAAAGGTCGATCCTTCCAGGCAGTTCTGTTCCCACCCGTGCAGGCAGGGCTGGCATTGCTGGCACGAGTCGACCATGCAACCCACCCCGACCAACTGGTCAACTCGGACGCGCGATACCTGTGCGCCGACTTGGCGTACACGGCCGATGATCTCGTGGCCTGGCACGATGGGGTAGGTGGTGAAGCCGCCATGGTTACGGGCCAGGTGCAAGTCGGTGTGGCACACGCCGCAATACAGAATATCGATGATCACATCGTCTTCTCGCAGGGCGCGTCTTGTGAGGGAAAACGGCTCAAGTGACGCTGTGGCCGAGTGAGCTGCGTAGCTCAATACGTTCATGTTGATAATCCTGTTCCGTAGGCGATCAGGCGAGTTGCGGGTCGAACAACGCTTCCCAATTCGTGAAGGGGCCCAGTGGGATTACTTCCCAGCCAATCAAGCCCGCGAGCGCAAGGGGGAATTCGGCAAGTGCGGTCCTGGCAGCTTCAATGGTTTCAAACTCGGCAATGATCGCAACACCCGGCCGATCCTGGCGGAAATAGATGTCACGGATGGCCCCGTCCTTGTAAAACTTCCAGCTGTGACGGACTTCATCTTTCATGTAGGGCTCATACTGGGCCAAGGTAACGCCAGGCTGGGGAACGTCTAGGCAAAGCAGCTTCATGATCTGTGTCCTTAATCGATGATGGAGGGGTTAAACCGGTAGAAAACGAGCGGTAATTTGCGCTACGCGTCGCCCGAAATATTCGGCGGTGCGCAGGTCGCTGTCCGGTGGGGAGAGTTCGGGAGCTTGATCCGTATTGGCTTGGGTCATTACGCCCAGCCAACTGCCCAACCTGTTCAGGTCGGTGGTGGAGCCAGAGCTGCTGCTGTTACCTGGCATCAGGTCGAGTCCAACCCAGATCATTCCATGCTGGGCGGCGAACAGGGCCATCGACACCAGGGAGTTGAGCTTGTCTCCATGTTGAGCTCCGGAATTTGTGAAGCCGGCGGCAATCTTGTTGCGCCACTTCTGTTGAGTCCAGGCGGTCTTGGTGGAGTCTTCGAAAAACTGCTTCAGCTTCGCGCTGATAAGCCCGTTGTAAGTCGGGGAGCCAAAGATAATCGCGTCGCTGTTTTCAAGACGTTCCCAATCGGTAAACCCTTCGCCGACGGCAATAGCCTTGACGTCGCTTCCTTCAACTTGCAGCGCGCCATTGACCACGCGCTCTGCCACGCGCTCGGTATGTCCGTAGCCGCTGTCATACACGATCGTAATATTCATCTGCCGCCCTTGTTTGTGCGATGCGCCTGGCCAAAAAAACCAATAGCGACACGCTGCACGTTAAATGGGAGAAAGCATTTGTTGCTTGTTTCATGCTTACTATAAAGTAGAATTTTGATAACCATTGCTGGCTATTATTCTCGTTAATGGTTCCGATAACTCTACAGTCTGGGCGTTCTGAGGGCTTGCTATGCGGGATATGTTCGATGGTGTGCAATTGTTCGTTGAGGTGGTTGAAGCCGGCGGTTTTGCAAAGGCTGGCGAGCGGTTGTCACTCACGCGCTCAGCCGTCGGGAAGTCCATCGCGCGCCTGGAGGAGCGGCTGGGCGTCCAGCTTTTCAAGCGCACTACCAGGACCCAATGCATCACCGAACACGGTCAGCAGTATTACGAGCAGTGCGTTCGAGCAATAGAGGCGCTGCGCTCTGGCGAGATCATGCTGGAGACAGGTCGTAGGGAAGTGGTCGGTAAGTTGCGAGTGTCGCTTCCGGTGCTGTTCGGACGGTACTGCGTTGCACCGATTCTGCTAGGGTTTGCTCGCGAGCATCCAGGGCTGGAGATCGAACTCAGCTTCAGTGATCGCCAGATAGATCTCGTGTCCGACGGTTTCGACCTGGCAGTGCGCAGTGGCACTCTGGGGAATGGGGCTACATTGCGAGCACGCCGACTGGTCAGCCAACCCAAGTTACTGTGTGCTTCCCCTTTATACCTGACTCAACGTGGGACGCCGGAATCAATTGCAGATCTGTCGAGCCATGAATTGCTTCCCTATTGTCGCAACGGACAGGCGCTACCTTGGAGACTGCCCGACGCAGCCGGTGTTCTGGTCGAGGTTGCCGTGGGTACGCGGGTACGGCTGGATGATCTTGAAATCATCGCCGATGCCGCCGTCTCAGGTATGGGTATTGCCTGGCTTCCATACTGGCTGATTCGACAACGGATTCATCGCGGTGAGCTGGTCGAGATATGGGCCGATCGACCTCGGGCAGTGATGGAGTGCAACGTTGTCTGGCCAGACGCTCAACACCTTCCGTTACGCTCACGACTGGCAATCGACGTGCTTGCCCTTGAACTTCCCAAAAGCCTCGAAAGTCACGCTTCAAATAGCTCGGCATCGCACGCGCACTCATAACAGTTATCTGGTTCGCTCATGAGTGCTCATCGAGCGCGCGCTGTAGCATGACTTCGCTAATAGCCATCAGAGACATATGAATGCGGATTTCAATCCTGTACGCCCCTGTTGTCATGAGTTGTCTTTGGCTGGGCTCAGTGTCCGCCGCGGAGCCGACAGAAAAGGTCGTGCGTATTGCACAACTTGTGATTGATCCGGCTCAACTGGCGGCCTACCAAGTTGCAGTCAAAGAGGAAATGGCCGAGTCCATTCGTATTGAGCCGGGTGTGCTGGCTATTTATTCGGTCGCGGAAAAAGACCACTCCAATCGGCTGCACTTCTTCGAAATCTATGCAGATGAGGCGGCGTATCGAAACCATATTGCCTCCGCACATTTCCAGAAGTACGTGACAACGACCCAGTCGATGATCATGTCCAGAGTGTTAATCGAAACCGATCCGGTTCAACTCAGCACTCAACCCGGTCGATGATCGATTTTCAGTAGGTGGCTGGTCGGTACGCGATTCTCACGCTGAGCAAACTGGTTTTTCAATGGAGGACAGTGATGAAAAATGTGAAGGTGATGGCTGTTGCAATGGTGGGCCTGGCTTTTTTTGCGGCAGGTAGCGGCCGGGTAATCGCATCAGAAGTCCCGTCGGCAACACCCCCAGCCTATTATGTAGCCGAGTTTGAGGTGACCGATCCTGAGGGAATGAAGCCTTACAGTGCACAGGTTGAGGCAACCTTCAAACCCTATGGCGGGCATTTCATTGTCCGTGGCGGCGAGACTATTTCGCTTGAGGGTGTGGCGCCAAAGCGTCGCCGTGTTGTCATTGAGTTTGCGAGCCTCGGAAAAGCCCAGGCTTGGTATAACTCTGTGGAGTACACCCAATTGCGGAAAATTCGCCAGCGTTCAGCCAGGACAGATGTCTATTTGATCGAGGGGGTATCGGCACAATAGTTAAGGAGTTACACGCATGCTGCGCGAGAACGCGAACGACCTACTGGTCTTCATTGCAGTGGCTCGAGAAAGAAGTTTCACGAAAGCGGCTGCACAGCTTCGCGTCTCTCAATCGGCGATGAGCCATACCATCAAGGCGTTCGAAGAAAGGTTAGGGCTGAGGCTTCTGACCCGCACCACGCGCAATGTCACATTGACCGATGCCGGACAGGCGCTTTACGACAGCATGAGCCCTCACTTCGAGGCTATGGAGGTCAATTTCCAGGCACTGTTGGGCCTTCGAGAAAAGCCAGCCGGCACGATACGGATCACCGCAGCGGACTTCAGCTTTCATACGGTGCTATGGCCAGTGCTGGAAACGTTTCTGGCTCGATACCCGGACATCAACGTAGAGGTGAACTGTGACTATCGCCTGGTCGACATCGTTGCCGACCGTTATGACGCAGGCGTCCGGTATGGCGATACTGTGGGGGAGGGGATGATCGCTACACGGATTGCTCCTGACATGCGCATGGCCGTTGTAGCGACGCCAGACTACTTCGCGGCACATGTGCCTCCTGGTGAACCCCACGAGCTTGTCCGCCATAACTGCATCAACATGCGATTCCCCACTCACGGTGGTATCTACACTTGGGAGTTCGAAAAAGAAGGTGTCATCAAGAATGTTCAGGTCAGTGGGCAACTCGTCGTCAATGGCGTTTATCAGACACTTGATGCCTGCCGGAGCGGGGTTGGGTTGGGTTATTTGCCGGAAACACTTGTGCAGCAGCACATCGACACGGGTGACTTGATTCGCGTGTTGCAAGACTGGTGTCCGCCGTTCGCCGGATTTCACCTGTATTACCCCAGTCGCCTTCAATCTTCACCGGCGTTCAGCCTTTTGGTTGAAGCACTACGCTATCCCCGGCGCGTCCAGGGGGGCGAAGATTGAATACCGTCGTGCTGTCACTCATCACTGTCTCCAGCTCAACCAGTGGACTGCGCAGCGTGACTATTGCCAAACACAGCAATTGGTTGTGGTCGGCCAATCAACTCGATAATGTATAGGCTGTCGAAAGAGTGCTGGCCGGATGGTAGCCCGGTCGCCGTTCCACCGAACGGCAACTCCTCCCCCTTAGGGTATCCGCGACACCAAGCCCGGCTTGCCGGTTGCGAAGGTGTGTCCGCTGATTACCTTACGATCGCCGACACCCCTTCCTTAATTAATATGGAAGGAAGACGACGATGAAACTCACCGGCAATACCATTCTGATTACTGGCGGCGCAACAGGCATAGGCTTGGCGCTTGCGAAGCGCTTTTCCAGCGAAGGCAATCAGGTCATTATCTGCGGCCGCAACGAGGCCAGTTTGCAGCAGGCGAAGGCCGAAGTGCCGACGCTGATCACTCACACCTGCGACGTGGCCGACGCGATCAGCCGCCGTACAATGGTTCAGTGGTTGAAGACCCACCATCCGGCGCTGAATGTCCTGATCAACAATGCCGGCATTCAGGCGCGTCGCGATTTCACCACCGATCCTGCAATGGAAAGCCTGGATCAGGAGGTGGCTATCAATTTCACCGCGCCGATCCATCTGATCGCTGACTTGCTGCCTGTGCTCAAGCAACAGGCCCAAGCCTATGTCATCAACGTCAGCTCGGGATTGGCCTTCTCACCCATGGCCGACGTACCGGTCTACTGCGCGACCAAGGCTGCGATCCATTCCTTTACGCTCAGCCTGCGGCACCAACTGAAGACGACAGACATCCGAGTGATGGAGATCGCCCCACCGATTGTCGATACCGGTCTTGGCGGTGGCACCCGCAGTGAAGGCACTGTCAATCACGCGATGATGGTCACCCCTGACGACTTTGCCAAGCAGGCGCTTGAACAGCTAGCCGAAGGCAAGGATGAAGTGTTGATAGGTGTTTCGGCCAAGACACGCGAGCTTGGAGAAGCCATGTTCGAAAGAATGAACAGCCATGGCTGATTCGCACCGAAGACAGCTGTGAGCGATCGCGGCTGCTTGTCGACTCCAGGTCGCGGCCAGGCTCATGCTGGCCCCGACAACAAAATCGAATACGAACTTGGAGAGTATGCTCATGACAATTCTTGTCGTCGGTGCAGCGGGCGAAACCGCAGGCTTGGTCATTCCAGCCCTTATTGAGCGCGGGACCGTCGTCCGCGGGCTTGTCCGTAAGCCTGAACAGATCCCGCGGGCAAAGGCCCGGGGCGCAGCTGAAGTCATGATCGGGGATCTCACAGATCCCGAAAGCCTCGATGCTGCCCTGGTTGGTATTGAGGGCGTGTTCCACATAGGTCCCGTATTCGCGCCGCACGAGGTACAAATGGGTCTGAACATGATTCAAGCCGCGCAGCGCGCTGGAGTGGAGACGTTCGTGTTTTCGTCGGTGATTCACCCCATCCTCGACCTGCCCAACCATGCCGCCAAGGCGCCAGTGGAACGCGCGCTGGTGAGTTCCAAGATGAAGTACACGATCTTGCACCCGACCATGCTGTTTCAGAACTACGCCCAGTCTTGGGGGAAAATTCTGGAGGGGGGGATTCTTGCTGAACCTTGGGCCCCCAAAACTCGCTTCAGCCGTGTGGACTATCGCGACGTTGCCGAAGTGGCGGCCATTGCGTTGACTGAGGATCGACTGGCATACGGTACCTTCGAACTGTGCGCGCCAGGCATCCAGTCTCGCTCCGAAGTCGCCGCGATACTGAGTGAGGTCCTTGGACAAAATATCGGGGTGGGTACGATCGACCGCGCAATGCTCACTGACTCGCCGAGAGATATGATCAGCATGTTCGCGCACTATGATCATGCAGGTCTGCTCGGCAGCGCATTGCCCCTGCGGACGATCCTCGGTCGTGAGCCGCGCACGTTGCGGGCGTACTTTGAAGAACTGGCCCGCCAATAGTACATTCCTGCGAAAGCCGGATTTTCATTAATTACCCCACCTCGCTGCTATAAAGTGACTTTCGCTCGCACTCCTTGATGAGTCAGCTTACCTCCGCAGCCTCGTCAAACTTCAACCGGGCCGCTTCAACCTCAGGCAATTTGTCGAGCGTCCATTTATGCAATTCGCGAAATGGTTGTTGCAGTGTTCGACCAAGTGGGGTGATCTCATACTGGACTGCCACAGGCGAGAACGAGATGACCTTGCGCGAGACGAGGCCATTTCGTTCCAGCCGCCGCAGGCACTGTGTAAGCGCCTTCTGAGTGACGCCTTCCAGACGACGCCTGATGGCGTTAAAGCGATGCGGCCCGTCATCCAGCACCGCCAGAACCATCATGGACCACTTATCTGCGATCTGGTCGAACAGCGCCCGGCTTGGGCACTCCGACGAAAAACATTGTGGCTTTAATTCCAGCATCGAAGTTTCCTCGTGTATACCTAGGCGACTCTAGGTGCCTAATTGACATTTGGTTTACAAAATATACTTATATGGCCTCCCAAAGCAAATGGAGTCCATCCGATGTCAAACCCTGATACCAGCATTTTATTTCGTCCTTTTTCCGTCGGGTCGCTTGAGCTGAAAAACCGGATTGTCATGGCGCCGATGACACGGCAATTTTCGCCGCAGGGCATTCCCGGAGAAGGGAGTGCTGCGTACTACCGGCGGCGGGCTGAAGGTCGGGCCGGATTGATTTTGTCAGAAGGGACCGTCATCGATCGTCCTGCTTCACGTAACGGTTCCGGCATTCCTTATTTCCACGGTGAGGCGGCGCTGGCCGGATGGAAGAACGTGATCGATTCTGTTCACAGTGCTGGTGGTCGTATGGGGCCGCAACTCTGGCACACCGGTGCAGTGCGTGACGTCAGCGGCTGGGAGCCTGATGCGCCAGTTGAAAGCCCATCTGGCCTCGATTCGCCAAACGAGCCGCGCGGTGTGGCAATGAGCGAAGAGGATATTGCTGACACAGTTGCTGCTTTTGCCAAGGCAGCGGCGGATGCCAAGCGCCTGGGTTTCGACACCGTTGAGATCCATGGGGCTCATGGGTATCTGATCGATCAGTTCTTCTGGGCCGGCACCAATCAGCGCACCGATCGTTATGGCGGACCGACGATCAAAGAGCGCTCGCGTTTTGCCGCTGAGATCGTGTCTGCCGTTCGTCATGCGGTTGGCCCCGAATTTCCTATCATCATGCGCGTCAGCCAATGGAAGCAGCAGGACTTTGGGGTGCGCCTCGCCGAGACCCCTGCACTGATGGAGGACTGGCTGCTGCCGTTGGTCGAAGCGGGTGTTGATGTTCTGCATTGCTCGCAGCGACGCTTCTGGGACCCTGAGTTTCCCGAAATTGATGGTGAGAACGGACTGAACTGCGCAGGCTGGGCGAAGAAAGTCACTGGGGCCACAACCATTAGCGTCGGTTCGGTCGGGCTGGATAACGATGTTACTCACGCATTCGCCGGCAAGGGCTCAACCCCTGCGAGCCTGGAGCGGCTCGTCGAGCGTATGGAGCGCGAAGAGTTTGATCTGATTGCTGTAGGGCGTGTTCTGCTGAGTGACAAGGACTGGGTCGCCAAAGTGGAAAAAGGCGATTACGCGGATCTGAAGGGCTTCAATCCGGCATCTTTAGCTGAATTGGTTTGAGTCTGAGTGGAGAGTGTGATGCCACAAAGGTTCTAATCTGAAGGGATCAGAGGTCTGGCCTCGGGTGTTGCGAGGCCGAGATCGTAACCCGCGCAAATAGGATTGTGTTGCAGTGTGGCCCGGGCATTTATGCGCAGGCCACACAGCGTCCCACCCACTGGTTCGCCCACCATACAGAATGTTCGCTGACTGCCAGTCCACCGAGTATCTACTGATGCATCTCCGTCACGGACATGGTGAATACCAACTTGGATCTGCCTGCGTTGGAATAGGAATGAGGTACGTCGGTCTTAGCCACTGCTGAGCTTCCCGCCGGGATGACTAGCTCTGTTTCCCCTACCACGCATTTCAGCGTGCCTTTTTCCACATGAAACAGCTCAAGCGTGCCTTGAGGGTGCCCAGGTGACGCGAAGGATTCGCCAGGATGCATTTCCCAGCGCCACAGTTCGATCATATTGGGGCCGGAAGTGCCCGCCAGAAGTCGCGCCGTCCCTCCCAGGTCCCCGGTCCAGAGAGTGGGGATGTCTTGACTGTCGATGATATGGGCAGATGGGGCTTCGGTCACATTGACGATGTCTGCAACGGACAGGCCCAGTGCGGCTGCGATTTTGCAAAGGATGCCGATGCTGGGATTCGCCGTACATTTTTCTATTTCGACGACCATTCCTTTGCTCACTCCAGAGCGACGGGAAAGCTCATCCAGCGTGATCTTCTGTGCCTTGCGTGCCTGTTTGAGTGTGCGTGCGACAGCCAGGCTGACGGCTTGAGCATCAGCACCTGGGGTCGTCGACAGGCTGGTATTGGTGGTCATTGATGAGGGTCATGAGAAAAAATGTGCTGGGATTCTCGGTCTTTACCAATAGGCCCGTCAATCGGCTCGTTCGTTATAGTAGATGATATTGGTCATTATATTGACTTTGTTCGTCGGCGCTGGATAGCATGAAATGACATTTGGATTCCTGGAGGTTTTTGATGCTGTCCGTACTGCCGTTAATCGATAAAGCCGTTGCAGAACTGGCTCCGGAGTTCCGGGCTCTGAGCATTGTCGTGGAAGCCGCGTCGCTGACCCACCCTGAGGTTGCTCAGGCTGCTCTGGACCGGGCTTGCAAGGCGGTGCGGGAGGGGGGGCCAAGTTGGGGAGAAGCTCATCTGGCAGCGTGGGCCGAGACATTCCGAAAGTTCGGGGCCAAGCCGCAGCGCACGCCTTGCTCAGCCGAGGCGTTGCGTAAACGGGTTTTACGTGACGGTAGCTTGCCGAGCCTGGATCCCATCGTTGATCTCTACAACGCCATCAGTATCGAGTACGCCATCCCCGTCGGCGGGGAGAACATTGAAGCCTATGTGGGCTCCCCGCAGCTGGTAGTCGCCGATGGCACCGAGCCCTTTGACACGATGAAAGAGGGCGCTCCTGCTTTCGAGTATCCAGACGCAGGCGAAGTGGTCTGGCGCGATGACAAAGGCGTGACCTGCCGTCGCTGGAATTGGCGGCAAGGTGTCAGAACCCGTCTCGGTGCTGATGCGAAGTGCATGTGGTTCATTCTGGAGAGTTTGCCGACGATGCCGCTTGAAGCCTTGACGGAAGCGGGGGACAAGCTGATCGAAGGTTTGCGGCAAATGATGCCAGGCGTCCGCATCGAGAGTTCACTGATTGGTCCTGGGGCCAAATAGTCGACAGACAACTGTATGGAGTGATGACGATGTTTACCGGCCTTAGTGCATTTCCCCTCACACCTATGAATGAGTAGGGTGTGGACGAAAATGCTTTTACCCGTCTTGTGCAGCAACAGGTGACGGCGAAAGTAGATTCCATTGGGGCTCTCGGGTCCACCGGAAGTTATGCATATCTTTCTCGAAAAGGGGATGCCCCCCTTGCAGGGGGCTGACTCAGCCCCCTGCAGGTTAAACCCTATAACCAACCCTTGATTTGCGCGCACACAGCCTGGGTGGAAATACCGTAGCGATCGTGCAACGTCGGCAGCGCGCCAGCATCGAGAAACGCGTCCGGCAGTGCTATTTGCCTGAACGTCGGCGTGACTCCATTGCGCAACAGCACGGTTGCCACCGCTTCGCCCAATCCACCAATGATGGAGTGGTTTTCGGCAGTCACTACCAATCGCCCCGGCTTCCTGGCCTCAGCCAGAATAGTCTGCTCATCCAGGGGCTTGATGGTGGGGACGTGAAGCACCGCGACATCCACGCCATCAGCTTGAAGTTCCTTGGCGGCTTCCAGGGCGCGCATTGTCATCAAACCGGTGGAAATGATTAAAACCTCATTGCCCGTACGCAGGGTCTTGGCTTTGCCGATCTCGAATTTATAGCCATATTCATCGAGCACCAGCGGTACGTTGCCGCGCAGTAACCGCATGTAGACTGGCCCTTGATGCGCGGCAATGGCGGGCACTGCCTGTTCGATTTCCAGGGCATCGCAGGGGTCGACGATCATCAGGTTCGGCATGGCCCGGAAGATTGCCAAGTCATCCGTTGCCTGGTGGCTGGGGCCGTACCCGGTGGTCAGTCCAGGCAGGCCGCAGACGATTTTGACGTTGAGGTTTTCCTCGGCAATCGCCATGCAGATGAAGTCATAGGCCCGGCGCGAGGCAAACACCGCGTAAGTGGTCGCGAAGGGCACGAACCCCTCCCGAGCCATGCCCGCTGCCGCGCTCATCAACAGTTGCTCAGCCATGCCCATCTGGTAGAAACGCTCCGGATGTGCTTTCGCAAAAATGTGCAGGTCAGTGTATTTGGACAAGTCAGCCGATAAGCCCACGATATCCTGGCGCTGGTCTGCGAGGGCGGCCAATGCGTGGCCAAAGGGCGCCAATTTGGTGGCCTGACCTTCAGCGGCAATCGAGGCAATCATCGCGGAGGTTGTCAGCTTTTTCTTCGGCGCCTCGGGCGCCTGAGCCGTCGTGTTGGTTGCGTTGCTCATAGGGTCTTGCCTTCTTCGAGGTTGTTCAGGGCCACATCCCATTCATGCTCGTCCACGCGGATGAAGTGAGTCTTTTCACGGTTTTCCAGGAACGGCACGCCTTTGCCCATCTTGGTATCGCAGATGATGACGCGCGGTTGTGCGGCGGGATGGCTGCGGGCCGCGTCGAACGCCTTGACCAAGGCGTCCAGGTCGTTGCCGTCTACCCGCTGGGTGAGCCAGCCAAAGGCTTGCCATCGGTCAACGATGGGTTCAAATGCCAGCACCTCGCTGGAGTGTCCGTCGGCTTGCTGGTTATTGACGTCGACGATGGCGATCAGGTTGTCGAGTTTCCAGTGCGAAGCGGACATCACCGCCTCCCAGGTGGAGCCCTCATTCAGCTCGCCATCCGATAGCAGGTTGTAAACGAATGAGGCGGATTGCTTGCGCTTCAAACCCAGGCAGGCGCCTACCGCGATGCCCAGTCCCTGGCCCAGCGAGCCACCGGTGATTTCCATGCCGGGGGTGTACGCGGCCATGCCGGACATGGGCAGGCGGCTGTCATCCGAACCGTAGGTTTCAAGTTCATCCAGTGGAATGATTTCAGCCTCGATTAGCGCGGCATACAGTGCGATCGCGTAGTGGCCGATGGAGAGGTAAAAGCGATCACGCTGTTCCCACTCGGGGTTATCGGGCTTGTAGTTCAAGGCATGAAAGTACGACACGGCCAGCAAGTCTGCCGCGCCCAGCGCCTGACCAACATAGCCCTGGCCCTGGACTTGTCCCATGCGCAAGGCATGGCGGCGAATGTTATGGGCGCGCTGCACCAGAGTGGTGGACGAGGCGCGAGATAATGTGGCAGTCATGGAATTCTCCGTTAACTCAACGATTGACCGAAGCGGCAGGAATGCGCAGCACCAGACAGGCACCGATGCACAGCACACCGGTAATCAGGTACATGCCGATGGCGCTCGAACCGGTTGTGGTGGTGATCCAACCAATCAGGTAGGGCGAGCAGAACCCCGCAAGATTGGCAAAGCTGTTGATGCCGGCGATCCCCGCAGCGGCGGAGACGCCACCGAGTAATGTGGTAGGCAACATCCAGAACAGTGAAGACGCCGACAGCACGCCTGCTGCTGCAAGGCACAGGCACAACACCGACAGCATCAGGTTGGTGCCGAACACCGCCGCCAACGTGAGGCCCAGTGCGCCGGCAATCATTGGCCCGACCAGGTGCCAGCGGCGCTCCTGGTGCTTGTCGCCGCTACGCCCCATCAGCACCATCGCAACGATGGCGCACAGGTAGGGGAGACTGGTGAGCAAGCCGATGTGCATCGGATCGGCTACGCCTGCGTTACGGATAAGCGTCGGCAGCCAAAAGGTGATCGCGTACTGGCCCATGACCACGCAAAAGTAGATGCAGGCGAGAATCCACAGGCGACGGTCCCGCAGGAACGCCCTGACCGATGCATGGGTGACTTTGCGGCTGTTGTCCTCGGCCAGTTCTTTGCTGATCAGCGTTTTTTCTTCATCGGTGAGCCATGTCGCCTGGTGGACGCCATCTTTGAGGTAGGCCAGCACCATCAGGCCAACGACGACGGTCGGAATGGCTTCGATCACGAACATCCACTGCCAGCCCGCCCAGCCTTGAAAGCCTGCGAACTGGGTCATGATGTAGCCTGAGAGCGGCCCGCCGATCATTCCTGAGAGCGGGATGGCGATGAACCACAGCACGGTCATTTTTGCGCGGCGGTAGGAGGGGAACCAGTAAGTGAGGTAGAGCAGCAGGCCGGGCGCGAGACCCGCTTCAGCAATACCAAGCAGGAAGCGCAGCGTATAGAACTGCCAGGCCGTTTCTACGAAGGCGAAGAGGGCGGAGATGATGCCCCACGAGATCATGATGCGCGCGATCCAGCGACGGGCACCGACCTTGTGGAGGATGAGGTTGCTTGGCACTTCGCAGAGAAAATAACCAAGAAAGAACATGCCCGCGCCGAGCCCGTATACGGTTTCGCTCAGGGACAGGTCGTTCATCATCTGCAGCTTTGCAAACCCGACATTTACCCGGTCCAGGTAAGCGCACAGGTAGCACAGCATCAGGAAAGGCATCAATCGCCAGGCAGTTTTGCGATACGCGCTGGAGCGTACTGTGGACACAGCGTCGAGCGTCATGGTGGTCATCATGAGGGTCTGATCTCTTGTTTTTATAGAACGCCGGGCCTGAAGCCCGACGTATCGTCGATCCAGAACTGAATGGACAGCGGTGGTGACACCTGTTGTCAGTGGATCAACATGCCGCCGTTTACATCGAGCGTGATTCCGGTGAGGTAGGAGGACAAGTCGCTGGCCAGAAACAGCGCCGCATTGGCAACATCCTGCGTTGCGCCAAGCCGGCCCAACGGGATGCTTTCGATGATTGCGTGGCGACGCTCATCCTGCATCAGGCCGCCGGTGATGTCGGTGTGGATCAAACCTGGGGTGATGGAGTTGACGCGAATGTTGTCCGCGCCAAATTCGCGTGCCATGGCCTTGCCCAGTCCGAGCACACCGGCTTTCGCTGCACTGTAGTGCGGGCCACCGAAAATGCCGCCGCCACGTTGGGCCGATACGGATGACATGCAGACGATGCTGCCCGAAGCCTGGGTGCGCATCACTGGGATGACCGCCTGCGACATCAACAGTGTGCCGCGCAGGCTTACATCCAGGACCTTGTCGTAATCGCTCGGGCGAATGTCCAGCGTCTTGATCGGCTGCGTGATACCGGCATTGTTGATGAGTATGTCGATACGGCCGTAGAGCTTGATAACCTTGGCGACGGCTGCTTTGACTTGCACCTCGTCGGCGACGTTGGCAGCCAGACCCAGATGGCCTTCGCCGAGGGTGGCCGCTGCGTCACGGGCGGCGGATTCGTCGAGATCCAGAATGACCACGCGTGCGCCGTGTTTGGCGAAGGTGACAGCCGTTGCACGGCCGATACCTCGTTCGGATGCAGCACCGGTAATAATCGCGACTTTGCCTTGAAGAAGCATAAGGGGTACCTCTGATTGTTTTTATGGTTCGATTCAGCGATCGATGGCTCAGAGTGGTCCCCGTGGACATGCCGAGCAATAACGCAAACGTCACTGCTACATGAATAAAATTCAGCACTCGTCAATGCAGACCGCAGATGCTTGAATGGCACTCCCGCGTTCGAGCCCAAAACAATAGGCTGGATAATGATGCGCCAGGACGATATCCCTTCATCCAAGCTGCCACCGCTGAGAGCCATTCAAGCCTTCGAGCAAACCGCGCGTTTTGGCAACCTGGCAAGAGCCGCCGAAGTGCTGGACCTCACGCCGTCGGCGATCAGCCACCAACTGGCCAAACTGGAGGTCATGATTGGTCGACAGTTGTTTGTGCGGGCAGCGCGTGGGGTGACGCTGACACCGGTGGGTGAGCAGTACTTGAAGGACATTTCCGGTTTGTTGCAAAGCCTTGAGGTCGCTACCGAGCGGGCGGCGAGTGACGTGAGCCTGGATTGCCTGCGGCTGCATTCCTCCCCCAGCTTTGGCTTGCTCTGGCTGATGCCCCGGCTGGAGTCATTTCGCTTGACCAACCCGGACATCCAAATCAATTTGTCTTGTTCCTATGAATCGCTGCATTTCAGCCAGGACAAGATCGATGTCGATATTCGCCACGGCCGGCCGAATTGGCCCAGCTATGAAGTGCGCACCGTGCGTAACGAAAGCTTCGCTGTACTGGCCTCGCCCAAGCTCCTCGCACGCTGTGCGGTAAAAAGCGCAGCCGATCTTCTGGCTGAGGATCTGATTCTTTCCGAAGCGACCTTGCTCAGATGGCCTGAGTGGTTCGCTCAGCATGGCCTGGCGCGCCCCGAAAAACCCTACGCCTTGAGTTTTGACCGATCCTACATGAGCCTGGAAGCGGCGAGCCACGGGTTGGGATTTGCCCTGGAAAGCACGCTGCTGGCGCAAAAATACCTCGCCAGCGGTTCGCTCGTTGAAGTCGCCCCCGAAGCTTTGAGCTCTCCGGTAGCCGCCCACCATTTAGTGTTCCCGAAGGCCCACTCCAGTTTTCCCAGAGTCAGGCGATTTTTGGGTTGGATGGAAGGGGAGTTGGGGCATGGCTTTGTGTTTTAACGTTATGGCTGTCCGAAGGGCGGCCGCTGTGATTTCAGCAATTGAATGCGATTGGTGAGGCGTGTGCGATGTCGCATTAAAGGCTCTCAGGATCGCCGAAGAACATTTCGATATGGCTCTGGGATGGTAGATAAATCCAGCAAATTGTGTCTAATGCTAGAATTTATGCCATAAAACACCGGATTAGGGAATTAAGTTGCTTGATCGGGTGATAGGTTAATTCTATAGTTTTGGGGACTAACTGGCACAGAAAGGGCTAGGTACGCACTATGTTGGATTTAAGCTTCAGCAAGCCGAGCGAGGTCGTCAAGCGCCTCTGCAATCGCTTGCGCACAGAGCGCTTGGCGCTGGACATGACACAAGCCGACTTGGCCGGACGTGCCGGCATCGGCACCAACACCGTGTCCAACCTTGAAGCTGGGCGCAATGTCGGGTTCGAGAACGTGGTTCGGGTGGCGATGGCCCTTGGCCGAACCAAGGAACTCGAAGGCCTGTTCCTGCCAAAGCTGGAAAGTATCGAGGACATTCGGCGCTATGAAAACAGCGCCAATCGTCTCCGTACAAAGAGAAAACCCGGCAATGCTTGAGCAGGTGAACGTCTTCTACGAAGGCTGGGGTGAGCGATGGCAATGGGGCATGCTGGTTTCCACGACCGCCCTGACCGGTCGCCCGCTGATCGTGTTCGAGTACAGCAATGAAGCCAGGCAAAAGGGCTTGGAATTGTCCTCCTACACGCTGCCGTTGGAGGGGACTCAGTTGCGCCGGGATTTTCCAGACCACCAACTGTACTTGCCAGGGCCTGTTTACGACTCGTTGCCGGATGGGTGGGGCATGATGCTGATGGACCGTATGTTCAGGCGGCGCGGGCTCACCACGGCGCGCATCGGTCCACTGGAACGGCTGGCCTACATCGGTAGCAATGCGATGGGGGCCATGACGTTTGAGCCCGTGGCACCCGAAGGGCAGGAATTTGAAGTCCACATCCCGCTGGAACAGCTTGCCGCCGAAGTGCGGGAAGTGCTCCACGGCGACGGTGGCGAGTTCCTGCAGACGTTGCTGCTGGTGGGCGGCTCGCCTCAAGGTGCAAGGCCTAAGGCCCTCGTCTATCGCAATCCCGAAACTGGCGGGTTTACCACTGCCGTCACGCCGGGCTTTGAAGCATGGTTGATTAAATTCCCGGCCAAAGAAGAACATGCCGAGGTGTGCGCTATCGAAATGGTCTATGCCGAATGCTTGCGCATGTGCGGTATCGAGACCGCTGACACGCAGTACTTCAGTCTGCCTGATGGGTTGGCAGCGTTTGCCAGTAAGCGCTTTGACCGCCGGGATGATCTGCGCGTACCCATGCAAAGCCTCGCGGCCTTTACGGGGGCAAATTACCGGTCTCCTGGGGTGTTGGACTACGTCAACTTCTTGCGGGCAACACAGATGTGTACCAACGATGTGCGAGAGATGGCGGTGGCCTTCGAACGTGCCGTCTTCAATGTTGCGTTCAACAACAGAGACGATCATCCCAAGAACTTTGCCTACATCATGTCGCAAGACGGTCAGTGGAGGCTGTCGCCGGCTTACGATGTGACCTTCTGCGAGGGGCCAGGTGGATATCACCAGATGGATGTGATGGGGGAAGCCCTGTCGATTTCCCGCACGCAAATGCTTCGGCTTGCCGAGGAAGCCGAAGTGCCCCCGGACGTTGCAGGCAGAATGATTGACGGCATTTGTGATGTGGCGAGCCGGTTTGCAACCATCGCCGAGGACCTGTACCCACAGGCTATTACCCAAGACACCTTGCGCACGATCCAAGGCAGCATCGATCAGAACGTAGCTCTGCTGCAACACGGTCACGCGGGCAGCAGTCGCCGTTGAAGATCGGGAGGAGCGGGCGATTCTCATCATTGATGCTGTCGTGTGCTTCGAGCACGTAGGGCACTGTGCCGCGGAGGACGCCTAAAGACTCTCAGGGTCGCCAAAAAACATTTTGACTGGGCTCTAGGACGGTGTTTTCAGGCAGAAAAAAGTCAAATATGCCCCCATTATTGCCCCCAACCGCACTGGCTATGTGAGCGATCGCGAATGGCGATTCCTGACAAATTCCAGCATGGCTCCGGGTGGCTTTCAGTGTACGCCCAAACTGGGGTAGGGAAGTGGAACGCCCAGACGTTCTCCCTCGTTGACCTGGAAACCAAAGCTGGTTATGCGCAGCCCAGTTCTTGTTCGGCCCCGCTAACGCAAAGTGGCCGGTGCGGTTTCGACATGTGTCGGGTAGTCAGGCGCAGCTAGCGGGCGGTCGAGTGCGAGCGCCCGCGTGCCTAGGTACCGCTTATGCCGATGTCGGCCTTGGCTCTGCGGTTACATCAGGGACGTCTAGTGCCTTAGTGTCGATGCGGCGGAATAGGAACTCGCCTTTGTTCTGATCGAATACAGAAATAGCAGCTAACGGAACAGCTGTGATCAGAACACCGGTAAGTACATCGGCGACCGCATGATTGAAAAGATTCATCCCTCACCCAGTCGCGCAACTTATGCTTTGGGCTCGTCCCAGTCGCTACGCGTCGCAGCAGTCAGCGCATCCCAGTCATCAGGAGGGTTGCCGCGGCCCAGCATCTTCTCGAATACGGCGTAGGGATCTGATTTGCTGCCTGCGGACCGTAGGGTATTTTCGTCGTTGACCCATGCATAGACGATGACCTTGGACCTTGAGTCGTAGCGAAAGAACAGCCGAAAGCGCCTGCCGATTTTTGCTCGGCGCCAATGTCTGTAGGCGGTGCCCAGCGTGTTGCCTTGGCGGAACTCATCACGGCCTGGGTCGGCAGGTACAGCCTCCATGATCAGATGGCTCAATGCCCGAAACAGCTTGACGTTGGCGTTGCTCTCAAAACCTTGCGGATCGTTCTGTTCAGCTCGGGCGGCGGCTTCGTGCAATTTGCGTAGCTGTAAAGTCACACCTTCATGGAACAACAGGGTCCAGCCATTTCGCAGCATCAGATCGCGACCTCACCATCGATATCTTCGTCCAGGTTTACGGAGTGCTTTGCGTTGGCGAGCATGGTTTGCGCCAAGTCTTCTGGCAGAGTGGTGAGGTTGCGGCCGCCTCGGATATCAGCCTCCAGCAAACCCAGGAACGCACCGATGGCAGGGTCTTCGTGGGTGGTTTCTACGCGGCTGACCACGATTTCACCCCCGCGTACGTCGAATGCAATTTTGCCACCAGTGTCAATGCCCAAAAGCTGGCGAACGGATTTGGGCAGTGTGACCTGTCCCTTCGAGGTTAGCGTTGCGATTTCGTGGATGGCAGGCATGGGCGTTCTCCCGGATGTATTGAGTGAATGGTAAGGAAAAATCCTTACATAGTCAATCTTGGCTTTCTGCTGATCAAGCATAGGCGGGGAGGACGCTCAATAGCGCCGCAGGATGAGTTACACCACTTCCAGGGAAATGATAGGTTTCTCGGGATTGCGTACAGCCCCTAAAGCGCTTCCTGTTCGACAATAAACCCTGCCTCGAACAATTCCTTACCCAGGCTTGCCCAGCCCGCTAATTCTGCGAAATGCTTCATCCGGGTCAGTGTCCGTTTCGAGGCTGGCTTTCTCATGCTCACAGGGACGTGGTCTGGGGTCATGGCATAAGGCATGAGCGCATGACCGGCGGCCGCTGATGTCTTGGCCAGAACAGAGGCGATGCGAAAGCCGCCTTCGTCGACATCCCCCCAGTGATGAACGGGCGTTCCTGGCGCAATGCCCGACAACAATCGCTGATACATAGCCCGCCACGCCGGGGATGGCATGCCAGCTGTGTAGATTAGTAAAGTGGGACGACTAGGATGACGCTTGGCCTCAGAATGGAACGTAGTTAGGTTTTCGATGGTAAGCACGCTTTCTACTGGCCCTGAGATCGACTGAATGGCAGTCGCAGGCAAACCTGTATACGGCTCGTCGAGCATGGCCGTCACCCGAGTCCTGACGATGGCCACGTTGCCGGCCAGCAGTACAGGTTGCTCCTCCTTGAACAGGCCAAGCTCCTGCCAGACCTCTGCGGGTGTTCTCGCCGCCGCTTCAGTCGACCCTTGCAGCAGAACATCCAGTTGGACTGTCAGTTGCTCGATCCTTTTGCTGTTGCGAAGCAGGCGGGCGCTCATTTCGCGCACGGGCGATAGTGTAACGTCCTGCATCTGCAAGCACTGGTCGATTACGGTGATGGCCTCGATCCAGTTGCTTGCGTCTGTCGGTCCGTAACTACGCACATTGGCCATGCGCGACCACCGCTCGATGACTTCCTCCAGCACGTCATACCGCGCCAGATGAGGTGCAAGCAGCTCTCTGGCATCGGCCATGATCTCTTGATGCGTTGTCTGCTTCAAAAAACGGGCGAGTACGGAGGTATCGATCAGCTCAATCCGCTCGATGAGCCCGTCCTCAGGATTGAGTTTGTCGCGCAAGAAGTTGATAGCGCCGGCATCCCGTGCGGCGAGGAAGATTTCCTCGCACTCACGTTTCTGATGCCAGTTTCTCAGCGACCCATAAGGCTTGAGTTTGGCAGCAGTCAGCGCGGGGGCATGCTGACGCACTCCCGCCTCTGATTTGTTACCCATTTTTAGCAGTTTCAGAAGAAGCTCCTGGGCGATCTGTTCTGTCATAGCGCCGCCCCGTCAGGAGAGATCTGAGGGCCGTTTGACTTCGCCTTCATCGACAGCATCTCTTCTTCGATCAGCTCTGGATGAAATTCCCAGAGATCCTCACGGAATTGATCCCGCATCGCCTGGGTAACATCCACTCGATCAACCTGTACCGCGTGGCGCACGGCGTCCTTCTGAATCTCGAAGTAGTTGTCGAGAAATGCGTTGAGGATCCCGAGATTTTCTCCAGGGCTTGCAAGCAGGACCTGCAGGCCAAGCTCCTGCAGATACTTCATCGTGGCCACAATGTTGGAGGTGTCCATTTTGTCGAATGCTTCATCCAGCATGATCAGGCGTAAGCCGTCATTGGCACCATGGTCCATGCGGTACGCGGACCACAGGCCAGCACCGGCGATGACGTACAGCGGAGCACGATGCTCGCCTCCTGAGCCCGAGCCAATCCGCTTGCTCAGATGGCCAATGGTCTTTTCGGTGCCGTCCGGTGCGACCTGCTCGATGCGAATATCGAATTCGTAGAATTCACGATAGTCATCCAGTGGGCTTTTCTCGCCTGCATTGCCAGCAGTGGCCTTTTCCTTGAGTAACTCTTCAAACTCAGGCGGAATGGTGCCAGCCTCACCAAACAGCCCGCCGTCTACGCCGTAGTCAGCGACTTTTTTGATGAAATCGAGCAGAGTTTTGTACTGTGGCCGGGTCTTGTACATGAACTGGTAGCGCTCCCCATTGGTAAACAGTGGAGTACTGCTCAAGGCTGCGTTGAGCCGTTCGAAGGTCTGTCGAAGAAACACAACGTTGGTGTTGAGCGCGATGGCCACGTCCCGCCGAAACGTTTCCTGAGAGGCTTGATACGCATCTTGGGCCTGCGCTTTGTATTCGGGAAGCTCGGTGACTTCGAGCTTTTGTACATAGCTGTCGATCCAGGCCTTGGCGATCCGCCAGTCCTCTAGATCCTGTTGAGTCAGGGACTCTCGGTGTTCCTGAAGGTAGGCCCACAATTGGGTTTGCGCGCTGGTTGCCAGTTTGGTTCCGGCCTGCTCGTCTTGCTGGGACTCTCGGTTGCAATGGGCAACCATCGCCTGTGGCGATTCGAAACGCTCGATCAGTCGGCTCCATTCGGCAGACACGAAACCGGCGTCATAGTCGACCTGCTCACGGCATTGCTGCTTGAGCAGAACGCATTGCTCATAATGAAGCTTGCTGCTGGTATGAGCGGCTACCAGCCCGGGAATAAGTGATTCGCTTCTCGCGGCGGCTGTAGAGGCTGCCCGCTCCTTCAGCTTGAGCTGATTCACGTCACGCTGAAGTGTCGCTATACGTTCGCAGATCTCGAGGTATTCCGCGTCTGCGATGTTGGCCACCCGCTGGTCAGCAAGCTCACTCTGGCGAACGGCTTGTTCGTACGCCGTCATCCGGCTAACGAGCAGGCGGCTGGCAAGCTCGCTGCCGAAACCGTTGGTAAGGTCCAGCGTGTCTTTGACAGCGCTCAGTTGCTCCCGTGTCTGCTTGAGCTTGAGCGTAGCAGATGCCAAGTCGGCCTTGATTCGTTCGGTCTGGCTTCGCGTCCCCGCGCCGATCCGCAGTCTGTCATCATCGAGTTTGAGCCGTTCAAAGTCCCGCGGGCTGACATACATGCCGTCCACGGTCAGAGTTCTTTCACCCTTGAGCGCATCGCCGGTTTTCTCGGCGCGCTTCAGGTTGCCGAGCTGACCGCGCAGATAAGCGACGGCGATGGGATTGGTGCCCTCGATCAATTCTGCGGCCAGACCGTTCAGATTCATAGGGACCACTTTGACTTGGTTGCTGCGAACGATCTTGACACCGAAGGCCGTTCGGCGCCCCTTCAAGCCGCGGTAGATCGCAAACGCCTGCTCTTCCTGATCTTCAGGCAGCAACAAGGCTTCGGTGTTCTTGCCCAGGTAGGCTTCGATTGCCGGTTGCCAACGTACATCGGTGATCTTCACCAGATCGCACACCGGGGTCGGATGGAGCCCCTCATCCCGCAGCTCTTCCAACAGAATCTGGGCATAGTTGCTCAGCGGTGCCCGTCCTTCTTCGGCCCGTTTGAGTGAGCCTTCCAGAATGCGCACCTGATCTGCGAAATCGGACGCCTGATCCGAAAGGTCCTGATGGACGGTCTCCAGCTTTGCCCTGATCTCTTGCCCTAATACTGCCATGGCGTCCAGCGGCGCTCGTAGGGTCTCTACGCTGGCCAAGCCCGGAGTGGCGACCAACAAGCGCAGGCGCGCCGCAAGTGATCGAGCCTGCTCTTGCAGCGCTGTCAGATAAGGCGACTGGGCAACACCCTCCAGTGCGCTGCTGACCTTTTGAAAGTCTCCATTAAATACTTCTGTCTCTCTGGCCAGCTGCTGTTGAGCATTTTGCTGATCCAGCTGGGCGTCTGCATTTTCCTTGTGCGCGGCGTGCAGTTGCTGACGCGTGCTCAGGTGACTGAGTTCGCCCTCCGAGGCAGCCAGCGAATCGCTCATGTGCTGGCTGGCAGTATTGAGCTGTTGAGTCGTTCTTCTGGCCTGTTCAAGAACTTCCTCGGCGGTTTCGCAAGCGAGTTGAGCCTCCTCCTCCTGAGCAATGGCTGCCAGGCCACGCCATGAGACTGCACGGCGTAGCTTGGTCTGTGCCTCGAGGTAGCGGCCGGCGACCTTCTTGCCCTGAGCGATTTTCTTTTCAACGTTTTCGATGAGCAGATTGAGGTGTTTGAAGGTGTCGACAATGGCCTTGAACTTCTTGATGTTCGTCGGCTTTCTCTCCAGCACATCGTTGCGGACGATGTGATCGACAGACTTGTCGAACTTCATCCTCAGCGCGAAGCGGAACGCCCGGATGAAGGCATCGTAGGAGGGTTGCCCATTCCTGCCCCTCAACGCGAACAGGACCTGCTTGGTAAAGCTAGACGGGTCATCGTAGAACGGGTTTTCCCCGAGAATCTTCGCGCGCTCCATCAAGCGGGTGCGAAAACTCTTCCAGGGCAGGGGGGTCAGGTCACCTTCAATGGATTGCAGGTGGTCGGCCATGGCCAGTTCAATGCCGTTGACCACATAGCGACCCACCACCGTCGCATCCTCACTGTCGAGTGAGGCTTCAATGCAGATGCCGGTCGTGGTCGGCTCGTTCGTTTCGGTGTTTCTCCAGGTTAGAGTGATGTAGGTCGTGGCGTTAGGGCGTGCGCACTGGGTGATTTCGTCGCCGTACTGCCCCAGGCAATAGGAGCGAAGCGACCGCGACATCTTGACCCCCGATGAGTCGGCTTGGGCGTTGAAGGCCATGTGATTCTTGTTCGCCCCGAACATCGCAATCTGGACCGCATCCAACGCCGAACTTTTACCGCTGCCGTTGGGACCGAAGATGCCGCTGGTTTCTCCTACAGGGAATTCTTCGCTTTCGTACAATAGAAACTGGACCAGCTTGATGCTTTCAAGGCGCTTCATGGGATGTCGTCCGGGCTAGGCTGTTGGGCATCGCTGTCTTCTGCAGGCGGCAGTTCGACGTCGCGGTCCTTGGCTCCCCACAGGGCAAGCTGCTGCAGAGCGGCTTCGCCGAGGATGACCCGTATGGCGGGGCGGATCGCGATGCCACCATCGTCGGATTCGATGTTCAGTCCTGACAGATGGGTGTCGCCGGCCTCCAGCCGACGAACGATGCCCCACCGTCTGGCCGTGCGGATCAGGGTTTCAAGCTCACCTTTGGGCGGCAGCTCCCGGTTGGTCATCAGGCGGTATTTTTCCTGCAGCTCGATGAAGTCGCAGATGATTTCCCCACTGTCGTCCGACACCTGGCCCGCGCGCATGCCATCCTCATAGAGCCCGCGTAATACCAGGGCGAACATCGTCTGCGGGATCGTTGCTGTCGTGAGGCTGGGGTGTTGGGGAAGGGCATAGGCGTACAGCAACTGACGATCCACACCGATGGTCACTCCCAGCGGTGCCAGAGCCTTGGCGATATGGCGTTCGTACTGGTCGATGATGGAGTAGATCTTTCGCCCTTTTAGGTCTGAGTGATAGATCACTTGATCCGTGACCAAACGATAGGTGGCCGCAGCAAAATCGTCTTCTTCGTAGTATCCATTCGAATTGCTCGCCAGATCTTGCCAGTGGCTGTTCATGGCTATTCCCTTTTGTGGTCGGATTTTGTTTTGCGCAGACGGATTTGAAATGACTGCGCGATGAGGAAGGGGTGCTCGCTCGTACCGTCTTCGTCGCACACCACATCGAAGCCCGGTATCTGCTTTCGGGCCTGTATTCCGGAGGTGGCGATTTTTGATTTGAGAGCCGTCGCCAGACTGTTGAAGCTTTGGTAGGCGCGCAGGTTTTCAATGCTGTCGACGGGCAAGTCCTGGCTTTTGACCTTGTCGTGTTCACCTAACGCTGCCTTGGCATAGTCGCGTAGTTTTGCCGGAGTAATGCGCCTGCGCTCCTGAGCGCGTCGGACTAGATTGCCCACGGCCCGGGTGTGTTCCGACAACACAGCCTTTCGTAGGGGCGCCGGAGGTAGGCGCTGAATTTCCTTGCGCGGTTGTGCAAGCCTGGCAGCGCTCATCAGCGCATCCGGTGCGAACACCTGCGGCAAGGCGTCCATGGCACCTTCAAACCCGCCTTCCAGTCCGCTGCCCAGCAGCCCGTCGATGGCTTGGCGCAGCAGATCGTCAATGGGACGGATCGTTTGAAGTCGATACTGCAAAACGATCAGTGCGCATTTGTTTGCGCTGCGGACCTCATCGTCTAGGCGCTCAAGATACTCCTCGACGCGATTCAGTTCCTCCAGACGTCGCAGGTCGCGGCCAAAAGCCGCAGCGGCTCTTGCCTCGTCTCCGTCGGCCAGTCGAGTGATGTACCAATTCATCAGCTTGGCCCGGTGTTCGGGGATCGTGGCGAGCTTCTCGACCGCCTGCAAAATATGCGGGCGTTTGGCCAAGGGGTGTTCTTGGGTGCGCAGCTCCTTGTAGTCGCCGATGAACATGTTGACGACGTAGTCCTGAAAGAAGCGGCGAGCGTAGTCTGCGGTGGTCTCCTGAGTGGAAATCGAGGCCATCAGGTCGCGTACATTGGTCCCGGTGGTCCTGATGTAGATGAGCAGATTCCGGCATTGCTCTGCTGCCTCGCGAAACAGGTCCCCGCCCCCTTCGCCCTGCATTACTTTGGTGATCAGCGCATCGATGGAGTGGATTTTTCCGGAGACGAAGACCGGGTCCTTGTCCGCGTAATCGATGAGCAACGTGAGCATCTGGTTCACGGGCGGCGCCATCGAAATGGTTTGAGCGAGCCCATGCTTCTCGGTGCGGAACCAGCCGGCCTGTACTAAGCGGCGGAAGTAGTTCGACGCCCGCTGGTCCACGCTAAGCCCTGGACCATCGCCGTCCTCCAGATGCCAATCGGGCGCGTACCGGATATGGTCTTCGACATCCTGTAAAAGGTCCCGCGGGGCAAAGCCGCGGCTCGGTGGTAACGGTGCATCTGGGCCAAAACGGCGTCGGTACAGGTAACACAGGAGCGACCAGTACTGAAGCCGGTTGGTAGAGGCGAGCGGGCTGAACAATCGATCAGGTATGCGCTCGAACAGCTTCGCGCCAGCGCCTCCTACACTGTGAACATCCATTGTCGTAGATCCTCCATGTTCTCGACAGCCAACTGAAACTCCGGAGGGAGCTGTTTCGACGTATCCGTTGCTGCGCGCAGGTCCTGTATGAAGTACGAGACCATCGCTGCACGACAGCGCTCTACCCGCGCCGTCGTACCTGAAAAGTATTCGAACCGGATCATCTCCTGCTGCGCCTGACTCAATCTAGGATGGGCGATCAGCCGAACCTGAAGTTGTGTGTTCCAGGGGTGGTCATCGTCCGCTGACCGTGCGGCAGGGGTGGCCAGCAGCTTTGGGGAGTCAATGCGTCCCAGCGCGAAATCGCGAAACTCCTGGCGGGTCGAACAAAACGCACGCACGTGCCACCGACGGCCGGCTCGCACGATGCTGTGAGGCGAGATCTCGCGCCGATGGGGTCTAGGGTTGCTCATCGAGCGGTAGTTGATTTGGATGCACCGGGAGAGCTCGATGGCTTCGCTGATCTGGGCAAACACACGCGGCACAGGTGTGGAAATGTCGGGAAACGCATTCCATATCGTTTGCTGGCTGGACGACTCGTTCTGGGTATGGGAAATCCCTACCAATGACAGATAACGATCCAGCGATGAAGAGGTGTCGATCTTTGTGCGGTAAGCCGCTGGAGTGGCCCGATAGCTTCGGGCGACGGAGTCCCACTCCATCCAGTTGGGGTGTTCGCTATGAAATTCACTTATGATCTGACTGACGCGAGTGACCTTCATTCCTAACAGTTCACGCAGGCGTGCGTTGCCGAGTCGACCGCCCCACAACAGCAAGGTCTTGAGGAGTTCGGAACGCTGGATTGGCTCGTTGATCATGAGGATTCACTGGCTCGGAGTAATGGTCGCCAACCATGGCGTACATCGAATATAGCTTACGAAAAATGTAGCTTACAAAAAATGTAAAACTATTTTTTACAGGACATTGCATTGTGAATGCTTGGCTGTAATGGCTCAGGCGGCAGGACGGGGGGCTTCAGTGCAGACGAAAACGTCGGCACTAGAGTGGTTTTTCGCAAGTAACAATGCCGAGCGATTTTCATGTTCAGGCAAGGCGCCGCGAGGAGTCGTAGCCCAGCTACGGCGAGGAGCGGCAACGCTTGCTCCTTTGGTTTCAATTGGCCATCATTTGAGCCAGTGGCCGCTACAAAAGCGAGCTAAACTCTGCTCCCTCAGATTGAGCTCCCCCAATGCGGTTGTATTCAAGGAAGAGTATTGATGTCTGGCGAAGAAAAAAATGTTGCTGTCAGCCCACATGTACAGCTCGCGTACGTCGAGATAAATCGCTTTCGTCGATTAGGGGCTATCGAGCTCAAGATTGATCCTCAAACCACTATCTTGGTCGGAGCGAACAACAGCGGGAAGACCTCAATTCTATTGGCCCTGAGGAAATTCTTAGCTGATTCTCCTGCTTTTGGCGCATTTGACTTGAGCGTGGATCAGTGGTCCACGTTACGCAGGCTTGGTGAAGTTTGGGAAGCGCTTGACGAACCACCTGCATCGAGTGATACCAGCCCACAGATCTGGCATCAGTACCTTCAGGATCTTTTGGCGACCATGCCAACGTTAGACCTGTGGTTCAATGCGCAGGCTGGCGCCTACCATGTAGTCAGTCCTTTCCTGCCATCTTTACGATGGGCTGGTGGCGCTGTAGGCGTCCGTTTACGGCTAGAGCCAGCGACTACCATTGATGATCTTCAACAGCTCGCGTGGCGATACCGTGAAGCTCGACAGCTTGTTCGCTCCTTGGATTCTGCTGCAAGGCCATGGCCGACGGATTTGTTGGATTACTGGCTGCGCTTTCCTGGTGATCTCAGCCACGTGATCGCGTATAGGCTAGATCCAGCGAAAGGGCCGTTGTCAGGAAATCCGTCAAGCAAGCCACAGGATCTTTCTCCATACGCGAAACCGATCGAGCGCACGCATCTCTCGTCGTTGATCAAGGTCAATTTTATTGCCGCGCAGCGAGGACTTGGGTCAGAGGAAGCTGATGCACGTCCTGGATCCGACCCGCATCGCGTCGGGCTTTTTTCGAACCAGATGCTGCAATATGCTCGTCGTCATCTGAATAGTTCTACATCTGGCGCTGGGCATCACCCCGAATTGGTACTGGCGGTAGCCAACGCCCAAGGGGCACTTGATGAAAAAATCAGAACTGCCCTAGAGCCTTCGATCAAGGATGTCAGAAAACTTGGTTACCCAGGGCTTCATGATCCTCAGGAAATTCACTTTCGGACTCGAATTCAGACCGCCGACCTGCTAGACCACAGCACCGCTGTGCAGTATCGCCTGGACGGTCAGCCCAATGAGTTTCTTCCCGAGCATGCGATTGGTCTTGGCTACCAGAATCTTCAATCCCTCAGTTACCAATTGGTGTCCTTTCGGGAAACTCGCCTTCGTCCCGAAAAAGGCGCGCCGGCAGCGGTGCATCTTGTCCTAATCGAGGAGCCAGAAGCCCATCTTCATGTTCAGGTTCAGAGGATTTTCCCCAAGAGAGCATTTGAGCTCATCACGCCAAAGGAAATTGCGGACGCTCACCTTTCCAGCCAGATTTTGCTTAGTACTCATTCGAGTCATATGGCCCACTCAGGGAGCTTCAGTCGCCTCCGTTACGTTCGTCGTGTTCGGGCGACCAAGCCTGAAGAAATGCCCAGTGCTGAGGTTATCAACTTGGCGGATACCTTTGGCGCCGACGCAGCTACCCGGATATTTGCGGAGAGATATTTTCAGGTACAACATACTGACCTTCTATTTGCGGACGCCGCTATCTTCGTAGAGGGGACCGCCGAGAGGATGCTTGTTCCGTTTTTCATAGATCGTGACTTTGAGGAATTGAGCAGTCGTTATCTGTCTTTCCTAGGAGTGGGAGGGAGCCATGCTCACCGACTAAAACCATTAGTAGAGCGATTGGGCATACCTACTGTGGTTATCACGGATATTGACCCCGTTAGTGAGTCGAAAAGCGAGAAGGGTAAGACCACCTGGGTCGCGACCGCAATTTCCGATTCGGCAATATTGATGTCGGCAAATGACACGCTTGCTCAATGGCATCCTCAACTAAAGAATTTCTCGAGTTATGCTGAGCTCAAGCTAGATGAGAAGATCTGGACTGGTCATAAGGGTAATCGTGTTTTATTTGCCTGGCAGGTCCCGATTCCAGTTGGCGGTCCATGGCCGAGTTCGTTCGAAGACTCCTTCATCCTAACCAATCTTGAGTGGTTTAAATCCAAAATCGATGAGAAGGGCGCTTTGGGGAGAGCTGCTCGGGAGGTGGAGGAGCATTCCGATCAACAGCTGTTGAACCTGAGTCTGCATAAAATGCTTCGGGGGTCTTTCAAAAAGGGTGATTTTGCTGCGACCCTTTTTGAACAGCTTTCCCTTGGGGCGCCGCTTGCTTGTCCCGGATACATTACTGATGCACTCGCATGGCTGGAATCAGAGTTGAATCCAGTATCAACGGGGGAGCAGCCATGATGCTATTAGAGGGAAATGATCGTGATGCGAGTGTTGTCGACGAAGTCACTGCCTACTTGGCCGCCCCCCAGCCTCGAAGTTTCTTTTTGTTTGCGGGTGCCGGTTCCGGTAAAACACGGACGCTTGTTGAGACCCTGCGCCGGCTGACGGGAGTGGAAGCTCACGACGCTGGTACACAGTTTGCCGCTCGGCTGCGATCCCGCGGGCAATCAATCCGTGTAATCACGTATACCAGAAATGCGATATCCGTGATAAACGGTCGTCTTGGCGAGAATGACCTTACTAAGGTGTCCACCATTCATGGGTTTTGCTGGGGGTTGATCGGGGGATTCGATGACGACATTCGAGAAGCGCTGCTTGGCATCAATGCTCAGAATCTTGAAAAGGCAAAAGAGACCGCTGCGCAGCGGGTGAGAGGCCCTACCCCCAAGGATAAACGTATTCTTGAGGACCTCCAGGAAAAAGCCGAAGCCATCAAAGCCATTCCGAGATTTATCTATCACCCAGACCGTAATACCTATGGTGAAGGTGCCCTACAGCATGCGCAGATCATTGCAATCACGGAATGGCTGCTTTCGGAGCGCCCTACGCTCAGGCAAATTTTAGCGGATCGACATCCGGTAATTCTTATCGACGAATCTCAAGATACGATGAAGGGAATGCTTGGTGCCCTAATGAAAGTAGCGGAAGAAAAGTCAACAAGATTGGCTCTAGGCTTTCTTGGGGACCACCGCCAGCGGATTTATGCTGATGGTCACCAGGATTTACCCGGATTGATACCCGAAGCGTGGGCGCGTCCTGCATTGCAGATGAATCACCGTAGCCAGAAGCGAATCGTGGAGTTGATCAATCACATCTGGGAAACCGAGATGGATGGCCGGACGCAACCGGTGGTAGGCGTGAAGCAACATTCACGAATAGAAAAAAATGCAGGCACCGTACGGATTTTCATCGGTAATACAGCCCAGTCGGCCGACGCAAAGATTGCCGGCGAAGCTCGATGCGCTCAGGCAATGACTGAGATTTCAGGCCATCGCGAATGGGGTAGTCCAAGTAAGGGTTTTCAGATTTTAGCTTTGGAGCACCGACTTGCCGCCCGTCGCGGGGGATTTCTTGAAGTCTTCAATGCACTATTGCTTATAGATCCCGACTCCACTGCTCCGCAAGGCAGTGGTGAGAATACAGGGCCTGCTGCGGTGCGGGTACTCCTACGTGAAGTCACGGCATTGGCTGCTTGCTTCGATGGGCGATCTGATGTGGATGAGTTCTTAGTGATGGAGGTTTTGCACCGATTTGATCGACTAAGCCGGTTATCAATCGATACCGATCTTCAAAAAGAGCAGCTTGCGAAGATGAACATTGCGGTCAAGGAATTTGCAGAGTTATGTGCAAAGACGGATGCGACCGTCAGACAAATCCTCGAGCCAATTATTAGTGCCGGTCTATTCGATATTGATGATCGTCTTGCTAAGGCGTTTCGAGATATCGAGCCGCCTCCCGAAGTTTCTGGTCGTGGCGTCCCGGAGTCTTCTGAAGACAGAAGGCTACGAGGCTGGCATGCTTTGTTCAAAGCGCGCTGGAGTGAAGTTGGGAGATACAAAAGTTATCTTGAGGGAAACTCCAACCTATCTACTCATCAAGTAGTTAAGGGCTCGGAGTTCGAGCATGTCCTAGTTGTCATGGATGATCAGGAAGCAGGCGGCTTTCTGTTTTCTTATGACAAAATATTCGGAGCAGAGGGTTTAAGCGAAACTGATGAAAATAATGTAGAGCAAAAAAGGGAGACGTCCATCGACCGCACGTTGCGCTTGCTCTACGTCACTTGTAGTCGCGCACGTGAAAGCCTGGCTTTAGTGCTCTGGTCGTCAAACCCGGAGTTGGCGCTGGCAAAAATAAAAACAAGTGGCTGGTTCGCGGAGTCGGAGATTAACGTTGTCCCAGACGAACTTTCGGGTGTCGAAAGCTCAGAGATAGTAGAGCGCTCGGATCCTACACGCCTTATACTTTATCGGTCTATCTGCGAGCCAGATCGCGAAGGCCTGAGCTGGAAGCAAGTTTGGGAAGAGTGTGACCGAGGACTGATTAACTGCTGGGAAATTGGCCGCCGACTTGCTCGGAGAGACCCGCAGTTGGCGGAGCAGTGTAGGGCCGGTGTTCTCCCCGTATTGAACTGGAAAGGCGGCGCTTCTCGAACGTTGAAGAAAATGCGAAAGTTCGGTTCATTACGGTACTTGGCACAGTGGCAGGGAATTCGCGGCGATGATTTGAGCGTCAACCTAAATGCAGAGATCTCTTTGACGTGTACCGAAACCGGCACCGTTGTCACCTATACCTCGGATTGGAGCAAACTGGCAAGTCAACCCAGCGGCCAAGAAGAGGGATAGTCAGGTCTTTGAGGCCGGTTGCACTATCTTGAGCGGAAAAGCATCTCTATGACCATAGGAAACAACGAAGGTGGGGCCAACGCGTCCTACTACGGCTACGACTACCAGAAATTGGTGACTGTCTGGGTGGCGTTGCGCCTAATGTTTGGTCCGGGTGCCGTCACTGACCAAGTAGTGGTGGAGCCAGCATCTCACGACGACGTAATGGCGCTTCTAGCAGTGCCGGAGGAAACGGCCGAAGCCAGCCTCAAAATCATCGCTAGCGACGAATTGCATGTGCAAATCAAGTTCAAGGGCGCTGGCGCCTGGAGCGCCAAGGAGTTTGCGAGCGCAGTCAACGAAAAGGGGGCGAAGGGGGGCAAGGGGTCGAAGCCGCGATCCCGAGCCAAAGCTCAGCTGCTTGCCGATAGCAGTCGTCGCTATGTCTTCATTACTAACTCCAGCGTGGACGGTGATTTGGCCAAGGGACGAGTCAGTTAGGCGAAGCCTGCCGGACGCTTACTGCGAAGGGCATAGGCCGCGTGGAAGTCTCGAAGCAATGATCAAAATGGTTGAGACGGCGCGTCAGCGCTAAAAAATCGTATCTTTAGCTGAACCTCATATCTAGGCGGTGCTTGTGATCAGCGCCTCCTAACGGCTAGGGTTGGTCTCGGTCTCTTGGCGGTGCGCGATAGTTCGGAGCAAATGACGATTTGATACTGGCAATCGCCGCATGAGAGGGGGCTGGTAGGGGGGCAGTTACACTGTTGGACCAGCGCGCTTCTCAGGGCACTCATCGGTCAAGTCCCTACCGATAGTTTCTCCATTAGGGCAAAATGCTTCACTTTCGTTGAAGTCCGGTTGCTAAGGAGAGAATGCCGGTCATGGCCCCTACTTACATTTCACGACGTCTCAGCTATCACATTGATAACAAACAGCTGGTAATTGATGAAGCCGGGCTACTCGACGTGAGCGCTCCCAAGATAATTTTGGGCGAACCTGGGATGGGTAAGACCAGACTGATCAGCTCGCTCGCTGCTAAGCTGGGAGTGAAGGCAGTGTCGGCCAGCCGCTTCATGCGGCAATCAGCAGTCCTACAAGGGATTCAGTCCGGCAAGCCACTCTTGATTGACAGTGTGGACGAGGCTATCGCCAGCGACGAATGCGCAGCTGTCGACGAGATTCTGTCGAAGCTGGAAAACCTAGACAATCCCGATTTCATTCTGGCCTGCAGAGCTCGGGAGTGGCCTGACTATGCGCTGGTGAAGCTCGGGGAAGTTTACTCGGAGCAGGCCGTTGTCTTTCATCTGGAGCCTTTGAACCGGGCTGAAGCAGAAGGACTCCTCGCTGAAGTCCTTGACGTCAGCCAGGTCGGCGAAGTGCTCAATCGTATGGATGTCGATTGCATTTCGGAGCTTTATCACAATCCCTTGACGCTGGAAATGATGGGGAAAGTTGCAAGAACCGACGCCCATTTGCCCAGTTCGCGCTCAGCGCTGTTCGAGCGAGTCTGTGGGCTGCTCTGGGCAGAGCATAATGAGGGGCGCGCAGCGGATGCGTTGAGGCATCTAACCACCGAACAAGCACTGGATACAGCAGGTGCACTCATGGCCGGGCTGCTGCTAGCGGGAAAGGAGGCCATTGGTCTGGCCAGGCCTGCATTAGTGGCTGACAGCGATATCGGCTTGGCCCATCTCAGTGCGCTTATCGACCCGGTAGCGGCTGGAGCGATTGTGCGGTGCAAATTGTTCAACAGTGAGGGACTATATCGTGCCAAGCCAATCCATAGGGTGATCGCGGAGTTTCTGGGGGCTCGCTGGCTGAGCCGGCAGGCTGACAATCCTCGTAAGCAACGTCGGTTGCTAGCCCAGTTCCAGGGTAGTGGCAGGGTGCCGGCCAGTTTTCGGGGACTGCATGCCTGGCTGACCGTTCACAGAGATGAACTGGCAGAAGACGTCATAACCGCGGATCCGCTAGGTGTAATGCAATATGCCGATACGACGAAATTGACTAATGCTCAGCTCAAGTATCTACTCAAATCTCTTCAAGCAATTGCGCAAGCGGACCCTTATTTTCGTGATCATGATTGGAAAGGCCTCTCCGCTAAAAGCCTAATGATCGAGGCTATGTTGAGTGAAGTCGATGCAGCTATCAGGTCAAGAGACAATGTGCACTTGTCTTCATTGCTGATAGAAAGTATCCGGGGAACTCTGCTTGCCCGTTCTCTGCAACAAACGTTGTGCGACGTAATGTTGAACGCTGAGCGTACGATGCACGAACGATACGCCTCTGCACTTGCATTAAAGCCACTGTACAAATGCGATGAGTGGGAGGATTTAATTGCTGCATTGCTGCTTCAAATCAGAAGAAACTCCGCCGAGCTTGCCTATCTGATTATCGAAATGCTCGGTTTCACAATAAATTCCGAACTGTTGGTCGAAACTACACTGGCAAGGTTGGGAGTGAGTTTTTGTGAGCTGCCCCGATCGCCGCAGCCCCAAGGGCATAGGCTAGGCGAATATTCATCGCTGTCGGACCAGCTTTCAACGTCTGAACTGGCGCCGGTTTTAGCCTTACTTGCGAATCGTATTGATCTGGTAGATGCTCGGGACTTCACCGCCACCTTCGAAATTCACGAACTCGTTGCCTCGCTGGTGACGCGAGCGATTGCGGAACGAGTTGTCACCCGCAGTAATCCAAGCGTGCTATGGGAGTGGCTTGGCATGCTCTCCCACGCAGACCGCAATGGGCTCGCGATGATGTCTTTGCTACGCCTATTGGCGAGTGATAATCAATTGCGCCGTGCCGTTCAGCACCACGCTCTATTCGGAGACGCACGTAGGTACATCTTCCTCTACCAGGCAACCATCTTGCAGGAGCACCTGATAGAACTAACGGCGGACGACCACCTTCATTTCATGGAGTATCTCGCTACGTTCAGCAACCAGGACGGGGGCATGCGTGAGGATTGGCAGGGTTTGGTTGATTCGGCAGCCTATTCCTGTGGAATTGACCAAGAGCTACGCTCGGCGAGCCTAAAATTTGAAGCGGGTTGCTCACAACTTGCAGATTTTATTGAGCGGAGGATCGACTCAATCGCCCAGTCAGCAGCAAGCTCGAGAGAGCGTGAAGAACTTGCTATTTCGTGTGAGCGCAGAAAAACTCTCCAGGAGAGGCGTTCGCTGCGCTGTTATTATCGTCAGCACAAAAACGAGTTGCGCGCGGGGGAGCTTCCGTTCATCGAACTTCCGGCCAAACACTATCTTGGATCGCTACGCCTTTTCCATACCGCCCTCCCAGCGTTGGAGCGGCTAAAACTTTGGTGCGGCAAGGCTCTGACGCGTGATGCGCTGATCGGTTTTGAGGCTGTGTTACAGCGGACTGATCTGCCATCAGCAGCCGATGTTGCTAAAGCGCTAGCTCAGAATCGGCATTACCTTTTCAATCTACCCATCTTCGCCGCGCTCTTGTGCCGGCTGCGTCGTCAGGTGGGGTTTACCGACCTGTCCCACGATTTATTGAAAACCGGGCTTTTGCTGTGTTATCAGCAGGGGCGAATGCCCAACGACCCAGACCGATACAACCTTAGTCTGGAGCTTGAGAAAATCGTACTTAGCACAGAATACGATCGTGAAGCGTTCGCCCGGCTGTGGATAGAACCAGCGCTGCAAGTTGATCAGAGCGTAATTCCGGGAATTACCCGGTTAGTCACTATTGAAAGTTGGCGATCGACGACGATAGTGTTAGCAGCTGAATGGCTTGCTCGGGCGGGTTCGCTGAATGCGGAAGTAGAAAAGCAGCTATTTCTATTTCTCCTAGATTCAGGAGAGTCAAACAGACTACTCCAGATTGCCAATGCACGCTTGTATGGGAGGGGCAGTGACCCCAAAATTGACTCAAAGTGGTTGGCGTTGAAGGTACTGATCGATTTTGAAGACGCGCAAGCCCAGTTTGCCGACAGGCTGAGTGCACCGGAGTTTATCTGGAAATTGCGCGACGTTTTCACGCTGGAGCGCAACCGACGGTTGGTGGAGCACAGCGCAGGACAGGCCGAGTGGATTGTTTCGCAGTTCCGGCGTTTCTGGCCGATCCTACCCTCAGATGGAAGGGTGCGACATCAAGACGATGCTGACGAGGCGTCTCGCTTCATTATCCTGCTCATCGAACGGCTGTCTGCAGAAACGACCGACGATGCCTGCTGGGCAATCTCCCGATTGGTTTCAGAACCCAGCGACAGCTACAGCGAACTGCTGAAGCACGCACAGGTTAGCCAGCGACAAAAGAATACAGAGGAAATGTTCAGGCCCATCGAGCCAGAGCAGCTGAAGCTACTTCTAAGCGGTGAGCGGCCTTGCAACGCTGAGGATCTCAAGACGCTGATCGTGGAGGAGCTCGCGGTCGTGCAGAACATTTTACAGGGTGATGAGCTTGATCCAGTACGCATGTTCTGGAATGACAGCGAAGAGCCTCGTGAAGAAAACCGCTGTCGCGACGACCTTGCAGGCATGTTGCGATCTCGTCTGGAGAGGTATGAAGTCTCAATGATGAGTGAAGTAGATATGCCCGAAAACAAGCGGGTGGACCTCGCGTTTCGTTGCGGCACTATTCAGCTGCCACTAGAGGTCAAGGGGCAATGGCACTCAAAAGTATGGCATGCGGCAAGTAGCCAGTTGGATCGCCAATACCTGATTGATTGGCGCTCGGACCAAAGGGGTATTTTCTGCGTGCTATGGTTCGGAACACGGGTTTCGCAAAATAGTCTTCCATGCAGCCCCCCAAAGGGAGTTGAGACTCCGACCTCTGCTGAAGAAATGCGTAATGCCTTGATTGAACTTATTCCACAGGAAAGACGTAGTCTGATCCACGTGGTGGTCATGGATCTGACCCGGAGCAACCGGCGTCAGGGGATTTGTTTGGCACAGCCGCTGGATATGCCGTAGCTGGGAATTGAGATCGCGGATATGGGCTTTCCAGGAGCGGTGAGGCGTATGAGAAGCAGCTGCAGAGCCTCCTGAGTGGTAGTTGGGCGGACCTGATCCAATTGCGGAGAAATCCCGAAGTAGCTGAACTACGCAGCTTGCTTACCCACTCGGTTATCGAGTTCTGGGGAGACTTCGATCTAGAGGCGTTTCGGATCTACCGAAGCCTTCTCCAACGTATTCCGCACCTGGTGCTCAGCTCCCTTTACGCAAATCTGCGGGATGTCCTGATGGCGGGCGAAGGGCACGCATACCATCAGATTACTGGTAAGGAGGGGCAGGCCCCGCTGGGGGCTTGTGAGTTTGCGGATCTGCCAGAGGTCCGAGCACTAGCTGAGTTATGTGCTCACCGTGCCTAGATCAGGAGTATCTCTCGTTGCAGGAGATTGCAACTGTTGCCGCCATCAAGAAAGGAAACCGTGAGGTTTCTCAGCGAGTCAGCAGGGGTTGAAGGATCGAGCATGGTGCAGGTACTCCGCGATGAACAGTGCTGCTGGCCCAGACTGGCGGGTACCGTGGCAGGCTGGCTGCCATGGAACGCCGCCAATCGTCAAAATTGGTAGGCAGGTATTGCGCTAGGTTCTACCAGCAGCACCTAACGCAGACTCAGGATCAACGGGCGGATCGTTTAACAGACTTTCTGCTTCGTGTACTGGCGTATGTCTGATTGGCCGCCTTTGCGACGTCTTTGGCGATCGAATCAAGACTGGGATAGATGAAGCTTTCGTTGATGCCTAATTTTCCCAAGCTGGCCAGGATCGCTGTGGTAGACGTGTACGGGATGAAAATCTTTGAGATGAGGTCTTGTAAAGCGTTGTAGTAGTCAAGTGGTGCGATCTGCGCACCATGAAGTGTGAATGTACCGCTCTGGGCCCGGATTCGCGTTGTCATGTGGGGGGCGGTGATACACACCGGTAGCGTGGTTATATCTTTTGCGAAGGGATCGATGTATTTGTCCCAGCTTTCTGCGTGTGAAGCGATATCAATCGTCTTGGACTGCAGAATCGTTTGTTCATTGATCTTCGTCGGTTCAATGGCAAATACCGCGAAGCCTTCCTCACTGAAGTTATCGTCCTCAAATCGCTCGCACTCAGCCTTTCCATCGCCTTCGCGCACTTGAGCGCCCTGGGCTGCAAAATACAATGCCACTAGGGCATTGGTAGACCAGTCGAGCAGTCTCGTCGGCAAGCCGTGATGCTGAGCGATGAACATCCACTCGAACTCGTTCGTGGGTTGCTGCTCCAGAAATGGTCTGCCTAGCTGTTTGAAGTCCTGCAGCATTTTTTCGGAGTTCGGGCCAGAGAAGACTCCTCCACTGCTGAGTCTTACTGCCGTGTCGTCAATCTCTTGGCCAAGGTGGTCGTGAGACTGATGGATATTTCGCAGTGCCCCAGGTATGAGCCGGTGGCTGGCACTCGATTGGCCGCGGAACCACAGTGAATTGGGTTCTTCAGGTTTCAAGCTATCAATGATGCCTACGAATTCTACGAGCGTCCTGGCTGTATAGATTTTCACATTAGCCTCTTGGAATTTCGATTTTTGGATGTGCCACCCTATGCTACACGAGCAGCTCTGCAGCGCGCTTGACCTATGCCAATGTGGGGCTAGGGGGAGGGGAGCACGAAGCCTGTTATGAAAGCAGCGTGCTTTGCGTGATCGCAATCATGGGGGGGCTTTGCCGCGCCTGAACTTTTCACGAATCCAGGCTGACACAGAGATTATTTGAGCTGGGCGACCAGTGCTTTCGCCACAGCTTCAGAGCTCGCCGGATTCTGCCCGGTGGTCAGCTTGCCATCCTCGATTAGGCACTGTACGAAAAGAGATGTCATAAGCACCGCCGGCGGCAGGCCAATGTGATCATGGCCTCATAACTTGTTGTGAGCTTGCAGTAACGCGTGGCCAGCCGGCGGTGCTCTTTCAGCCAGCCAAATAGACGCTCGATGACATCCCGCTCCCGGTACTTGGGCTTGTCGAATACCCGCGGTAGGCCTGGCTTCGGCTTGCGTATCATGACTCGGTAATCTCTGGCCGTTGGTCAGCGCCGATAATCCTCCGCGCCAGTCTGCTGGGGCAGCCTGGTTTTCAAAAATGGTGAGCTTAAGCGGCGGTCTTACTCTCGGGAGCACTCTGGAAAGCGAAAAATCACCGCGAAGACAGTTTCGTCACCCAAGATGAGCAGCGTGGTCGGCAGATTACCGAAAGCGCTGAGCATTTTCGGTTGGGGCATCCTTTTCAAACCATCCAAAGCATGCCCTCAAATATGCCCCAAATTTAGCAATTAGCTGGAAGTAAATGGCTATTCGAGGCTAGAAAAACGCAGAAATGATCAGCTAACAAGCATCCGCGAAGCCCCTAAAGACTGTCAGGGTCGCCAAAAAACATCTGAATCCGCGACCGCAACCACCGCTCCCCAGGGTCGTTGTCCTGGGAACCGCGCCAGGCCATGTGCAGCTCGAAACTGCGCACCGGTATGGGCGGGTCTTCGGCGCGTACGCCGCCGGCGGCGGTCAGCGCGTCGGCCGTGTAGTCGGGCACGATGGCGATGATGTCGGTGCCCGATAATAGCGTGCTCAGGCCGTTGAATTGCGGCACGGCCAGCACCACATGGCGCTTGCGGTCGAGTTTCGCCAGCTCTTCATCGATGAAGCCGCTCAAGTCACCCGCGAAAGACACCAGGGCATGGGGGCGAGCGCAGAATTCGTCCAGGGTCAGTCGTCCTGGGGCGGTGTCAGCCCGTAGTACTTTGGGCATGCTACGCCGCAAGACCTTGCGCTTGGCGTTGGCCGGCAAGTCCTCGGTGTAGCTGACGCCAATGGAGATTTCACCGGATGCCAGCAAACCGGGCATCAGAATGTAGTTGACCCGGCGCACCACCAGCACGATGCCGGGCGCTTCGGCGCGCAGGCGCTTGAGCAGCATCGGCAGCAGGGCAAATTCGGCGTCGTCCGACAGGCCGATGCGAAACACCGAGGTGCTGGTGGCCGGGTCGAATTCCGCTGCACGGCTGACCGCCGTGGAAATCGAATCCAGGGCCGGGGAGAGCAGGGCGAAGATCTCGACCGCCCGGGCCGAAGGCTCCATGCTGCGGCCGGTACGTACGAACAACGGGTCATCGAACAGGCTGCGCAGGCGCGACAGCGCGGCGCTGATGGCCGGTTGGCCTAGGAACAGTTTCTCGGCCGCGCGAGTCACACTGCGTTCATGCATCAATGTTTCGAACACGATCAACAGGTTCAGATCGACACGCCGCAGGTCATTACGATTCATCTGGGGTCCTGGCAGATTCGGTAAGCTTGACGTGAGCGGCCATATGGGAACAATGGCCGGCATGAATCTTACGGGGAAAGGCTGGTACTCTGCACCGGCTAATTGAGTTTTCTTAGGTTAAGTCCTACAGGATTGGTTGGTTTTTCTTACTGCGGAATCAATGACAGGCATGTCGACTATTAATAGCCACTGATGGTCTTGGGTACAAAGCCCGGATAGAGTTCATGGCATTAGAGGTTACTTTGACGAGGTTTGCGATGTCCCGCACGATCCGTTTTCACAAGTTTGGTGGTGCCGAGGTGCTCAAATGCGAAGAGCATGCGGCGGCTCTTCCTGCGCCAGGAGAAGTGCAGGTCCGTGTCGAAGCGATCGGCATCAGTTGGTACGACACCTTGTGGCGCCAGAACCTGGCGTCGTCCCAGGCACGTCTGCCTTCGGGCCTGGGCCATGAAATGGCCGGCGTGGTAACGGCCGTCGGCGACGGCGTCGATGACTTGGCCGTGGGCGACAAGGTCGCCAGTTTCCCGGCCGAGAGCCCGAACGATTATCCGGTGTACGGTGAGGTCATCGTGCTGCCACGCACCGCGCTGACCCGTTATCCCGACGTGCTCAGCCCGATCGAAGCCGCCGTGCATTACACGTCGCTGCTGATCGCATATTTCGCCTACATGGACCTGGCGCGGGTCAAGCCGGGGCAATTCGCCCTGGTCACCGATGCCAGTCATTGCGCCGGCCCTTCCTTCGTACAACTGGGCAAGGCCCTGGGTGTGCGGGTGATCGCGGCCACCAAGACGGCTGACGAGCGTGAGTACCTGTTGTCGCTGGGCGCCGAGAAGGTCATCGTCACCGAAGAGCAGGACTTGCTGATGCAAATCAACAAGCTCACCGACAACCGTGGCGTCGATGTGGTCTTCGACGGCCTCGGCGGGCCCCAGATGTCGCTGCTGGGTGACGTGTTGGCACCGCGTGGCAGCCTGGTGCTGTATGGCTTGCAGGGTGGCAACCAGACGCCGTTTCCAGCCTGCGCGGCGTTCCAGAAGAACATTCAGTTCTTTGTGCACTGCATCGGCAATTTCACTGGCAAGCCGGAACTGGGCATTCTCCAGGACCAGGTGGCCTTGCAACGAGCACTGCGCGATATCAATCAACTGACCGCCGACCGCGTGCTGTTGCCACTCAAGACTCGGGTCTTCCCATTCTCCGAGTTCGTCGAGGCTCACCGTTACATGGGCGAATGCCCTTGCCGTGAACGTGTTGCCCTTCAGGTCGTCGACCCGGCCTGAACCCTGTCTTGCGCAAGAGTCATCGCCCCGGGCTCTTGCGCTGCCTTCGCCCTGACACCCCATCCTTTCTTACGGCACCTCCTGCCTGGCGGTGCTGCGTTCGCACCTCACCATCTCGCGCCTTGAATGGCCTGTCCCGGTTCGCTCAAGACTGAAACGGTCTGTCGGCCAACATCTGAACTGGTTTTTGCCCTCAATCTGTATCTTCTAATCATTGTTTAAGTCTTGATAATTGAACGCTGATTTCCATATCAAGGAAGAAGTCGTGGTGCGGTATAACTTTTTCGAAGGTCTTCATCCTTCAAGATGCATTCAAGGGGTAACGAGCATTAACAGCTGCAGATATATCTATCGACCCTGGAGAAGACAGGGCGGGGTAGACTGCCAATTAAAGTTCGGCAAGTTCTTTGTTTCTTGTGCTCATTGTCTGTGGGACGTTGTCGGAATTCTCCTAGGACGCGCCGTCCGGTCGCTTGGGTCCCGTGTTTTCGGGGCTTTAGGCGGGAGAGTGAAGGGGCGTGAGCCTACTCTCGGTATATGTATCAAATAATTACGACAAGCAATGCTCGAGCGTATTGCTAATACTCTTTGAGTGCTAGAACAACCATCTAGATCAACACGTCGCGCAGTCACGTTGGTGCGGGTGCGACGCCGATAGTTGAATTTCCAGGTAAATGGCTATGAGTGCAATTCATGAGCAGGCAATGACTCACGTGTATCAACAGATACTGCAACGACTGTCAGGTTTTTATTCCCGGGCAGAACGTACCGCGTTGCAGCTTTTGATCCAGCGTTTAATTGTCGCCGCCGGAGGCATCGAGCGGATTGGCGATTACCGAGTGTTGACGGTCCAGAATGGGAGCAGGGAAAGTTTTTATGTGCTGACCGCCTTGCGGGCCGCACAGTTGAGCATCGCAGGGCGACATCCGGTGACCTTCACCTTGCGCGTCGCCACGCCACGCCTGAGCGAAACTACCCAGGCGACGCTGGAAAACATCCACCGCTGCTACAGCGCGCTGTTTGTCTACGATGATCCCCGGGTCGAATTGCTGATGGCCGATAACCGCGAGGTGTTGCCGTTCAATCACCGGCAGCCCCTGTCGATGGCGGGGCACGAAGCCAATCGCATGGACCTGCTGGTCCTGGGGCACCTTCGCGCGGTCGACAGCCCCTTGGAGATTGGGGACGACGGCTACCTGGCGATGGCCGAGTTCTATCGGCACATGGCCCGCTGGGAGTCGGGCGTGGATTCGTTGGTCAGCAGCGATACACCGCGCCAGCAAAAACAATTCATATCGGGCCTGCGCCGCGCGACTCGCAAGATCGGCCTGCTGACCGAGCACGCCTGCGGTTTCGACAACCTTTTTGCCCACCTCGACGCCCTGGGCGGTGATGTCTACCGGCATTTCTATGGGCCGGAGCGCCTCGATGCCTGGAAGCCCGAGGGTCACTTCGAGGCCTGCCGGCGAGTGGGCCACGTCGGCATCGACGACCTGATCGTCGATCGTTCGGAGGGAACCAACTGGCTGCTCTTCAACGAGTTCCTGCGGGTGCAGACCGAGGGGCTTGTGCCATCGGCGCCTGAAAACGAATACATCAGCCCGCTGCTGTCGGCCCATCTGCACGGCCTGCAGGCCTGCTACCTGCACGGACGCAGCTATGAAACCGGCTACGGCGACTACGCGCAGCGGGCGATCATGATCATGCACCGCAAGCAATTGCCGGAACACGTCTGCGAACAGGCTCGGGCGCTGTTCGGCTCGCCGTCGTCGATTCCCGAGCGTCGTGCCTACGCCGCCCTTGAAGCACAAAAGATCCTGGGGCTCAGTGAAACGCAACTGGTGTGCATGCTGTTCGCGCCCTTCGTGGGGCAGGGCACGGGCCTGGAGCATTTCCTGCGTTGCTGCCACCCCGGCATGCTGGTGGCGATGCCGGACCTGCACAAGGCCATGCAGGGCGCGACCGTCGCCGATCAGGTAGCGCAGTGGATGGTCGATGTCAGCGGCTTGCCCATCGACATCCTTGGCAAGCTGTACCGGGCGAGTGTTTCACTGCCGGAACAAGCGGAAAGCGCCCCGGGCGCCGATCCGCAGCAGGCCAATGACGGCGTTGACGCTGCAGAAGGCGGATCGGCTGCCGATGGGTTGCACGAACGCTCGGCAAGGCATTGAGGAACGAGGTTTGACGGACTCATCTACCTCGTCCCCAGTCCTTGTACCCGGCGTTGCGACTGAGCTGACTGCGACCCGCTGTCCTGGCCTGAGCCGATGAAAAATTGCCGGGAGACAGACTTCGCCTATCAGGCGGTTTATCGCTACCTGACCACGCTGATCAACGAGCTGGAGGTTGATGCGCGGGTTCGCCTGCCGTCGCTGCGGCAACTGGCCGAGCGTCTGAACGTGTCGATATCGACCATTCAGTACGCGTATTCGCTGCTGGAAAAGGAAGGGCGGGTCTATTCGATCGCCAAGTCCGGTTACTACGCGCTGCCCGTGCCCAGCATGGCCACCCTGGACGGCGGTGACGATTTACTCGAGACCCTGTACGTCAATGCCCGACGACCAGGTATGCAGGTGCTCAGCGCGGATGAACCGGCGTCGATGCAGCCGTTGGACAGCCCGCTGTTGCTGCTCGAGCGCGAACTGCTGCGCCAGTACCCGCGCTCCTCGCAGACACCCTCGCAACCCTGGGGCGAGCTGGAGCTTCGCACTGCGCTGGCTGCCCGCTACACGTCTTCGCCGGCCCGTTGCTGGAATGCCGATGATGTCTACATTGGCGCCGACCTGCGGGGCGTCCTGGAAATTCTTATCGCGGTGCTGGCACTCAGGGGGGCCACCGTGCTGATCGAATCGCCCTGCGATTGGGCGGTGTTGCGCCTGCTGCAGGCGGCGGAGGTCAACGTCATCGAGCTGCCACTGCTGGCCGGGGGGGAACTCAATGTCGAGCAACTGGAACAGCTGCTGGTGAACGAAACGGTACGCCTGGTGGTGCTGTCGTCGGTCTTGAATATGCCGAGGGGGACACTGGTTCCTGAAGAGAACCGTCGTACCATCGCGCATTTGCTGGAGCGGCACGGGACTTGGGTGCTGGAGAACGACAGCCATACAGACCTGGCGTTCGAGGCAAGGATGACGCCTTTTCGAGACTTGCTCGACCCGGACCGGCTGATCGTCTATTCGACGTTCGAGAAAACCATCGGGCCAGAGGCGCCGTATGGCTACGTGTTGTCGCGCCAGTTGACCCTGCACCTGCAGCGACATTTCCTGTTGCGAGCGTTTCGCTTGTCGCCGATCCGCCAGAAAGCCATCGCCCGGCTGTACAGCAACGGTCGGATTGACCAGCACTTGCTGGTGTTGCGGCGCCTGCTGCGTGAAAGCGCGGTTTCGACTACGCAATTGCTGCGCGAGCGGCTAGGGGATAGCCTGCAATGGGCAGAACCTCAAGGTGGTGCGACGATCTGGATGCAGTCGACGCGACGGGTCGACTTGCGACGGGTTTTCCATCGGCTGCTTGCCCAGCGAATCGTCATCGCGCCGGGGGAGTTGTTCAGCCTCCAGGGCCTGTATGCACAACATATGCGCCTGACCCACGCCCTGAACGGGCCGCAGGACATGGACGCTGCGCTCTGCGCGCTGGCCGACGCCTTGAGGCTCGAACAAGCGTAATCGGCGGCAATGGATCGAACCCATCGCGCCATGGTCGAACTGTCAGTAAACTGCACTCCATTTACCGAGCCACTCCACTCAGAGGTTTTGCATGACAGTCAGTCCATTTGCGGGCAAGCCGGCACCGGCAGAGTTGTTGATCGATATCCCGCGACTGGTGACGGCCTACTACACCGGCCGACCCGATGCCTCGGTTGCAACCCAGCGCGTGGCTTTTGGCACCTCCGGGCACCGTGGCAGCTCCTTCGACCTGGGCTTCAACGAGTGGCACGTGTTGGCCATCAGCCAGGCGATCTGCCTGTACCGCGAAGCCCAGGGCATCAACGGGCCACTGTTCGTCGGCATCGACACTCACGCGCTATCGACCCCGGCGGGTGCCAGTGCGCTGGAAGTATTCGCGGCCAACGGTGTAACCGTCATGATCGCCGAGGGCGATGAATACACCCCGACACCAGCGGTTTCCCACGCCATTCTCTGCTACAACCGTGGCCGCACCTCGGGCCTGGCGGACGGCATCGTCATCACGCCGTCCCACAACCCACCGCAAAGCGGCGGCTACAAGTACAACCCTACCAACGGTGGCCCGGCCGATACCCACATCACCAAATGGATCGAAGCCAAGGCCAACGAACTGCTGGCCGACCAGCTCGCCGGCGTCAAGCGCGTCAGCTACGAGCAAGCCTTGAAGGCCGACACCACCCACCGTCACGACTACGTCAACACCTACGTGGCGGACCTGATCAATGTCATCGATTTCGATGCCATCCGCACCGCCGGGCTGCATTTGGGCGTCGATCCGTTGGGTGGCGCAGGCGTGCGCTACTGGCCGGCCATTGCCGAGCATTACCGCCTGGACCTGGAAGTGGTGAACACTCACGTGGATTCCACCTTCCGTTTCATGACCGTCGACTGGGACGGGCAGATCCGCATGGACCCGTCTTCCAGCCATGCGATGCAAGGGTTGATTGGTCTGAAGGACCGCTTCGACGTGGCCTTTGCCTGCGACCCGGACCATGACCGTCATGGCATCGTGACGCCGTCTGGCGGCCTGTTGGCGCCGAACAACTACCTGGCGGTCTCCATCGACTACCTGTTCCAGAATCGCCCGCAATGGCGCGCCGATGCTGCGGTGGGCAAGACCGTGGTCAGCAGCGGCCTGATCGATCGCGTGGCCAAGCGCCTGGGTCGCCGCCTCTATGAAGTGCCGGTGGGCTTCAAGTGGTTTGCCGACGGCCTGTTCGATGGTTCCCTGGGCTTTGGCGGTGAAGAAAGTGCCGGTGCTTCGTTCCTGCGCAAGGACGGCGGCGTCTGGAGTACCGACAAGGACGGCCTGATCCCGGCGCTGTTGGCAGCTGAAATGACGGCGCGCACCGGTCGCGACCCGAGCCAGGCCTACCGCGCGTTGACTGACGAGCTGGGCGAACCGTTCTCGGTACGCGTCGATGCCAAGGCCAGCCCGCAACAGAAGGCGCTATTGAGCAAGCTGTCGCCCGATCAGGTGACGTCTACCGAATTGGCCGGGGAGAAGATCCAGCACATCCTCAGTCACGCGCCGGGCAATGATCAGGCCATTGGCGGCCTGAAGGTCATGACTGAAAACGGCTGGTTTGCGGCACGCCCGTCCGGGACCGAGGATATCTACAAGATCTACGCCGAAAGCTTCATTGGCGACGCGCACCTCAAGCAATTGGTGGCTGAGGCGCAAACGTTGGTGGATGGGGCTATCACCAGCAAGTGACACCGTCGGCAAGCCTTGTCCCAACTATGTGGGAGCAAGGCTTGCCCGCGATCCAGGCGATGCGGTCTTTAACGCGAGGCCCGTTTCGCGAGCAAGCTTTGCTCCCACACAAATTCCTCTCACCACAAGACCAATCAAGCGAGGTCGACGAGCACGATTTCGCTGTCTTCAATGGCGGTCACCCGCAATATCCGCTCATCTTCAATCGCAACACCGTCTCGAGCTTGTACGCGCAAACCATTGATTTCTGTCAATCCAGTTGCCGGCACAAGATAAGCTCGACGTGCGGCGTCCAGCCGATACTCCGCACTTTCACCCGCCTTGAGATTGGCCGCTACCAGTCGTGCGTCGGCGCGAATGCGCAGGCTTTGGTCATCGCCGGCCTTGCCACTGGCCAAGGTCACGAAGCCTTCGCGCGAGTCCTTGGGAAACGGCTTGGCGCCCCATGACGGTGCCAGGCCTTCTTCGTTGGGGATGATCCAGATCTGGAAAATGCGGGTGGCCGTCGATTCCAGGTTGTACTCGCTATGGGCAATCCCGGTGCCCGCGCTCATGACCTGTACATCACCGGCCTCCGTGCGGCCCTTGTTACCCAGATTGTCCTGGTGGCTGATCGCGCCTTCGCGCACATAGGTGATGATTTCCATGTCCCGGTGCGGGTGTTGGGGAAAACCGCTGCCAGGGGCGATAACATCATCGTTCCAGACCCGCAAGTTGCCCCAGTTCATGCGCCGTGGGTCGTAATATTCGGCGAACGAAAAATGATGGTGGGCATCCAGCCAACCGTGGTTGGCGGCGCCCAAGGTGGCGAAGGGCCTGAGTTCGAGCATGTTCGTGTCCTTTTCGCTGAGCAGCGAAAGCGATGGTTGATGGGGCTATTTTCGCTAAGGAACACATCGATAAAAAGCGTAAAAAACGCGTCAAAGTTATCGTGTATTTAGATATAAAATCGCGAGCCAACTTTCACTTCATCGCCTAAACCCATGACTTAAAAGCTTTTGGGTGGAACCCGGCGGCAAATACAGACACCATAGCCGTCATGGTTCATGAACACCCGGAGTCATCAGCGTGGCGCAACACACTCCCGATCTTCCCCCCGTGCTTTTATCCCTGGCCCAGATGCCGCTGTTCAAGCGCCTGGCAGCCCGGTTCTTCGGCCATGGCCTGACACGCCTGCGAGCCCAACATCGCGCTTCCTGGTTGCATGGCCAGGCCGACGGTTTCCGCAGCGGTCATACCGCTGGTTTTGACTATGGCTACAAGGAAGGCCGGGCCGAAGGGCTTGAGGAGGGTCGTCAGGTCCTGTTGATCCGTGATTCGCGCAGCACGGAGCATCCGGCACCGCAGGTCGATGATCTGCTGTTCGATGACTGGCGCCTGCCGCTGACCGCCGAGCTGAAGAAACGCATCAAGACAGATGTCACCCGATTGCTGCCGGCGCATGCACAACCGAGCGCCGCGCAATGGAAGATGATTTTCAGCGACACGCCCTCGACCTCGGTGGTCGCCGGGGCCGGGGCGGGCAAATCCACCACCCTGGTACTGCGCATTGTGCTGTTGTCCCATTACCTGGGTTTCGAACTGGACTCGATGACCGTGGTGACGTTTACCCGGGAATCGCGCAAGGATTTCATCCAGAAACTGATCGAAGTGTTTGCCCTGTGGGGGCGAACCGTCAGACTCAAGGAAGCCCGTGACCTGGTGCGGACATTCCATTCGCGCATCTTGCCCATGGTTCGCAGCCTGCCCGGGTTCGAACGGCTCCAGGCGTTCGAGACCCTGAGTCATCGCGCCGAAGCGGGTGACGATGATGCCCAGGGCAATCCCTTTGATTTGCGCATCAACGACGCCCAGCGCCAGCAACTCAACGCCTGTTATTACAACCTTTACCAGCGTGACGCGCGTTTCCGTGAGCTGATCCTGCCGTTGTCCCGCCACGCGCTGCAACTCAAGGAGCTGGAACGCGATCACCCGGATGTGCAAAAGCGCGTCGCCGTGACCGAACTGGCAGCCCAGCGCGACGAAGAGTTGTGCGATGCCGTCGAAGACCTGTGGTTCCGCGCCGGTGCCTGGCCGATCAAGGGTATCGAGCCGAAGCGACAAACGTTCGAAATCAATGGTTCGACGTTCCACTGTCATGGCTACGCGCCTTCCCTGGATGCATGGGTGATACTGGGGTTCGATCCACGGGAAGATGCCCGGCTCAATCGTCCGGGCGCCAAGTTGAGCATCCGCGCGGAATGGGCGGTAAAGCGCACCTTGTTTCAAGCTTTTTGCCGTAAGCCACTGATCTGGCTTGAAAGTTATGAGGCGTCAAAACGTGTATTAGCGTCAATGGCCGGCGATGCCAGCGCCGGGCCTGGGTTCGACTACAAGGTCAAGGGCGAGCTGGGTTCAGCGCCATTGCTGGACTGCTTTGTCGCGGCGGCAGGCTTTATCGAGAACCTGGGCCTCGACGTCCCGGATGCCGTGGGGCGGATGTCCTTTGCCCAGGATGATCCCGATCGGTATTTCTTCGAAGCGCTGAGTCGCTACTGGCGGGCACTCGAAGACCATCTGCTCGACCAATCGCCGCCGGTCATGACCTACAACCGCATGTTTGCGCTGTTCAGCGAACATTCGCCGGAAAATTTCAAGTTGCTGGGGGATGCGTTGCTCAGGCCGCTTTCGCACCTGATGGTCGACGAGTTCCAGGACGTGTCGCCGCAGATCGTCTCCTGGCTGCGCGCCAGTCTTCGGGAAATACGCAGCCGTGGTCCCGCGATGCACGTGGGGCGCGGCGCCCAACGCTCTTCATTGTTGTGTGTAGGGGACGATTGGCAATCAATCTATGGCTGGCGCGGCAGCTCGCCGAGCTATTTCATGGCATTCAACAAGCAATTCCCGTCGCCGACGACGACCCGGGTCATGCTCACTGACAACTACCGCAGCCACCAACACATCATCGATGCGGCCGAGCATATTGTTCGCGCCGCTGCGGCTATCCCAGGCAAGAAGGCCAAGGCCAGTGGCGTGTCTCGCTCGTTGAGCCCGGTGAATGTGTTGGATCGCGACGACGAAGGGTTGGCGCGGCGACTGGATGAGCACTATCGCAACGGCGATTCGATCTTGATGTTGTATCGAAAAAGTAGCGATAAGCTATTGATAGAAAAGTATATTCAGCCAACAGTTAATGTTGATTCTAGCTTGCCGTACGACGCGCGACGGCTCAGGCAAATGACTTACCACAGTGCCAAGGGGCTCCAGGCCGATGCGGTGTTCCTGCTGGGCGACTGCCAGCACCTGAGCAGTTCACCCTACAAGAACCAGGTCTATCGAATGGCCGGGCTAGGCCAGGACGGTGACGCCGAACCTTACGACTCGGCGCAAAAGGACGAAATCCTGCGCCTGGCGTATGTGGGCATCACGCGTGCGGTGCAGCACTGTTACTGGTACGTCGATGGCCAGGACGGCCAGGCGGCCAATGGGCCCAAGGCCTCGGATCGTATTGCCACGGATAAGCCCTTTTTCGCTGACCATCGCCGTGTTCGTAAAGGATAAGGCTTGGTGTGTCTATCCGTTGCAAGCGTAACCCTGTGGGAGCGTTCTTACGCCATCGGCGGCAACCGTCGCTTGACGGGTGTTTTCTTGACGATGGCCGTATTGGTCTCGGCGTGGACATTGAGTTTGTCCAGCAAGGTATCCAGCTGTTCCATCGAGCGCACGTGCAGGCGGGCGATGAAGCAGTCGTCGCCGGTTACCTTGTCGCATTCGGTGAATTCGGCGATGGCCTGGATCTGCCGCTCCACTTCCTGCAACTGCCCCGGCAGCGGGCGGATACGCACGATGGCCTGGAGTTGATAGCCGAAGCACTTGGGGTCCACCTCAACGGTGTAGCCCCTGAGCACACCACGTTCTTCGAGCCGGCGAAGGCGCTCGGCGACACTGGGGGAGGACAGGCCACTGAGGTTTGCCAAGGCCTTGAGGGAGCGTCGGGAATCTTCCATCAGGGCACTGATGAGGATCTGGTCAATATCGTCAGTCATTTCAACTCCATTAGGCGAATGTGTGAAGTTGCCTTGATAAAAAAGGTCAAATCGAAGTTTAGCCTTTTTCAAACCATGGAGAAGCCCCCCGTCGGCTCGGCATACTGTGCCCACTTGCTGAAGGAGCCTGAAGATGGACAAGACCTTACGCCGCGGTTCGCTGGAAATGACTGCCGCCATGCTGATCTCCGGAACCATTGGTTGGTTCGTGCTGGTTTCCGGCCTGCCGGTGCTGGATGTGGTGTTCTGGCGCTGCGTGTTCGGCGCCGTGACCTTGCTGCTGATCTGCGCCGGTTTCGGCTTTTTGCGCCCCGGCATCCTCACCCGTACCACGTTCCTGCTGGCGGTCCTCAGCGGCGTAGCGATCGTCGGCAACTGGGTATTGCTGTTTGCCTCCTATTCCCGTGCCTCGATCGCCATCGGCACGGCGGTGTACAACGTCCAGCCGTTCATGTTGGTGGGGTTGGCGGCGTTGTTCCTGGGGGAAAAAATCACCGCGCAGAAACTGTTCTGGCTGGCGGTGTCGTTTCTCGGGATGCTGGCCATCGTCAGTGCCCATGGTGAGCAAGGGCAGGGTGGCGGCGACTATCTGCTGGGCATTGCCTTGGCGCTGGGGGCCGCATTGCTGTACGCCATCGCGGCGTTGATCATCAAGCGCCTGACCGGCACGCCACCTCATCTGATCGCGCTGATCCAGGTCAGCACCGGCGTGTTGCTGCTGGCGCCCTGGGCGAACTTCTCGGCATTGCCGCAACACCCCCAGGCCTGGGTCAGTCTGTTGATCCTGGGCGTGGTGCACACCGGCGTGATGTACGTGTTGCTGTACAGCGCCATACAACGTTTGCCGACTGCATTGACCGGTGCGCTGTCGTTCATCTATCCGATCGCAGCGATCTTCGTCGACTGGTTCGCCTTCGGCCATCGCCTGGAGCCGCTGCAATGGTTGGGCGTGGCTGCGATCCTGCTGGCGGCTGCCGGCATGCAACAGGGCTGGGGCATCAAGTCGCGGCGCCCAGCCCTGTCGTAGCCCACCGTTCGGGCGTGGATCAGAAGATGTAGTCAGTGGTCAGGAAGTTGGAATCCCGCTCACGGATAATGTCGCTGATCAACGCCTTGTTGTTGTCCTGGAACTTGGTTGCCACCAGCGTGCGGATGGAAAAGGTGCGCAGCGCATCGTGGACCGACAAGGTGCCCTCGGCCGAATTCTTCCGGCCATTGAACGGGAACGTGTCCGGGCCCCGTTGGCACTGGGCGTTGATGTTGATGCGTCCGACCTGGTTGGCGAAGGTGTCCACCAGCTTGCCGACTTGTGCCGGGTTGGTGCCGAAAATGCTGAGCTGCTGGCCGAAGTCGGACTCCAGCACGTAGTCGATTACGGTATTGAGGTCGCGGTACGGCACGATGGGCACGACCGGGCCGAACTGTTCCTCATGGTAGACCCGCATCGCCGTGTTCACCGGGTACAGCACCGCCGGGTAGAAAAACGAGCTTCGCGATTCGCCGCCGTGGGCATTCTTCACTTCTGCACCCTTGGCCAGCGCATCGGCGACCAGCGAATGCAAGTAATCGACTTTGCTCGCTTCGGGCAACGGCGTCAGCGCCACACCGTCCTCCCAGGGCATGCCGGGTTTCAGGGTGGCGAGCCTGGCGTTGAACTTCTCGATGAACGCCGGCGCCACATCTTCATGGACAAACAGGATTTTCAGCGCCGTGCAGCGCTGGCCGTTGAATGACAGCGAGCCGGTCAGTGCCTCGTTGACTGCGTTGTCCAGGTCGACGTCTGGCAGCACCAGGCCAGGGTTCTTCGCATCCAGCCCCAGGGCGGCACGCAAGCGGTGTGGCCGCGGGTGAAGCTTCTTCAGGTCACTAGCCGCCTTGTTGGTGCCGATAAAGGCGAAGATGTCGATCTTGCCGCTGGCCATCAGCGCGCTGACAGTTTCCCGGCCGCTGCCGTAGATTACGTTGATCACGCCTGCCGGGAAGCTGTCGCGGAAGGCTTCGAGCAACGGCCGCACCAGCAGGACGCCGAGCTTGGCCGGTTTGAACACCACGGTGTTGCCCATGATCAAGGCCGGGATCAGCGTGGTGAAGGTTTCGTTCAGCGGATAGTTGTAGGGGCCCATGCACAAGGCCACGCCCAAGGGCACGCGTCGGATCTGCCCGAGGGTGTCCTGTTCCAGCTCGAAACGGCTGGAGCGCCGGTCCAGCTCCTTGAGGGCGTTGATGGTGTCGACGATGTAGTCGCAGGTGCGGTCGAATTCCTTCTGGGAGTCCTTGAGGTTCTTGCCGATTTCCCACATCAGCAACTTGACCACGGCCTCGCGTTGCTCGCGCATGCGTGCCAGGAAGGTTTCCACGTGGCGGATGCGCTCGGCGACGCGCATCGTGGGCCACTGGCCCTGGCCGCGATCGTAAGCCCGCACGGCAGCGTCCAGAGCGGTGAGGGCGGTTTCGGCGTCCAGCAGCGGTGTGCTGCCGAGAATCACTTGCTCATCGCCCAGCTCACCCGTCACGTAAACGGGGCTGCGGACGACAGCCAGCGGCCCTTGCCAGGTTTCCAGGACGCCGTCGACCAGGTATTCGCGCTGTTCGATCCGGCCTTCGAGGCGATAGGCCTCCGGGATTTCGGCGGCGCTGGGAAAAAGGTTAGCGAGGAAGGGGTCGGTGGTCATGTCGTTACTCCATCAATGAAATGAGCCAGGGGCAGACGGCTTGCAGGTATGAATCGCTCTTAGCGTTATACGCCTTAATGGAGGTGTTTTTTAAGTGGCGGCAGATTGCTTGCGCCGTGTTTATGTAGGAGCTGCCGAAGGCTGCGATCTTTCGATCTTTCGATCTTTCGATCTTTCGATCTTTCGCTTGGGACTCAAATGTCTGGGGAAAGATCGCAGCCTCGTTGCACTCGACAGCCCCTACACAGTTCCTGCACGCGGGGCTATCGATTACAGAATTGGCATTACCAGCGCATCCGCACCCCCATGCTGGTAATGATACCGTTGAGGTCGTTGTCGTCGACGTCACTGCTGAAGTCGGCGCTGACATACAGGCTTACCGTCGGCGTGACCTGTGCCACCAGGCCCAGGCCGACTTCGACGGTGGAGGTTTTTCGGCTGCTGCTGATCTTGTCGACCTTATCCAGGGACAAGGTATCGGCGCTCTGGACGGTGTGCCACAAGTTGGTTCGCACATAGGGCTCCATGCCGAGGCTGTTGACTCGGTAATTGCCTTTGAGTCGCGCACCGACGCGGCCGCTCCAGCTGCTCAGTTCATTGCCGGTGCCGCTCTCGGCATTCGGTGTGTCGAGGGTGATGCGTTGGTTGATCAGTTGGGCCTGGGGTTCGACGACCCAGTGGGTCCCGATGCCAATCGCAAAGCCCCCTTCGACGGACAGCGTCACCGCATTGCCTTCGGTGGCCTGGCGCTGGCCTTGTTCGGTGCGGCTGTAGCCATTGACCCGGCCGCCGCTGGCGCTCAGGTCCACGTGCCAGCCTGCGGGGCTGGTCAGGCTCCAATAGGCGCCGAGACTCGAGCCTTTCAGGTTCAGGGCGTCTTTGCCCGGTTCGGCCATCGCGGGCGTCACCAGCAGGCCACTGCCCGTTGAAATGATCTGGTTTTGCCCGCTGATCAGGCCCATGCGCTGGGTATGACCGCTGTCGTTTCGCAATGTGAACAGGGCAGAGCTCTTGTCGGAGGCGGGGTCGCTGCCGATGGTTGCGGTATTGCGGTTGCTGGACTGGGCTCGGCCATACCAGGGCTGTGTTGTTTCTTCGTCAGGCCAGGCCTGTACCTCCATGGAGGAAAGCAGCAACAACGAAGTAGAAAGGGTGTGGAAGGTGATGGAGATCTCTTGCGGACGGAGGGAAGTTTTCATGGGGGTCTGCCTTGCAATCGCATGCATTTCTCGCTTTTTGGCGTCTCTCCTACCCCGAATGAGGGGCGACCGAATGGATTGAGGCAAGCCTCTGGCGGCCCGTCTTGGCGGGTTCCAGAGGCCTGCCCCTGACTGTATTTCCGGGGGTAGTACGGTGTAGTCAAGAAGACCGATGGCGCCGCGTCAAGAAAATGAACGATGAATGGCAGGATGAAATCAGAGGTAATAAGACACTGATTTAAAATGCTTATTAAGGGCTGCGTTTGGGCGTCAAATCATCGTCGCAGAGGCTGGCTACCAACTGATCCGTACACCGAGATTGCCCGCCACACTGCGTTGCTGGCTGCTGTCGAGGTTGGTGCTGTAGTCCGCTCCGGCGTATACGCTGACCGTTGGCGCCAGGCTCACGATGACGCCGACACCCAGGTCGCCGGTGGACGCGCGTTGTTGGGTCTTGACCCGTTCAGTGTCGTCGAACGTCACCGTATCGGTACCGGAAAACGTGTGCCAGAGGTTGGCGCGCAGGTATGGCTCCACGGGCATGCCGCTGACCTGGTAGCGGCCCTTTAGGCGAGCGCCGAGGCGACCGGTCCAGGCACTGTCGGAGTCGAACTCTACCTTTGAGACCCCGTCGTCTTGCGTGTCCAGGGAGACCTTCTGGTGGATGATCTGCACCTGGGGTTCCAGGACCCAGTCGGTGACCACCGCGAAGGGGTAACCGGCTTCCGCCGACAGGGTCAGGGCGTGCCCGCGATTGTCAATTTTCAGCCCGCGTTCGGAGCGGTTGTCGCCGTCCAGTCGCGTGCCCATCACCACGGCGTCGACGTAGCCGCCAGAGGGATCGGTGAGCGACCAGTAGAGCCCGTAGCTGTCGCCGTCGAGTTCTATCTTGCCGGCGCGTCGGCTTTTGAAACCCAGGTTGAAACCATCAACGTCGCCGTTCAATTCGGTATGGCCGACGAAGAAACCGATGCATTGGGTCTGTCCACTGGACAGCGGCGAGCTGTACAGGTCATTGCCCACCTGGAAACCCTTGATCGACCCGTCGAACCGCGGCGTAACCGTGCCGGCCCAGGTTTGATCCAGGTCCTTGCCATAGACCCGGCCCCAACCTGCGCCGAACGCACCGTTTTCCGTGAGCAGGCGCTGGTCGCCCTGGCGGTCATGGAACGTGCCCAGGGCCATCAGGGTCAGTTGTGCCGCCGCCGGGGGCAATACCGACCAGGTCGGCACTTCCGGCCGGTACAGAGGGATGGGCGCCGCGCCGGGTATTGCAGCCGGCAGCACGGGCAACGTCGGGCTGGGCGCCGCTATCGGTCCGGCGACCACAGTGGAACGCAGGTACCAGTTGTTTTCATTGCCGGTTACGCCGCCCTTGAACAAGCGATAATCGAATGCCCCGGCCGAGACCGATTGTGCCAGCGAAAAGGCGCCGCTATCACTGATCGCGCCGCCCTGGGCCTGGACCACTTCGATGCCATCCTGAGCCGTCTGTGCGCCCGTGCCGCCCAGGTTCGTGACCGTAATGGCGGTACTGCCTGTGAGTGTCCCGCCATTGACCACCAGCTTGTCACTGGGGGAGTCGTCGGCGCCGAGTACCGTTTGCAGGTGCAACTGGCCGTTGTTGCCAACGTAGTTGCCCTGGACAGTGAGGGTGTCGTTGGTGCGGGTGTTGCCCTGTGCGAGGTCCACCACGCCAGCGTTGTTGAGCGTCGTCAACTGACCGGCAGTAAAAGGGGCAATGACGCCTTGGGTCGACGTTAGCGTGCTGCCGGAGTCTATGTTGAGCGTCCCGGTGGCGGTGGCGCTGTCACCCAAGGTCAGGGTGTCGTCAAGGTCCAGTCGCGAGCCTTGGGTGAGGTTGACTGTTTCCCAGTTGAGGTAGCGAGCGCCGGTGCTGGAGGTGCTGCCACTGAACGTCAACGCGTCCTGGCCCAATCCACCGTCCACGCTGGGTGTAGTGGCGAGGAGGGTTTCATCGAGGTTGCTCAATAACGCAGTGTCGCTACCGTCGCCCATCAGGACGGCCGAATGAATGAGTCCGCCGCTCCACCGAAACTGGTCATCGCCCGCGCTGACCCGGACCTCGCCGAGAATTTCACCACCGCTGACGGTGATGCTGTCATTGCCGCCGCTGACACTGACATTGCCGCCGATGCGGCCTGCGGAGAGGATGATGGTGTCCTGGCCGAAACCGGTCACCAGGTTGCCGATGATATTTCCACCGGACATATCGAAGACGTTGTCATCGAGTTTCATGTCGACCCGGCCGATAGTGCCGCCGGTCATCTTCGCAATGTCGCCATCTTCGAACGCGTCGACGATGGTCCCGTCGGTCATCAGGAACGTATCGAGGCCGTCCCCCTGGGCCAGGGACAAGATCCGGCCGCCATTCATGACGAAATCGTCGGCTGCCGAGCCTTGCTCGACATCACCGTCAATCACGCCGTTGGCATTGATCACGATGCGGTCGACGCCGGTACCGAATGTGACGTCGCCGCTAATGAGACCACTGCCGTTGGCGGGCATTGTCAAGCTGTTGTTACCCGAAAGGTCCGTCAGCCCGGGGCTGGTGCCGCTGTCGCAGACATAAGCGTCATCGCCTGCGGTTGGCGTCAGCGTACAAGCGGCCATGGCGGCCGGGACGGGTAACAGGAAGGGGGCTGATATCCACACAGCGTTGAACAGCCGATTGAATCCTTTATCGTGCCGAATCATGTGCTATCCCTCTGCATCGGCATTTCGCAAATGCCGGTTTCAGCATCGGTTGCACGACAGATGGCACACAGGGCCTGGCAACGCTCGCTGTATGGGATGGCACCCTAGCAATGAAAAGCCAGCGTCGCTACTGTCAGAGCTTACAGGTCCGTGCGCAGAACGAACAGAAAAGACCCGCCCTACAAATGCACTTCCACCGAAAGCGGCAGGTGGTCGCTCAGGTGCGTCCAGGGTTTGTTGCCCAGGATTTGCGGGGCGTGGCTGCTGGCGTTGCGCAGGTAAATACGGTCCAGGCGCAACAGTGGGAAGCGGGCCGGATAGGTCCTGGCGGGGCGACCGTGGTGGTGCTCGAAGGCTTCATGCAGATAGCCACGACGGGCGAGGGCGAGGTTGCCACGCAGTTGCCAGTCGTTGAAGTCGCCGGCGATGATCACCGGGGCATCCTCGGGCAGCGAATCGAGCAGTTGGCAGAGCAGTTTGAGCTGTAATTGGCGATGGCTTTCCAGAAGACTCAGGTGCACGCAGATCGCATGGACAGCGGCGTGCCCGGGCACATCCAGCACACAGTGCAATAACCCGCGCCGCTCCGGGCCGGTGATGGACACATCGAGATTGCGGAACTGGCGGATCGGGTATTTGGAGAGCAAGGCGTTGCCATGGTGGCCATCGGGATAGACCGCATTGCGGCCGTAGGCGAAGTCGCTCCACATGCTGTCGGCGAGGAATTCGTATTGGGAGGTCTGGGGCCAGTTGTCGTAGCGTGATGCGTGGCGGTCATGTTCGCCGAGTACCTCTTGCAGGAACACCAGGTCGGCACCGGTACTGCGCACCGCTTCGCGCAATTCGGGCAGGATGAAGCGACGGTTGAGGGCGGTGAAACCCTTATGGGTATTGACCGTCAGGATCCGCAGCCGATGAACCGCCGCTGGCAGTTCCGATGGCATTGGTTCGACGGGCCGCCAATCGGGATCTTGAGTCACGTTCGCTCCTGAATCAGACGTACCTGTTCATGCGACTGACCCGAGGGGTCGGCAGTTCCGGATTTTTCATGTCCTTGCCGATCGCTTTCGCGAGCAAGCTCGCTCCCACATTGGATTTGCGGGGGTATGCAACATCTCCTGTGGGAGCGAGCTTGCTCGCGATAGCGGTGTATCTGAACCACCGCCATCACAGGCACGTGTTCAGATGAAGACAATCTCATACGGCATGCCCATCCGATCCAGGATGACCCTGGGCACCAGCGGGGCGATGCCGCTCGCCGGTTCGCCGTTGAGTTGGCTGACGTAAGCATGCATGGCGTGACGCTTGCGGGCGGTAGTCCAGACATCCAGGCGCAGTTTGCGGGCCCGGTGCCAGGGGATTTTATTTTGCTCGCGGACCGGCCAGTGCCAGGCCCATACCGGCAGTTCGTTGAACGCCACCCCGATCCTGTCGGCGGCCAGGGCACCGGCGCGCCCGACGGTCTCGTGGTCGCTGTCACCATCCTGGCGCCAGGTGCTGAACACCACGTCACCGGGGCGCAGGTGACGCGCAATAAAGTCGGTGAGTTCGGCCTCGTGTTCGGCCAGGGCCTTTTCCGGGAAGCCGCCGCGCACCCATTGCAGGCCATGGGCGGCTATGCCCAGGCGATGCAGGGCGTCCACGCTTTCCTGCGGGTGAGGGCGGTGTGTACGCAGGCGCTCATCGGTCCACAACGGTGAACCGGGGTGGACCAAGGCTCCATCGGAGACCGAGATCAGCAACATGGGTTGATCCAGGTTGTTCAGCAACTGCAGCAATCCGCCACAGGCGCCGATCTCATCGCCCGGATGCGGGGAGAGGACGACGGCGCGGGCGCCGGCTGGAATGAGCGTCTGGGTACTGATGATCGGGATATCGGCCAGTTGCGCAGCACTGTTCCAGATTTGCGGATGCTGTCGGCCGGGCAAGCGAGAGGCGGGCTTCATGAGAGACGTCCTTGTGTGTGTTCAACCTTCCAGCCATCTACCGGGCCTACTGTCCGATGACGCCCGCGTGGGTATGGCTGCGATTCACAGCGCTCCGAATCCTGGAGACTACCGCATGTGAAGTATTGACCATGTCGGTCGATTCGTCTTGCGAGATGTGTGTCTGAACTGCATTTTTTTCTTCAAACTGGGCTGTGTACATCGAAAAAAACCGCGTCCTTGCGGTCTCTCTGGCTGTTTACAAACGGTACTTCATTCCTCTTCTTCGCGTTGCAGCTCGAACAGCAGCAGCGAGCGCCCGGTGACGGAATATTCGGAATCGAAATCGAAGCGCTCTTGTCCACGAACGGTCGGCTGGTTGGTGTCGACCATGCAGGTCCAGAAGCTGCCCTCGGGGACTTCCGGCAAGCGGAAGTTGACGATGTCATGGTGGGCGTTGACCACCAGCAGCAGCGTCGCATCGCCGGCCTTGCGTCGAATGCCGGTCTCCTGTGCGCGGCCGTCCATCAGCATGCCGAGGCAGCGACCATGGCTGTCCTGCCATTGCTCAATGGTCATTTCGCTGCCGTCCGGGGCCAGCCAGGTGACGTCCTTGACGCCAATGTCCTCGTTGTAGTTACCCACCAGGAACCGCCCGCGCCGCAGGATCGGATAGGTCAGGCGCAACTTGATCAGGCGCTTGACGAACTTGAGCAGCGCCGCGCCATCCTCGCTCAGGTCCCAATTGACCCAACCGATCTCGCTGTCCTGGCAATAGGCGTTGTTATTGCCGTGCTGGGTACGGGCGAATTCGTCGCCGGCGACGATCATCGGCGTGCCTTGGGCCAGCAGCAGGGTGGCGAAGAAGTTGCGCATCTGCCGATGACGCAGCGCGTTGATCTCTGGATCGTCCGTCGGCCCTTCGACGCCATGGTTCCAGGACAGGTTGTTATTGCTGCCGTCCTGGTTGTTCTCGTCGTTGGCCTCGTTGTGCTTGTCGTTGTACGACACCAGGTCATGCAAGGTGAAACCGTCATGGGCGGTGACGAAGTTCACCGAGGCGTACGGACGCCGGCCACGCTGGTTGAACATCTCGCCCGAGGCCGTCATTCGGCTGGCGAAATCGGCAAGCTGGCCGTCGTCGCCCTTCCAGAAGGCCCGCACCGTGTCGCGGAATTTGTCGTTCCACTCGACCCAGCCCGGCGGGAAACGTCCCACCTGGTAGCCCCCGGGGCCGCAATCCCAGGGCTCGGCGATCATTTTTACCTGGCGCAGCACCGGGTCCTGGCGACAGGCCACGAGGAAGCTGTGGCGCTCGTCGAAGCCGTCATGGTAACGGCCCAGAATGGTCGCCAGGTCGAAGCGGAAGCCGTCGACGTGCATCTCCGTGGCCCAATAGCGCAGGGAGTCGGTGACCATTTGCAGCACGCAAGGATGGCTCAGGTCCAGGGTATTACCGGTGCCGGAATCGTTGATGTAATAGCGTTTGTCGTCGGGCATCAGCCGGTAGTACGAGGCGTTATCGATGCCGCGCATGGACAGGGTGGGGCCCTGTTCGTTGCCTTCGGCGGTGTGGTTGTAGACCACGTCGAGGATGACTTCCAGGTTGGCCTCGTGCAGGTGGGCGACCATCTCCTTGAACTCGGCGATCTTGCCGCTGGCCAGGTAGCGTGGGTCCGGGGCAAAGAAGGCGATGCTGTTGTAACCCCAGTAGTTGGTCATGCCTTTGTGCAGCAAGTGCTGGTCATTGACGAAGGCATGGATGGGCAGCAGTTCCACCGACGAGACACCCAGCTTGCGGATATGCTCCAGCACATCGTCGACCATCAGCCCGGCGAACGTACCGCGCAGGTTCTCGGGCACCGAAGGGTGACGCATGGTGAGGCCGCGCACATGGGTCTCATACAGGATGGTCTTGTCCCAGGGGACGCTGACGCGATGGTCGTGACCCCAGGTGTGCGCAGGATCGATGACCTTGCACTTGGGGACGAACGGGGCGCTGTCGCGCTCATCGAAACTGAGGTCGCCATCGGGATGGCCAATGGTGTAGCCAAAGAGGGCTTCGGACCACTTCAACTGGCCGACCAGTTGCTTGGCATACGGGTCGATCAGCAGCTTGTTCGGGTTGAAACGGTGGCCGTTCGCCGGGTCGTATGCACCGTAGACCCGGTAGCCATAGATCAAGCCCGGGTGGGCATCCGGCAGATAGCCGTGGTAAATCTCGTCGGTGTACTCCGGCAGCTCGATGCGTTCGAGTTCGACTTCGCCGGCATCATCGAAGATGCACAGTTCGACCTTGGTGGCATTGGCTGAAAACAGCGCGAAATTGACCCCGAGGCCATCCCAGGTTGCACCCAGTGGAAAAGGCAGCCCTTCACGAATCCGCGAAGCCTCGATCACGGGCGGCGGCGTGTTTTTTTTTGGACGGGTCATAGTTGCTCCTGCAAAAGACAGACAGATTCAGCGATGCGGTTCATTTGGGGTGGGTGGCTCCACCCTTCACTTGTGGCGAGGGGATTTAGCGAAACGTCGCACCGCCCCGCTATGTGGGACAAAGTTGCTTCTCTGTGGGAGCAAGGCTTGCCCGCGAGGAAGCGATGCGCGCCTGCCGAAATCGAGGCACCTGTTTCGCGAGCAGGCGTTGCTCCCACCTGACGAGGAGACCGATAGGATGAATCAAACCGCCGGCGGCTTGCGTGTGGCCCGCGGCTTCTTGTCTGCGGTGGTCGCAGCCGCTTTGGCCGCAGGCTTGGCCTTGGGCGTGGTGGTTTTTGCCGCTGTCTTGGCCGTGGTGCTCTTGGCGGCAGCGGGCTTGGCGCCATCGGTTTTGCTGGCCGCTGATTTGCTCGCCGCCTTGGGTGGCTTGCTGGGCGCCAGCGCTTCGGCTTCGGCCAGTTTGCGCGCCATCTCCCAGTGGCGGTTCTCCTGCCCGGCGGGCTTACCCTCGGACTCCCAGATCTGATAGGCGAATTCGCGAATGCGTTTATCGTCGGTACTCATCGCAGTGCTCCTGATTCAACTCAAGGTTGGATAAAGACATTGACCGGGAAATTCCCCAGCGCGGTGCTGATCAGCAGCTCCCCTTGGGGTGTGACTGTTGCGCTTGAAAAAAGTCCCTTCAGTTTTTCATCCTTGGCGGCGAACGGTAACGACACACGGGTATCGCCCCAATCCGACGCAGCCACCAGCGGCATGGCACTGTTTTCCAGCAACGGCGCCGCATGGACAGGTACAACAATGATCGCCCGTTGTTGCGAGTCTTCGCGCATGAAGGCCAATACTCGCTCGGCTTGCTCGCCGAGCACTTCCAGCGGCTGGTAGCGTCCCTGGCGCCATAGCTGCGGATACTCGGCTCGCACGGCCAGTGTCCTGGCGATCAATGCCTGTTTGACTCGGCCGTCACGCCAATCGCGTATCAGCGCGGCTGGCGTGCTGTCGGCACCTAACGCCTCGCGGCGTGCCTGGAAATCCACCGGACGACGGTTATCCGGGTCCACCAGGCTGAAATCCCACAACTCGTTGCCTTGGTACAGGTCCGGTACGCCGGGTACGGTCATGCGCAGCAAAGTTTGCGCCAGACTGTTGAGGGCGCCCGCCGGAGCGATGGCCTGGACCGCCTCGGCGATGGCGCTGCGCAAGGGCAACCCCTCATCTCCCAGCAGTAGCCGTTCGAGGAACATCTGGGTGGCTTGCTCATAGGCGTCGTTGACCGCCGCCCAGCTGCTTTGCAGCTTGGCTTCGCGCAGGGCCTTGCGTTGCCATTGCCACAAGCGCTCGTTGTACTCGGCCAGGGCCTTGTGGTCCTGGAGGTCGAGGTCCAGCGGCCAGCTGCCGAGCAGTGCCTGGTACAGAATCAGTTCATCACCGGCCGAGGGCGCCGCCGGGTCACTGTGCAGCGAAGGCGAGAGGATGCGCCATTGCTCCACGCAGGCAATGTACCAATCGGCGCGTTCGCTGAGCACCGCCAGCCTGGCGCGGGTGTCTTCGCCGCGCTTGTGGTCGTGGGTGGCGGTGGTGATCAGGTTGTCGGGAAAATGCTCGAGCCGCTCGAGGCAGGCGTGGTGGAACACCTGAGGCGGGGCGCTGAAGCGCTCGGTGTCATAGCCCACGTCATTGCGTGACAACAGCACCGCCGAGCGATAGAGCGCGGTGTCCTCCACCGCTTTGGCGGCGGCCGGCGAGGTCAGTTGCTGGAAGCGCACGCAGGCATGGCGCAGGCGTTTACGCTGGTTGCCGCACGGACGTTGCCGCCAGGGCATCCCACCGAGCCAGCCGGCCAGGCAGTCGAGCACCGGCCAGTCGGCTTCGCTGAGGGTTTGCCGGGCGCCTTCCAGGGCCTGGTTGAAAAACACCTCGTCTTCGGCCGAGCGCCCCAGGGGCGTGATGTAGGTGCGATACACCGGGAAATGCACGATCAGTTCCTGCAAGGCTCGCCGAATCGCGCCCAGGGTCAGGTCGCGGGTCATCACGTCGTCCCGGGCCACTTGCAGCAGGGCCTGGGCGACGCTTTCGAAGTCTCCGGCCAGGGATCCGTTGAGAATCTGCTGGCGGGCCAGGCGGGCTTCTTCGATGAAGTGCGCTGGCCGCTCGCTGTGCCGGCTCCAGAATTCGGCGAGGGGGGCGGCACCGGCCGGGTCATGCTGGAGCAGCGAGACCTGGTTCATGAATTCGTAACCGGTGCTGCCGTCGATGTTCCAGTCCCGCCGCAAGGTCTCGCCATCACCAAGGATCTTCTCGACGAAAATCGGCAGGTGTCGGGTCGGCGACAGTGAATCGACGCGTCTGCGCAATTTGCGGCAGTAACCGCGAGGGTCGGCAAGGCCGTCGATGTGATCGATCCGCAAACCGTCCACCAGGCCTTCGCCGATCAATTGGAAAATCTTGGCATGGGTCGCCTCGAAGACCGCCGGACGCTCGACCCGCAGCCCACCCAGTTCGTTGACATCGAAAAAGCGCCGCCAGTTGATGTCGTCCGCCGCCGTGCGCCAGCTGGCGAGGCGGTAACTCTGGCGCTCGAGTAATTGATGCAGGCGTTCGAAGCCTTCGGGTTGGGTAGAGTCGTAGCCAGCCAGGTTGTTCTGGATGGCGGTGAGGATGTCCGCTTGTGCTGCCAGGTCCTGCAACTCTTTCTGCAGCGGGCGGGCGAGGGTATGGGCATCGGTCTGGTAATTCAGCGTGGTAAAGCGCTCGGCCAGGGTCTTGAGCGATTCGGTTTGCTCGGCAGGCAAGGTTTCGGTGGGTTTGAGCAGTTCGCCGTAGTGCATCGGGCAAATCGGGAAGCGGTGTTCGTAGTGCTCGACGTAGAAGCTGCCTTGGCTGGCATCGAAGTGCAGTTGCAAGGTGCCTTCCTGCAACGCCACGCCGTAGTCGCTGCCGAGGAACGGCAGCAGCAATTGGCCTTCCATCAGTGGGTCGGGGGAGTGCCACTGGATGTCGAAGAACTCACCGTAGGGGCTCAGGCGCCCCCATTCCAGCAAGTCCAGCCACCAGGGGTTGTCATTGCCGCCGACGGCCATGTGATTGGACACGATGTCGAGGATCAAGCCCATCCGATGCTCGCGCAAGGTCGCGACCAGGCGCTTGAGCGCGACTTCGCCGCCCAGTTCGGGGTTGACCAGGGTGGGGTCGACGACATCGTAGCCGTGCATGGACCCGGCCCGGGCCTTGAGCAGCGGCGAGGCATAAATGTGGCTGATGCCCAGCGAGGCGAAGTACGGCACCTGGGGGATGGCATCGTCCAGGGTGAAGCCTTTATGAAACTGCAGGCGCAATGTTGCCCGCAGGGGTTGGATCAACGTCTGTTTCATCGGTCACGCTCGTTCGCCTGAAGTCTCGCACAGGCGAGTATTTCCAGACGCCGGGCAGCGTCCGGGTGATCCAGCAACGCCTGGCTTTGCCCGGCCAGGCGGCGGCGCCAATTGGGGTGGGTGTCGATGGTGCCCGGCAGGTTGGCCTGTTCCTCGATGCCCAGGGCGTCTTCGAGCGGCAACAACACCAGCGGTGCGCGGGTGTGACCGAGAAAGCGCACGCTGGCGTCGAGCACCTGGTCGGTCTCGCGGTGTTCTTCGCGAAAGTTCTGCGGGTCCTGGTTCAGCACGTGGCGCAGGCCTTCGCGTTCGCGCTCGCGGTGTTTGCGCCAGTCCATTTCGGTATGGGAATCGATCAGGTCCAGCCGGGCGTTCCAGTCGATGTCGTGACCGTGCCACCAGCCATTGAGCGTCGGCAAGTCATGGGTGCTGGTGGTGGCCAGGGCATTGTCCGGCCAGTCGAGAATGGGCTTGAAGTGGGTGTTGTCCTGTTCGAACAACAGCACGCGCATGCCCAGGATCGAGCGGGCAATGAGTTTGTCCCGCAGGCCGTCGGGCACGGTACCGAGGTCTTCGCCGAGCACGATGGCCTGGTGCCGATGGGATTCGAGCGCCAATAGGCGCAGCAGGTCGTCTACCGGGTAATACAGGTAGGCGCCATCGCAAGGTGGGGCGTCGTTAGGGATCACCCAGAGCCGTTGCAAGCCCATGACATGGTCGATGCGCAAGCCACCGGCGTGGGCGAAGTTGGCCCGCAGCATTTCAATGAAGGCGCGAAAGCCGTTGCGCACCAGGCCTTCCGGGGAAAATGCCGAGATCCCCCAGCCTTGGCCGGAGCGGTTGAGAATGTCCGGCGGGGCGCCCACGGTCAGCGAGGCGAGCAGTTCGTCCTGCCGGCTCCAGGCCTGGCTGCCACCGCCATCGGCACCCACCGCCAGGTCGGCGATCAGACCGATGCCCATGCCGCTGGATCTGGCTGCGCTCTGGGCGCGCTCCAGGCAGCGGGCGATCAACCATTGGCAAAAAGCGTAGAAGCCGATCTCATCGGCATTTTCCTCGGCGAAATGGGCCAGGGCGGGGCTGCGCGGGTCACGCCATTCTTCCGGCCAGTGGCGCCAGTCGAGGCTTTCTCCCCGGGCGGCGCGTTCGGCCTGCAAGGCCTCGAAGCGGCAATGATTTTCCAGGGCTTCGCCGCTGGTGTGGCGGAAACTGCTGAAGTCTTCATGCAGCGGATGCTCACCCTGGCTGAAGCCGTCGTACAGGGCACGCAGGATTTTCTGCTTGGCCTGGGCGGCGACCGGCCAGTCGATCAGCGGTTGCTCCTCCAGGGTGCGCAGTTGATTGGTCAGGCCGGTGGCGTCGATGGCGGTGCGCAGCGCGCGTTCACCGAGGATGGTGCCCGGCGCGGCGTACAGGCTGTTGAAAAACAGTCGGCTCGACGGTGAGTAGGGGCTGTAGCGCCCGGTGTCGCTGCTGAACATCGCGTGCATCGGGCTGATGGCAACGGCCTCGGCGCCGCGCTCGCCGGCCACCCGCGCCAGCTCCTCCAAAGCCTGGGTGTCACCGAAGCCACCGTCACCGGGACGGCGCAGGGCATACAGTTGCGCGCTCAGTCCCCAGGCCCGTGGCGTCGGGTCGTCCACCGCATCGGCCACGCTGTAGCAACGGGCCGGCGCGACGGCCAGGGTGAAATGCTGGTCCTGGATGCTGATGTGCTGATAACCCACCGGGACCATCCCCGGCAGCTTGGCATCGGCATCGAGGTTCAGGTTCAGTGTCGCGCCATCTTCGAGTTTGATTTCGCAGGGTGTCCCGGCCTCGAAGTAGCGGCTCAAGTCCAGGCTGACCCCGACGTCGGCGGTGATCAGCGGTGGCAATTGATGGTTCTGTTGAGCTTCCTGCAACTGCAGCAGGCTGGCGTCGATCTCCTGGGCGCTGCCGGCCGGATGGCCCAGGCCGGTGAGGACCGAACGCAAGACGGCCGGCGAGACTTTCTGGGCCCGGCCATTGGCATCGATCCAATCCACCGCCAGGCCCGCTCGGCTGGCGAGGATTTCCAGTTGCGCGTCGCTCATAGGCGCTCTCCAGTGATGTTGGGCAAGGTTGTCGCCTGCGTCAGACTGACCAGCGCGCTGTAGGGCGCAAGGACGCCCTGTTGCAACAGACCCATGACCTGCTGCGGATGTTCGAAAAGAATGCGTGCCTCTTCCGGGGCGTTGTGTTCGACGGGCTGATCGCTGAGGTTGAAATCGATGCGCAACACGCTGCCATCGCCCAACCGCCAGCGTGCGCTGATGGCGCCATGGCCCAGCACATCGGTGCCCAGGGCCTGGGCACCGGGCAGGCGCGGGACGATCTCTTCACGGCGGATTTTCAGCAGTTGCCGATACAGCGCCTCGTTGGCCTGCTGCTCCGGACCTTGCGATTCCAGGCTTGGGCGTGAAGCCTCGAAGGTGCTGGCGGCGTTGGGGTCGGGAATTCGTTCGCGCTTCTGCGGATCGGCAAAGGCACTGAAGGCCTTGAACTCGTTGCGTCGGCCTTCGCGCACCAGCTCTGCCAGCTCGCCGTGGTGGCTGGTAAAGAACAGGAACGGTTGTTCGGCCGCCACCTCATCGCCCATGAACAGCAGCGGGATCATCGGTGATAACAGCAACAAGACTGTCGCTGCTTGCAGGGCCTGGGGCGCGGCGAGCTGATGCAGGCGTTCGCCCAGGGCACGGTTGCCGATCTGGTCATGGTTCTGCAGGAACAGCACGAACGCGCTCGGCGGCAGATGGCCGCTGGGCTCGCCCCGGGCTTCGCCATGGCGATTGAGATGGCCCTGGAAGACGAAACCCTGGCTCAGGCAACGGGCCAGTTGTTCGGTCGGCTGCTCGGCATAGTCGGCGTAGTAGGCGTCGGTCTCACCGGTCAGCAGCACGTGCAAGGCATTGTGCCCGTCGTCGTTCCACTGGGCGTCGTAGCCGTGCTCCAGCAGGTGGGCCTGGTTGTGTTCGTTTTCCACGGTCAGCCAGACATGCCGGATCGGGTCCACCTGCTCGCGCACCCTGGTCGCCAGTTCCTGGAGAAAGTCCGGGTCCTCAATGGCGTGTACCGCGTCCAGGCGCAGGCCGTCGAAACGGTACTCCAGCAGCCACATGAGCGCATTGTCGATGAAGAAGTCCCGCACTTCGCGGCGCCGGAAATCAATCGCCGCGCCCCAGGGCGTGTGCTTGTCTTCACGGAAGAAGCCCTTGGCATAGCGGTGCAGGTAGTTGCCATCGGGGCCGAAGTGGTTGTAGACCACATCGAGGATGACGCAGAGCCCATGACCGTGGGCACTGTCGATCAGATGCTTGAGCTGTTCGGGCGTCCCGTAGGAAGCCTGGGGGGCGTAGGGCAGGACGCCATCGTAGCCCCAGTTGCGATCACCGGGAAACTGCGCCAATGGCATCAGCTCGATGGCGGTGATACCCAATCCGGCCAGGTGTGCCAGATGTAGTTCGACGCCGTCGAAACCACCCAGGGCACCCACGTGCAACTCGTAGATTACGGCTTCGTGCCAGGGGCGACCGGACCATTGGGTGTGTCGCCATGGGTAGGCATGCGGGTCGACCACCACGCTGTGGCGGTCGATGTCGCCGGCCTGGGCGCGAGAGGCCGGGTCCGGCACCTCCAGCTCGCCATCGATGTTGTAGCGGTAGCGGGTGCCGGCGGGGCAACGGGTCTGGATCATGAACCAGCCGTCGGCTTGGGGCAGTAGCGGTATTGAATCTCCAGTGTCGAGCTCGACACTGACAAAAAATGCATCCGGGGCCCAGAGGGCGAAGCGGGTGTGCTCGTCATCCAGCATGACCGCCCCGTGGGTCCATGTCTCAGGCGTCCTTGACGTCATTGTTACCTCATTGTCTGGCCGATTTTCCCAGTGACTTAGCCACCAGCTGTTCGTAGAGTTCGGCATAGGGTTCCACGGCCTTGCACCAGTTGAACGGCGCCGACATGGCCCGGCAGCGCATGGCGTTGAGCAGGTCGGGGAACTCGAAGACCTTGAAGGCCCGGCTCAAGGCCTGTTTGTAGCTTTCCACGGTGGACTCATCGAACAGGAAGCCGGTGATGCCATCTTCGATGGTGTCCGCCAACCCTCCGGTATTGCGCGCCACCGGCAGCGAGCCGAAGCGCTGGGCGTACATCTGGCTCAAGCCGCAGGGCTCGTAGCGCGACGGCATCAGCAGGAAGTCGCTGCCGGCGAACATCCGCCGCGCGTCGGTTTCGTTGAAGCCGATACGCACACCGATGCGTCCGGGGAAGCGCAGTGCCAGTTCACGCATGGCCTGTTCTTCCTCCGGTTCGCCACGGCCGATGATGGCGATCTGGCCGCCAGACTCGACGATGAACTCGGCGACCGCTTCGGTCAGGTCCAGGCCTTTCTGGTAGACCAGGCGCGAAACCACGGCGAACAGCGGGCCAGTGGAGTCGTCGAGACCAAACAGCTCACGCACATGGGACGCGTTGACCGCCTTGCCTTCCCAGTCGCCCATGGCGAACTGACGGAACAGGTGCGTGTCGGTGGCTGCATCCCAGCTTTCATCGATGCCGTTGGGGATGCCGCTGAGCAAGCCTTGCTGGGTCTTGGCCGCGAGGAAACCGTCGAGCCCGCAACCAAACGCCGGGGTGGTGATCTCCTGGGCGTAGGTGGCACTGACGGTGGTGATATGGCTGGAGTAAGCCATCCCGGCTTTGAGAAACGACAGTTTGCCGTAGAACTCCATGCCTTCCTGTTGCAGGGCGTGTTCGGGGATGCCCAGCTCCGGGCAGGAGGCCAGGCTGACGACGCCCTGGTACGCCAGGTTGTGAATGGTAAACAGGGTCGGGGTGCGTTGCCCGCGCCAGTGCATATAGGCCGGTGCCAACCCGGCTGGCCAGTCGTGGGCATGGACCAGGTCCGGGCACCAGTGGATCTGCGCAAGGTTGGCGGCGATGTCGGCCGCGGCCAGGCCCAGGCGGGCGAAGCGAATGTGGTTGTCGGGCCAGTCGCGACCGTTGTTGGCACCGTAGGGGGAGCCTTCGCGGGCAAAGAGTTCTGGGCAGATCAGGACGTAGATCACCAGGCCGTCGGCCATGTCCATGCGCCCGATCTTGCAGGGCGGCAGCGCTGCGTGGCCGCCCAGTTCGCCGATGATGTGGATCGGATTGCCGCTGTTCATCACTTGCGGATAACCGGGGATCAGCACCCGGACATCATGCAGCCCGGCCATGGCCCGAGGCAGTGCGGAGGAGACATCGCCCAGGCCGCCGGTCTTTACCAGGTCGGCGATTTCCGAGGTGACGAACAATACTTTCTTGCGGTTGGGATTCTGTCGAACGACGGGGAGCAGTGCCTTGCCGCCGGTGGCCAGCACCGGTGCCGTTGGCGATTCGGCCGCGGGCGGTAGTTGAGAACGGACTTGTTGTGGTTCCAAGGCAGCACTGATCATAAATATCTCCCATTTTCTCGATCTGTTTCCGGCAAGCGCCAGAGCTGTTGTTTCATTGGCCAAATCCTGCGGCCAGGCGCACAAGCGCAACGCAAGGAAACCGAACGGCTACCCAATGCGGCGAAGCGAATCAGCTGAAGGAGCTGTTGCAATGACTAGTGCAAGGACTGCACCAGTCGCGGTTGCCCTACCTCTAACCTGACCTGTCGCCGTTGCGAAAAGTTTCGACTTTTTTTCGTCTGGATGACCGGTTGGTTTTCCCCCCGGTTAGGCAGTCTAGGTCAGAACGTAGAGCGGTGCGGCTCGGTTCGTCGCATTGTCCGACAATCACGGTTTTTGTCGGCAATCTCTTACATGACAAAGGGGGATACGCACCGACGAAGTGCAGTTCTCTGAAACCAAAAGGGTGTAAGGGAACGGCGTTGTTTCATCGGCGTGCGCGATGGAATGGCGTGATGCACCATTGGAGGGCGGGTGGAGTGGAGGCGTTTTGATGGCCAATAAAACACAATGTCTCCTGTGGGAGCGAGCTTGCTCGCGATAGCGGTGTGCCAGTCACAAACCTTGCAACTGATCCGCCGCTATCGCGAGCAAGCTCGCTCCCACAAGGGAAGATGTGTTGATGCTTTAGGTTCAGGCTGCCGGCGTCAGCAACCGAATCGGCTGGCCCGCCGCCCAGGCCAGCAGGTCTTCGATCATCAGCGAATAGAACCGCTGGTAATTCTGCCGGCTGACGTAGCCCACATGTGGTGTGGCCAGTACGTTATCCAGGGTTCGGAACGGATGGGTGGCGGGCAAAGGTTCCTGGGCGAATACGTCCAGGGCGGCGCCGGCCAGGCGCTTGTGTTGCAGCGCGTCGATCAGGGCGGTTTCATCGACGATCGGCCCGCGGGAGGTGTTGACCAGCAGTGCCTCGGGTTTCATCCAGTCCAGGGCCTGGGCATCCACCAGGCCGCGGGTGCGTTCGCCGAGTACCAGGTGAATCGACAGAATGTCGGCCTGCTCGAACAATGCCTGTTTGCTCACGTAGGTCACGCCCACTTCGGCGGCGCGCTCGGCGCTGAGGTTCTGGCTCCAGGCGATGACCCGCATGCCAAACACCTGGCCGAACTGCGCCACCCGCGTACCGATGCTGCCCAGGCCGAGGATCGCCAGCGTCTTGCCGTGCAGGTCGCCGCCCAAGCCTTGCTGCCACAGGCCGGCGCGCAGGGCGTTGGCTTCCTGCACCAGGTTGCGGGTCAGGGCCATGATCAGTGCCCAGGTCAGTTCGGGCGTGGCATGCTTGTAGCTGTCGGTGCCGCACACCTGGATGCCCAGCTCGGCGGCAGCCTTCAGGTCCAGGGCGGCATTGCGCATGCCGCCAGTGAGCAACAGCTTGAGATTGGGCAGGCGACGCAGTAGGCCTTCGTCGAACAACGTGCGTTCACGCATCACGCAGATCACCTCGAAGCGCTGCAAGCGCTCGGCGAGGGTGTCGCGGTCAGCGGGATAGTCATGGAGAAACGTCACCTGGCCGACGCTGTCCAGCACCGACCAGTCCACCACGCCACGTGCCACATCTTGCCAATCGTCTATGACTGCTATTTGCACCGCCATGGAACACCTCGTCAGGGAATGGGTTTGTCCAGCCAGCTCAACAGGGCCTTGTGGAACCGATCCGGCTCTTCCATCTGCGGGGCATGCCCCAGATTGGGGAACTCCACCAGGGTCGAGCGGGGAATCAGCCGGGCGGCCTGCTTGCCCAATACCTCGTAATGACCCAGCGTGGCCTTGACCGCCGGCGGCGCGATGTCGCTGCCGATGGCGGTGGTGTCCGAGGTGCCGATCAGCAGCAGGGTGGGTACCGTCAGGTCCTTGAACTCGTAATAGACCGGCTGGGTGAAGATCATGTCGTAGATCAGCGCCGAGTTCCACGCCACTTGCGTATGACCGGGGCCCTTGTTCAAGCCGGCGAGCATGTCTACCCAGCGCTCGAACTCAGGTTTCCAGCGGCCTGCGTAATAGGTCGTGCGCTCATAGTTGCGGATACCCTCGGCGTTGACTTTCAGCTCCCGCGCGTACCATTGGTCCACGGTGCGATAGGGTACGCCCAAGGCTTTCCAGTCTTCCAGGCCGATGGGGTTGACCATGGCCAGGCGTTCGACCTCGTCGGCAAACTGCAAGGCGTAGCGGGTGGCGAGCATTCCGCCGGTGGAATGGCCGAGGAGGACGGCTTTCTGTACGCCGAGGGCCTTGAGCAAGGCCTGGGTGTTGCTCGCCAGTTGCTGGAAGCTGTACTGGTAATGCTCGGGTTTGCTCGATGTGCAGAAGCCGACCTGATCCGCCGCGATGACCCGGTATCCGGCTTCGCTGAGCACCTTGATCGAATCGCCCCAGGTGGCGGCGCAGAAATTCTTGCCGTGCATCAGCACCACCGTGCGGCCATTGACCTTGCCTTGGGCTGGCACATCCATATAACCCATCTGCAACGACTGGCCCTGGGACTGGAAGGCGAAGTGCTTGAGGGTGTAGGGGTATTCGAAACCCTCCAACTGCGCTCCGTAGGCCGGGCCTTCGGGCGGGTTGGCGGCCTGGGCGAACAGGGGCAGGGCGGCGGTGAGGAACAGGCTGGGCAACCAGCGCGCGGTGGTGCGGGGCATGGTCAATCTCCTTGTGGCCGCCGCCGATCCTGGCGCGGCCCGATTATGGCGACATTAACCACAGGCAACCCAACAGCCAGAACGTTCAGTCCATCCAGCCCAGGGTCGCCAGGGCGAGAACGCCATAGCGCAAACCCTTGGCAAGGCTTACGAGCAACAGGAAACGCCGCCACGGTTCGCCCATCACTCCGGCCACCAGGGTCAACGGATCACCGATGATCGGCAGCCAGCTGAGCAGCAGCGACCAGTGACCGAAGCGTTGGTAATGCACGCGAGCCTTGTCCAGGTGGGCCGGGCTGACCGGAAACCAGCGCCGATCCTTGAAGTGCTCCAGCCGCGAGCCCAGCCACCAGTTCACCAGCGAGCCGAGGACATTGCCGAGCGTGGCAACCGCCAGCAACAGCCAGACCAGATGGCGCTCGCTGAGCAACAAGCCAACCAACACGGCCTCCGATTGCAATGGTAACAGGGTCGCCGCGCCGAAAGCCGCCAGGAACAAGCCGATATAGGCTTCGCCCATCAGTGCGCCGGGTAATCCGCCACTACGGTTTGGGTCCCGTCTTTCTTCAAGCCGATGACCTGGTAGGCATCGCTCATGCCGTCCATTTCCATGCCGGGCGAGCCCATGGGCATGCCCGGCGCGGCGACACCGAGCAGGTCATCGCGCTTGCTCAGCGCCAGCACCTGGTCGGCCGGGACATGGCCTTCGACGAATTTGCCGTTGATCTCGGCGGTGTGACAGGAACGCAGGTTCGGCGCCACGCCCAGGCGTTGCTTGACCGAACTCATGTCGGCCTCGACATGGTCGTTGACCTTGAAGCCGTTTGCTTGTAGATGCGAGATCCACTTTTTGCAACAGCCGCAATTGGCATCGCGGTGTACATCAATGGTGACCGATTCGGCCGCCTGGGCCAGGGTGGTCATGAACAGGGCGCTCAAGGCGAGCAGGTGCAGGGGATGGGCCATGGCGGTGGTCTCGTATCGAACGGTTTGGAGGGAGGATAACAGAGTAG
>NZ_JAHBCZ010000089.1:0-2718 GCF_019956035.1 Pseudomonas sp. A-RE-22
ACGTCTACAAAGACGCTGGCAAAGTTGAAGTCAGCATCGATAAAGCCACTGGTGGTAACTTCGAGAACCTGGTTCCGAGCACCACGCCTGCGGTGACTGACGTTACCGATACCATCGACACCTCGACTGTCAGCCTGACCGCAACGTCCACCGTCGCGGAAGGCGGCACCGTGGTGTACACCGCCTCGGTCAATGCACCGGTCACTGATGCCCCGCTCGTCGTGACGTTGAGCAACGGCCAGACCATCACCATTCCGGTTGGCGCCAGCAGCGGCACCGTGAACTTCGTCACGCCAAACGACGCCCTCGCGGGCGGCGATAACCTGAGCGTCAAAATCGACGACGCCAAGGGTGGCAATTACGAGAACCTTGCAATCGACGGCAAGCCTGCCGACACCACCGTTACCGATGTACAGGACACTACCGGCCTGACCTTGAGTGCAACCGATAGCGTTGCTGAAGGCGGCTCCATCGTTTACACCGCCACCCTGACCAACGCCGCTGGCTCACCAGTGACCGTCACCTTGAGCAACGGCGCGGTGATCAACATCGCTGCGGGCGCCACCACTGGCACCGTCACTGTCGATGCGCCAAAAGACGACGTCTACAAAGACGCCGGCAAAGTCGAAGTCAGCATCGACAAGGCCACTGGCGGTAACTTCGAGAACCTGGTTCCTAGCACCACGCCTGCGGTGACTGACGTTACCGATACCATCGACACCTCGACTGTCAGCCTGACCGCAACGTCCACCGTCGCGGAAGGTGGCACCGTGGTTTACACCGCCTCGGTCAACGCACCGGTCACTGATGCTCCGCTCGTCGTGACGTTGAGCAACGGCCAGACCATCACCATCCCAGTCGGTGCCAGCTCCGCTTCGGTGAACTTCGTTACGCCGAACGACGCCCTCGCAGGCGGCGATAACCTGAGCGTGAAGATTGATGACGCCAAGGGCGGCAACTACGAAAAACTGGACATCGACGGCAAGCCTGCCGACACCACCGTCACAGACACTCAGGACACCACTGGCCTGACCTTGAGTGCAACCGATAGCGTCGCCGAAGGCGGTTCCATCGTTTACACCGCAACATTGACCAACGCCGCTGGCTCGCCAGTGACCGTCACCTTGAGCAACGGCGCGGTGATCAACATCGCTGCGGGCGCCACTACCGGCACCGTGACCGTCGATGCGCCAAAAGACGACGTCTACAAAGACGCTGGTAAAGTTGAAGTCAGCATCGACAAGGCTACTGGCGGTAACTTCGAGAACCTGGTTCCGAGTACCACGCCAGCAGTGACCGATGTCACTGACACCATCGACACCAGCACCGTTTCGCTCACTGCGACTTCGACTGTGGCCGAAGGTGGGACTGTCGTTTACACCGCCTCGGTTAACGCACCCGTGACCGACGCTCCGTTGGTTATTACCCTGTCGAACGGCCAGACCATCACCATTCCGGTTGGCGCCAGCAGCGGCACCGTGAACTTCGTCACGCCAAACGACGCCCTCGCGGGCGGCGATAACCTGAGCGTAAAGATCGACGACGCCAAGGGCGGCAACTACGAAAAACTGGACATCGACGGCAAGCCTGCCGAAACCACCGTCACAGACACCCAGGACACCACTGGCCTGACCTTGAGTGCAACCGATAGCGTCGCCGAAGGCGGCTCCATCGTTTACACCGCCACCCTGACCAACGCCGCTGGCTCGCCTGTCACTGTGACTTTGAGCAACGGCGCCGTCATCAACATCGCCGCAGGCGCCACCACCGGCACCGTCACTGTCGATGCGCCAAAAGACGACGTCTACAAAGACGCTGGCAAAGTTGAAGTCAGCATCGATAAAGCCACTGGCGGTAACTTCGAGAACCTGGTTCCGAGCACCACGCCTGCGGTGACTGATGTCACCGACACCATCGACACCTCGACTGTCAGCCTGACCGCAACGTCCACCGTCGCGGAAGGTGGGACCGTGGTTTACACGGCGTCGGTCAACGCACCGGTCACTGATGCCCCGCTCGTCGTGACGTTGAGCAACGGCCAGACCATCACCATTCCGGTTGGCGCCAGCTCCGCTTCGGTGAACTTCGTTACGCCGAACGACGCCCTCGCGGGCGGCGATAACCTGAGCGTGAAGATCGACGACGCCAAGGGCGGCAACTACGAAAAACTGGACATCGACGCCACTCCGGCGAATACCACCGTTACCGATGTACAGGACACCACTGGCCTGACGCTCTCGGCAACTGACACTGTCGCCGAAGGCGGCTCCATCGTTTACACCGCAACATTGACCAACGCCGCTGGCTCACCAGTGACAGTCACCTTGAGCAACGGCGCCGTCATTAACATCGCCGCAGGCGCCACCACTGGCACCGTGACCGTCGATGCGCCAAAAGACGACGTCTACAAAGACGCTGGTAAAGTCGAAGTCAGCATCGATAAAGCCACTGGCGGTAACTTCGAGAACCTGGTTCCGAGCACCACCCCAGCGGTGACCGACGTTACCGACACCATCGACACCAGCACCGTTTCGCTCACAGCGACTTCGACGGTGGCCGAAGGTGGGACCGTGGTTTACACCGCCTCGGTCAACGCACCCGTGACCGACGCTCCGTTGGTTATCACCCTGTCGAACGGCCAGACCATCACCATTCCGGTTGGCGCCAGCAGCGGCACCGTGAACTTCGTCACGCCAAACGACGCCCTCGCGGGCGGCG
>NZ_JAHBCZ010000090.1:0-2336 GCF_019956035.1 Pseudomonas sp. A-RE-22
AGGGGATCTGTGGTGTATGCACATCTTGAGACCACCCCAAAAACAACTGTGGGAGCGAGCCTGCTCGCGAAGGCGGTGGGTCAGTCAACATCAATGCTGCTGATCCACCGCCTTCGCGAGCAAGCCCGCTCCCACATGGGGTTCGAGGCTACCTCAACTCAACAGCACTTGGGCCCACCCTTGCCACCGTAACGGGCCTCCTGGCGTTCGCGAAAGAACGCCTCGTAGTCCATCAACGGTTTGTCCGGGTGCTTGGTTTGCATGTGCTCGACGTAGTTGTCGTAGTCGGGCATGCCGACCATCAGGCGGGCGGCCTGACCGAGGTATTTACCCAGGCGACTCAAGTCATTGAACATCGTTGCAATCCCCTATCAAGCGTCCGGCAAGGCCTGGAATGGCGCTTCCTTGTCCGTGCGTTCCTTGGTGCCCCATGCGGCGATACCGACCTTGAGCGCGTAGAACAGGATGCTGAAGACCACGAACAGGAACAAAGCCGTCAGCGTCGCGTTGGTGTAGGCGTTGAACACCACGTGCTGCATCTGCTCGATGCTCTTGGCTGGAGCCAGGACCTGGCCGGCGGCCAGGGCATCGTTGTATTTGCGCGCCAGGGCCAAAAAGCCGATCGCCGGGTTGGCGTCGAACAGCTTGATCAGGCCCGCGGTGGTGGTGCAGATCAGCAGCCAGACCGCCGGCAGCATGGTCACCCAGACGTAGCGCTGGCGCTTCATCTTGATCAGGACCACGGTGGCGAGCATCAGGGCGATACCGGCCAGCATCTGGTTGGAGATGCCGAACAGCGGCCACAAGGTGTTGATGCCGCCCAGCGGATCGATCACGCCCTGGTACAGCAGGTAACCCCACATCGCTACGCAACCGGCGGTGGCGATCAGGTTGGCCGGCCAGGATTCGGTGCGCTTGAGCGAAGGCACGAACGAGCCCAGCAAGTCCTGCAGCATGAACCGCCCGGCACGGGTGCCGGCGTCCACCGCGGTGAGGATGAACAGCGCTTCGAACAGGATCGCGAAGTGGTACCAGAACGCCATGGTGTTCTCACCCGGCAGCACCGAGTGCAGGATCTGCGCGATCCCGACCGCCAGGGTCGGCGCACCGCCGGCACGGGCCAGCACAGTGGTCTCGCCGATGTCCTTGGCCACCGCTTGCAGCGCCTCGGGGGTGATTGCAAAACCCCAGCTGCTGACGGTCTGGGCCACGGCCACCACGTCACCGCCGACGATCGCCGCCGGGCTGTTCATGGCGAAGTACACGCCCGGCTCGATGACCGAAGCCGCGACCATGGCCATGATCGCCACGAAGGACTCCATCAGCATGCCGCCGTAACCGATGTAGCGGGCGTTGGTTTCGTTATCCAAGAGCTTGGGCGTGGTGCCCGAGGAGATCAGCGCGTGGAAGCCCGAGACCGCGCCGCAGGCGATGGTGATGAACAGGAACGGGAACAGGCCGCCCTTCCATACCGGCCCGGTGCCGTCGGTGAACTGGGTCAGCGCCGGCATTTTCAGCTCGGGCATGGTGACCAGGATGCCGATCGCCAGGGCGACGATGGTACCGATCTTGAGGAAGGTCGACAGGTAGTCCCGCGGCGCCAGGATCAGCCACACCGGCAGCACCGCCGCGACAAAACCGTAGCCGATCAGCATCCAGGTGATCTGGATCCCGGTGAAGGAAAAGGCCTTGGCCCAGACCGGATCGGCAGCGATCTGCCCGCCCAACCAGATCGAGCCCAGCAGCAACAGCACGCCGATGAGCGAGATTTCACCGATGCGGCCCGGGCGGATGTAGCGCATGTAGATGCCCATGAACATCGCGATCGGGATGGTCGCCATCACCGTGAAGATGCCCCACGGGCTCTCGGCCAGGGCCTTGACCACGATCAGCGCCAGCACCGCGAGGATGATGATCATGATCAGGAAGCAGCCGAACAGCGCGATGGTGCCGGGGATGCGGCCCATTTCCTCACGGACCATGTCACCCAGGGAACGCCCGTTGCGGCGGGTGGACAGGAACAGGACCATGAAGTCCTGCACCGCACCGGCCAGCACCACGCCGGCGATCAGCCAGAGCGTACCGGGCAGGTAGCCCATCTGCGCCGCCAGCACCGGCCCGACCAGCGGCCCCGCGCCGGCAATGGCCGCGAAGTGGTGGCCGAAAAGAATGTGTTTGTAGGTCGGGACGTAGTCCAGGCCATCGTTGTTGAGCACGGCGGGAGTAGCCCGGCGCGCATCGAGTTGCATCACGTTGTTGGCGATGAAGAGGCTGTAGTAGCGGTAGGCGACCAGATAGATGGCCACGGCTGCGACGACGATCCAGAGGGCGTTGAT
>NZ_JAHBCZ010000092.1:0-1444 GCF_019956035.1 Pseudomonas sp. A-RE-22
TGTATGGACTCGCCTCCACTGTCTACCCGCTTTTCAACACTGCTACCCGGCTGCATCTATGTATAAGGCCTATTCGAGGAAGCCCATCTTTGGCTTCTGGCCAACATTGGTTGAGCTCGCGGTATGCCGATTACGTTCAGGCCTCGAAGGCCGGTAAGGGCGCAGGCATCGTTCCGCGACGGTCTGACCTGGGGTCAATGTTTTCTAGCAGGGGCTGGAGCGCTTTACGCCCCGGTGGCAGAACTCTGGTGATCTGTAACTTGTCGCAGCCGGCCGGCCTTAGGCCGGTTGGCTGTGATAAGTCTGGTCATTCTGTAGCAGCACCCAGATGATTCGTAGGTTGCGATTCGCTAGTCGTACCGCCGCTTCCTTACGTCCTAGCCGACTCAGCCAACGTTGCAAGCGACGATCGTCGGGCTGCTCAGAATCAGGACGTAGGTGCCTCAATACGGCGTGAGCACCCTGAACCATCAGGCTACGTATGTAACCATCGCCTCGTTTGCTCATCTTGCCCAGGCGAACCTTCTGCCCACTGCTGTTCTGATCGGGCACCATGCCAAAGTAGGCGGCGAACTGGCGTGCATCGGCAAAACGTTCGGGTTCGGTCTGCTTGGCTAGCATCGCTGTGGCGATGATCGGACCGACACCGCGTACCGTCATTAACCGTCTGGCGGTTTGATCCTGGTTCGCAGCGATCTCCAGGCGACCGGTCAATACGTTGATCCGCTCGCCTAACTGGCGCCATTCGCCCAGCAGCTCGTCGATGAGTTCGCGCAATATGTCTGGCAATGGTTGGGTGGCATCCTCCAGTATCCGAGGTAGGGTTTGACTGATAGCAACATCACCTTGTGCCAAGGCAACACCGTGTTCCATCAATAGCCCGCGCATCTGGTTACTCGTAGCTGTACGCCGACGCACATAACCCTGCCGGGCACGGTGTAATGCCTGCATGGCCAGTGCTGCAGCACTTTTGATGGGCACCGCTGTGATTTTGGTGTCCCGTCCCGCCCGTAAAATGGCCAGCGCATCGTTGCGATCATTTTTTGCGCCACTGCGGTGGTCGGCCACCAGCTGCGCCGGAAGAACTCGCGCCAGATTACCCTGCGCCTGCAGCTGTCGTGCCCATGCTTGAGCGCCGGGGCCGGTTTCCATCAGTACAACGATGTTTGCCGGCAGCTTGCGCAAGAATGCGTGGAAGGACTCACGCGACTTGATGCGTTCTTCATAAAGCACCTGGCCAAGAGCATCTTCGCCTACGACCTGAAATACCTGCTTGGCTAGATCGACTGCCACTGTCGTACAGGTCGACAGATCGGTTGAAGACAGGGACTGTTTAAGCGTCGTATTCTTTTTCATGGACTCGCCCTCGCTGTCGTTGGCTTCTTAGACTGCCACCGCGGCGCATTGACGCCTCGGCGTGGGCGAGTCCATCTAATTACGGCGG
>NZ_JAHBCZ010000093.1:0-1293 GCF_019956035.1 Pseudomonas sp. A-RE-22
GGATGGTGATGGTCTGGCCGTTGCTCAACGTCACGACGAGCGGAGCATCAGTGACCGGTGCGTTGACCGAGGCGGTGTAAACCACGGTGCCACCTTCCGCGACGGTGGACGTTGCGGTCAGGCTGACGGTCGAGGTGTCGATGGTATCGGTAACGTCAGTCACCGCAGGCGTGGTGCTAGGAACCAGGTTCTCGAAGTTACCGCCAGTGGCTTTATCGATGCTGACTTCGACTTTACCAGCGTCTTTGTAGACGTCGTCTTTTGGCGCATCGACAGTGACGGTGCCAGTGGTGGCGCCTGCGGCGATGTTGATGACGGCGCCGTTGCTCAAGGTCACAGTGACAGGCGAGCCAGCGGCGTTGGTCAGGGTGGCGGTGTAAACGATGGAGCCGCCTTCAGCAACAGTGTCAGTTGCCGAGAGCGTCAGGCCAGTGGTGTCCTGAGTGTCTGTGACGGTGGTGTCGGCAGGCTTGCCGTCGATGTCCAGTTTTTCGTAGTTGCCGCCCTTGGCGTCGTCGATTTTGACGCTCAGGCTGTCGCCGCCCGCGAGGGCGTCGTTTGGCGTAACGAAGTTCACCGAAGCGGAGCTGGCACCGACTGGGATGGTGATGGTCTGGCCGTTGCTCAACGTCACGACGAGCGGGGTATCAGTGACCGGTGCATTGACCGAGGCGGTGTACACCACGGTGCCGCCTTCCGCGACGGTGGACGTTGCGGTCAGGCTCACGGTCGAGGTGTCGATGGTATCGGTAACGTCAGTCACCGCAGGCGTGGTGCTCGGAAGAAGGTTCTCGAAGTTGCCGCCAGTGGCTTTATCGATGCTGACTTCAACTTTACCAGCGTCTTTGTAGACGTCGTCTTTTGGCGCGTCGACGGTCACGGTGCCAGTGGTGGCGCCTGCGGCGATGTTGATGACGGCGCCGTTGCTCAAAGTCACAGTGACAGGCGAGCCAGCGGCGTTGGTCAGGGTGGCGGTGTAAACGATCGAGCCGCCTTCAGCAACGCTATCGGTTGCACTCAAGGTCAGGCCGGTAGTGTCCTGTACATCGGTAACGGTGGTGTCGGCAGGCTTGCCGTCGATGGCAAGGTTCTCGTAATTGCCACCCTTGGCGTCGTCGATTTTGACGCTCAGGTTATCGCCGCCCGCGAGGGCGTCGTTTGGTGTAACGAAGTTCACGGTGCCGCTGCTGGCGCCAACCGGAATGGTGATGGTCTGGCCGTTCGACAGGGTGATAACCAACGGAGCGTCGGTCACGGGTGCGTTAACCGAGGCGGTGTAAACGACAGTCCCAC
>NZ_JAHBCZ010000094.1:0-1269 GCF_019956035.1 Pseudomonas sp. A-RE-22
TGTGGGAGCAACTGTCTTGGATGATTTATTTAGCCATCTTTTCCAGGGACAGCGAGGCTCCCACAGCTCTGGGCTATGCAAGTCTGAAGGGGATTCCCATAATCACAATTCAGGCGATGCGGCCCTTCCACTCAGAACCATCCCGGATCATTGCGTTTAGACGTACCAACAAGACTCGCATACATGCGATGAGCGCAACCTTGGCGCATTTACCTCTCTCGCGCAGCGCCTTATACCGCGCATTGAAGTCAGGCTGAAACCTGATCACAGACCAGCAGGCCATATACAGAGCGCGTCTGGCGGCGAACCTACCGCCACTGATGTAGCGTTTGCCTTTGTGCGTACCGCTATCGTCGTTGTAGGGGGCGATACCTGCTAATGCAGCGATCTGACGCCGGCCAACCTCGCCGAGCTCTGGAAGATAGGCCATTACACTAGCCGCCGTAACGAGACCGATCCCCTTGACCGAGCGCAGACGAGTAACTTTTTCACGGTCCAGGCTTTCAGCGCTTTGACGGATCAATTTTTCTATCAGCTTAACGGCTTCACATAGATAGTCGATATGACTCTGCAACGCGGGTTTGACTGCCTCAGACGAGGCCGTTTTAAGTCTGCGCTTGTCGTCATCTCTTTGCTGAACAAAGTTTTCCCGTTGCTGGACCAGTGCGCGTAAGTCGTCCTGTTCGGCACTTGTGACCCGGCTGTTAGCAGATTTGATAACCGCTGCAAATTGTGCCAGGAGGCGCGCATCTATCGGGTCGGTTTTAGCTTGTTGTCCCATTGCTTTGGCAAAGTTCTTGGCACGGCAAGGGTTGATCCGAATGACCTCAAAGCCTGCAGCCTGAAGCGCTTTCATGACGTTTCGTTCGTAACCGCCTGTGGCTTCCAGCAACACGCGACCGACCTGATGGAGCAGTAGCCAACCAATTAATCCAGGAAAATCACCCTCGGCGTTAGGGCAACTCACCCCGACATCTAACAGATCAACCTGAACCTGAAGACTGTCTTTGGAAACATCAATACCTGCTGGATAGGAAAACATAGCCAAACCCTCTTACACTCAAGGTGAGAGCGCTCTGGCTTGGCCCACGCTTGTAACTGTTCGAGGTGGGCTCGTTCAACTGTTCGGGCTCAATGACCAGAGTGGAGAGGTGAGTGGCAGCATGGGCTCCCACACGTGCTTTAAGCACTTCGGGCGTTCAGCTTGCCGCCCACCGCTCTCACCTTCAGTCTAATCGCAGCGCAAGACACAAGCGGGCTTGCTCGCGA
>NZ_JAHBCZ010000095.1:0-1242 GCF_019956035.1 Pseudomonas sp. A-RE-22
CCCTACATCGGCCAATGCCTGGGCGTGCCGCAGCTTAACGAACTGCTCAAAGTCATCACCGACCTTTACATCGAAAAAGGCCTGGTCACCAGTCGTGCCTATCTGCCGCAACAGGACCTGTCCGGCGGGCATTTGAGCGTGTTGGTGGTGGAAGGACGACTCGAAGGCCTGAAGGGTGCCGAGAACAGCAAACTGTCGGAGCGCGAGTTGACGATGGCTTTTCCCGGTGTGACCGGCGAATTGGTCAACCTGCGGGAGATCGAGCAGATGGTCGATCAGCTCAATCGCCTGCCGTCGAATCAGGCAAAAATGGAGCTGACGCCCGGCCAGAATGTCGGTGGCAGTGAGGTGCGGGTCACCAACGAACCGAAAAAGCCTTGGCGCGCCGGACTGTCGCGCAGCAACGACGGCCAGCGCAGCACGGGCGAGCAGCAGTGGGGCAGCAGTTTCGAGTGGGACAGTCCGCTGGGCCTGGCCGACCAGTTGATGCTGCGCGGTGGTCACGACGCGATGACCGACCACCAGCACACCTCCCGCAACGCCATGCTCTATTACAACCTGCCGTTTGGCTGGTGGAACGTCAGTTACACCTACAGCCAGAGCGAATACCGCTCGCAGATTCCGGCCAACGGTTTCAACTTCAAGCAGACCGGCGACAGCCAGAACCATCAGGTGCGGGTCGAGCGGGTGATCCACCGTGATGCCCTGAGCAAGACCTCTCTCAACACTGGCCTTTCGTACCTGCGCACCAGTAACTTCATCGAAGAGAGCAAGCTCGCTGAAAGCAGTAATCGCATCAGCGAGGCGCAGTTCGGCATCAACCATGGCCGGCGGATCGGTAATGCCTTCGTCAACCTCGACCTGGGCCTGCAGAACGGCATCGGTGCCCTCGATGCCCAGGGCGATCATGACCCTGGCCCCGGGCTGCCGGATGCCCGTTACCGCAAATACATCGCCACCGCCAGTTACTTGCAACCGTTCCAGGCGTGGGGCGAATCCTTCAGCTTCAGCAGCCTGATGACCGGCCAGCGCAGCGAAGACGTGTTGTTCAGCCCCCAGCGCATGAGCCTGGGCGGCCAAGCGTCGATTCGTGGCTACAAGGATCAGTCGTTGTCCGGCGACAGCGGCGGCTACTGGCGCAACGACCTGCGCTGGAGTCGCCCGGTGACGCTGGAGTGGCTGCGCCCGGTGTTCGGCGAATACGGCACCAGCCTCGGTTATGACCAGGGCGTGATTCGTGGC
>NZ_JAHBCZ010000096.1:0-1216 GCF_019956035.1 Pseudomonas sp. A-RE-22
CTGGTCGCCCTGCCAGAAAAATTCCGTGGTCAGGCAGTCCACGGTCTTGCTGATGCGTCGGCCAAAGGCGTCGTAGCGGTAGGACGTTTCGCGGCCATCCGCCGTGGTGACGCCGATCAGGCGGTGCTGGCTGTCGTAGCGGTAGGCGCTGACCAGGGCCTGGCCGCGGCGTTCGCGGATCAGGTTGCCGAAGGCGTCGTAGTCGTAGTGGCGGTCGCCCTCCTTCAGCAGGCGGTTGCCCTTGAGGGTGGTCGGGCCGGGGCGGTCCTGCATCAGCAGGTTGCCGGCCGGGTCGTGGCAGAAGTGTTCCGGCGGCTCGCTGTGGGAAAAGTCGATGCGGGTCAGGCGATCCAGCGGGTCGTACTGGTAGCTGCGGCGGTTTCGGTTGTCGGAAAGGGTTTGCAGGTTGCCCTTGGCGCTGTAGGCATAATCGCGCCAGAACAGTTGCTGCTGTCGGCTCTGCCACACGGTCTGGGCCTTGAGACGGCCCTGTTCATCGTAGTCGTAGTCACTGAGCAGCCGGCCCTGCTGGCGTTGCCGTTCGCGCCCGCCGTCAAAGCGGTGTTCGGTCAGGCGTGAGCCGTTGAGGTCGATGGCGGTCAGTGCGCCGCCTGGGGCATGGTGGTAGTCGAGCTGGCTGTCGTCCGGCAGGCGCAGGTGGTTGAGCCGCCCGCAAGCGTCGTAGCGATAACGCAGGGTGCCCCAGCCCTGGTGTTCGCAAACCAGCCGATCCTGGGCGTCGTACTCGAAGGCCAGCGGATGATCGCTGCCGTCGTTGACGTGGACCAATCGGCCCAGCTCGTCGTAGCGGTATTCGATGGCCTGGCCGTCGGGCAAGGTCTTGACCCGCAGCCGCCCAGCCGCGTCGCGCTGGTACTGGGTGAGCCGTTGCGAACCGTCCTCGCCGTGCTCGGTTTTTTCCAGCAGGTGGCCATTGAGATCATAGGCGTAGGCGATGCGTTGGCCGTCGAAGCCGACTTGCTGTCGGATCAAGCCGTTGGGCGTGTAGTCCAGCTGATATTTTTCGCCGGATTCGTTTTCGATTTCGGTCAGCAACAGCCGCGCCGAGTCGTAGCGGTACTTCAGCTCGCTGCCGTCGGGGTTCAGGCGGCGGCTGACCAGGTGCAGGTCGTCGGCGTATTCGTAGCGGGTGACCCGCCCTTGTTCATCGCACTCGGCGGTGACCTTGCCGTAGGCGTTGTAGCGCCAGGTCCGG
>NZ_JAHBCZ010000097.1:0-1181 GCF_019956035.1 Pseudomonas sp. A-RE-22
GCTCGCTTGTATGTTTAGACTTGAAGGGGTGGGCGGGACTAAAAGCTCGATTCCGACTCTAGCCAGTACGGACCGTGGGAGACTTCTCGTCCCGCCCTTTCTACCCAAAGCGCCAATAAGGAATTCATCGGTAAACCGACGATAGAGACAAGCCAGCGCAAAGGTAGACCCCGACAAGCACCTAAACCCTAGCTCCGAGGATTCGTCATGACAATCCTTACCTCGCAGACGGTTGTTGGTATCGATATAGCCAAGGCCGAAATTGTTGTTTATCGCTCTGATCTGCAAGCCATCGACACTATCAAGAATGATCGAACAGCCCTCAAGCGCTGGCTAAAAACGTTACCCACCCAAAGCGCTCTTGCCGTTGAAGCCACCAATATCTATCACCTGGATACCGTCGAGCTGGCTCACTCGATGGGTCATCAGGTCTATGTCGTGGATGCTTACCGGGTGAGCAACTATCGTCGCGGCATCGGCCAAAGAGCTAAGAACGATCCTTGTGATGCCCGTCTTCTGGCGCGGTATTTGACCAATGAACAGCACGAGCTGCGGCTCTGGAACCCGCCACCGAAGGCTTACACGACATTAAAAAGCCTGCTTCATCGGCGCGCGACGCTGGTCAAGAATCACGCCGGTCTTATGTTGAGCTGGGCCGACGAACCCTTGTTAAAAAAAGCGCTGATTGCTCAGCAAAAAGCGTTCAAAGAGGCGATTCAGGCCATCCAGAAGTTGCTACAAAAAGTTAGCAAAGAGTCGGGAATTGAGGCGAATATCGGCCGCTGCAAAGCCATCGAAGGCGTTGGTGAACTGGTCGCAACTGGGTTGGCGACGAGTTTTATGCGAGGTGATTTTGCGGACAGTGATGCATTTATCGCGTTTTTAGGGATGGACCTGCGGGTCGATGATTCTGGAAAAAAGAATGGTCCCCGATACCTGAGCAAAAAGGGGGATCCAGAAATACGCCGATTAGCTCATATCGCTGCAATGACGGCATGTCGCTCGCCTAGATGGAAACCGTTTTATGAGTCGTACCTGGTCAGAGGCTTCTCAAAAACCCAGGCATTGGTGGTGCTTGCTCGCAAGCTCTGCCGGGTGGCATTTGCCTTGATGAAAAATCAGAGCGAATACCAGCCGAAGCCTATGTTGCAGGGTTGCCCTGCAACATAGAATCTCCCACA